>NCRB01000039.1 GCA_002894665.1 Salinivenus iranica
CCCACACCCCCCCCTCAGACATGTCCCGACTCGACGACACATTCGACGCCCTGCAGGCACGCGGCGAAAAGGCCATGGGCCTCTTCCTCACCGACGGCTTCCCCCAGCCCGACGCCACCGGGCCGCTCCTCCACGCCCTCGACCGCGGCGGCGTCGACTTCATTGAGCTCGGCATGCCCTTCAGCGACCCGCTGGCCGAAGGCCGCCCCATCCAGAAGGCCAGCGCCCGCGCGCTCGAGCACGGCGTCACGATGGCCGACACGTTCCGCCGGGCCGAAACCTTCCGGCAGGACAGCGACACGCCGCTCCTGCTCATGGGATACGTCAACCCGATCCTCCGCTACGGCGTCGAATCCTTCTGCCGGGACGCCGCGGCCGCCGGCGTCGATGGCCTCATCCTTCCCGACCTTCCCCCCGAGGAAAGCGCGCCCCTCCGCGCAGCCGCCGACACGCAGGGCCTGGACCTCGTCTTCCTCATTGCGCCGAACTCGTCCGACGAGCGCATTCGGGCGGTCGACGAGCAGGCCACCGGATTCGTGTACGCCGTCAGCGTCACGGGTCTCACCGGCAGCGATCTCGACCACGCCCCCACCGTGCAAGAATACCTCCAACATGCCCAGTCTCTTGTAGAGCAGAATCCCCTGCTGGTCGGCTTCGGCATCAAAAGTCACGCCGATGCGATGCGCCTGAGTCGCCACACCGATGGCTTCATCGTCGGCTCCGCCCTCATCAATAAGGCCGCCGCCCTCTGGGACAATGCCTCCCTTTCCGAAGCGGATCGGCTTGACGCTGTCGCTCAGTTTGCCCGTCAGTTGAAACAGGGCACCCCGACAGTTGCATAGGCTGTAGCGCGCAGTCGGGAGCATTCCACGCGCGCCGCTGTTCGACATGTGTCGTTTGTCTCGCCGTCCCCGCTCTCCCTCATGCCCCGCCCCGTTCGGTCCGCCCCCACGCTTCTCCTCGCCGCCGCCGTACTCCTGGCCGTCGTGCTGGTCGGATGTGAGGGCGATTATCGCCCCCGCGCCATCGGGAAGGAGGGCGAGGTCACCGTCGTTGTCGACAGTTCCCACTGGACCGGCCCCGTGGGGGACACCTTCCGCGAAACCGTCACGCCCTGGATCAACACCCTTCCCCAGCCGGAGCGCTACTTCGAGATTCGGCACCTCGAGCTTTCGTCTGAACGCGTATACGACAGCATCCAGGACCTCAAAAACGTGGTCGTGATTGCTCCCCTGAGCGACTCGACCAACGAGGCCAACTTCCTCCGCCGTCGCCTGTCGGACGAGGCCCGACAGGCCGTGATGGACGGGCAAATTGCCGTTGTGAGCAAACCGAACCTCTGGCGACGGAGTCAACGGGTCTATTTCGTGACGGCCGCCACCCCCGAGGACCTCGTCACCGCCCTTGAGCAACGAGGCGATTCCATCCGGGGCACCTTTAAAAAGGCCACCCTGAAGCGCATGGAGCGGGAAATGTACGACGACGCGCGCCAGTTCGCCCTCGAGGACACCCTCATGAACCGGCACGGGTTTGCCGTCAATGTTCAGCACGACTTCCAGCTCGCCATCGACACCACGACGGCCTCCTCCGGCTTCGTCTGGCTGCGCCGCCTGCTCGCTAAGACGCGGCGGGAGTTCTTTGTGTACTACGAGGACGACATGAGCCCCAGCGACATCACACCAGAATGGATCCACGAGACGCGGGATTCGCTCACCCGACGCTACCTGCGCGGACAGGTGGCCGGCTTTGTCCGCATCGACGACCGGCGCGCACTCACCACGGAGCAGACGGAGTTCAAGGGCCGCTACGGGTATGAATTCCGGGGCCTCTGGCACATGGTCGCGGCCACGGACGACTCCAACGAGTTTCAGAGCGTGGGCGGCGGGGGCCCCTTTGTGACCTACACATTTTACGACCAGTCCACCGATCGGGTCTATCTGATGGACGGCTCGGTCTTTGCCCCGGACTTTGACAAGCTGGAGTTCCTGCGACAGATGGAGGTGATGGCCCAGACCTTCCGGACGCAGGAGCAGGATGCCGGGGACGACTCTGCCGTCGCTGCGTCGCAGTAACGCCCCTCATGCCCTTCGTTCCCAGGTCTGCACTTGCCGTCGCGGCGGGCCTTGCCCTCAGCGCCCTGTCGCTCGCCGGGTGCTCGGCCGTTTCCCCCGAACGCCCGCCGCTCCCCGACAGCACCTTCACCCGTGTGCTCGTGGAAACGCACCTGATGACGGCCCGATCGCGGCTCGACACCGCCTTCCCCACGTCCCTCCCCGACTCCATTCTGCAGCGGCACGACGTGCAGCGGGAGGACCTCGACGCCACCCTCCGCTACTACAGCGAACGCCCGTCCGCCTTCTCCTCCCTGTACAACGGCGTGATTGATACGCTGAACGCAATCCAGCAGGACCGCTCGCGGAGCATCTCGCCAGGCACAGACCGCAGCGAAGAGGCGGCCCGGCGCACCCGGGAGTCCCTGGACTAATTCCTCTGAGCGCGCCCCTTCTCCGTGAGGGCATAGGTTCCCTCTACGGGGTTCTGGGCCGTGAGATACCCCTCGGCCACCAGCCAGTTAATGAGCGCGTCGATTCGGTGTCGCGGCACCGGCGCGTTGTCAAACCAGTCGGCGCGGGGCGTCCCCTCGGCCGCCCGCTGCAGAATGGAACGGAGGATCGGCTCGTCGTCGGGCGTGACGGCGGGGGGCTCGTGACGGCCCAGGCATACGTCGCAGCGTCCACACTCCTCGGGCCCGGTCTCCCCGAAGTAGGTAAGCAGAAAGCGCCGTCGGCAGGAGCCGGCCCGGGCGTAGCGCAGCATATATCGGAGCCGGGTTTCGGCCCGCGCTCGGGCCCGCTGCACGGACGCGTCGTCCACCGGGAGCTTCGAAGTTCGGGGGTGCTCAAATTCCAGTTGCAGGGCGGCCCCGGGCGGCTGCCACCGCAGAAGTCCGCGTTCCTCTAGATATTCGAGCCCCCGGTGCACCCGCTTCTCGGAGAGCTCCATGCGACGGGCGGCCGCCGACAGGTCCAGCCGCCACCATTCCGTAAACGCATCGGCATGCACGATCCGCAGGAGGGTGTTGAGAAACTGGCCGAGGGCCCGGTTGGAGACCTCCCGCGCCCACTGCCGGAGGGTCCCGGCGGTCTCCTGAAACCGGATGAGCCCGTACTTGTCGCGCTGCGGAAGCACGCGCCACGCCCCCTGACGAGCGATCAGGTCAACCGCGGTGCGCACTTTCGTTCGGGCATACTCGGTGACCTTCAGCACTGCCTCCAGGTTCACGACCAGCGGCCCGTCCGGCTCGCTGCCGATGGGCACCTGGCCCACGCTGCAGATCGCGTCGTACACCGCCTGCACCTCCTGGGCCGTCGGGTGCGAGGCCTCGATGAGCGCTTCCTGCGTCTCGGCATCCGGCTCCCGAAAGAGAAGCACGGCGTGGGCGCGCTTGCCATCCCGTCCGGCCCGGCCCGCCTCCTGGTAGTACGCCTCCAGCGACGACGGAAGGTCCGTGTGAAGAACGAACCGCACGTCGGGCTTGTCGATCCCCATGCCGAACGCATTCGTCGCCACCATCACACGGGTCTGGTCCGCCGTCCAGGCCTGCTGTCGTGCCTCCCGCTCCTCGGATGAGAGCCCCCCGTGATACCCCTCGACACTCACGTCGTCGGCCCGCAGGCGGCGCGTCCATCGCTTCACGCCCCGCCGGGTGGCCGTGTAGATAATGCCCGTCCCCTCCACCGCGTCCACGACCTCCTGCACCTTTGCCCGCTTGTTCTCGGCGTGAAAAACGGACCAGACGAGGTTCGGGCGGTCGAATCCGCGGACGACCTCTTTCGGGTCCGTCATGTCAAGCAGCGTGGCCACGTCCCGCCGCACGGTGGGCGTCGCCGTGGCCGTGACCGCCAGCGTCGGGGGCTCGCCAAGCTGGGCCCGCGCCTCCGGGATGTCCAGGTAGTCGGGGCGGAAGTTGTGGCCCCACTCGCTCACACAGTGCGCCTCGTCCACAGCCAGCAGCGAGACCGGCAGGCGTTCGGCCCGTGCCCGAAAGACCTCGGTCGTGAGGCGCTCGGGGGCCATATACAGGAGGTCGTAGCGCCCGTGCTCCGCATCCGTCCACCGCTGCTCGATCTCGTACTTCGACAGCGTGCTGTTCATAAACGCCGCACTTACCCCCCGCGCCTGCAGGGCCTCCACCTGGTCCTGCATAAGGGAAATGAGGGGCGACACCACCAGGCACAGCCCGTCCGCCAGAAGGGCCGGCACCTGATAGCAGAGCGACTTCCCGCCTCCGGTCGGCAGCACCCCCAGCACGTCGCGCCCCGCCAGAATGGCCTCGATAATGGCCTCCTGGCCCGGCCGGAACGAAGAATATCCCCACTGCTCCCGCATGACACGACGGGCCGCTTTCAGGCCGGAGGACGAATCGGCGGACATAGACGAGGCGGCGGGGGCCGAGTGAGTAGATGCATTTCTTGCACGATGCGTGTTATGTTTGACGCCGGCCCTTGTGTCCGGTGTCTCCACTTTTTTGATCGCTCGGCCCCGCTCGTGTCCATGGCAGCCCCTCGTGTGTCCATCGTCATTGTGTCCTGGAACGCGCGCTCCCTGCTGGAGCGGTGCCTCCCATCGGTCCTGGCCACAGACTACCCGAACCTAGAGGTACTGCTGGCCGACAACGCGTCCACCGACGGCTCCGCGGCCTGGGTGGCGCGCGAGCACCCGTCGGTCACCATCGTCCGGCATCCCGAGAACTGGCTGTTCGCCCGCGGCAACAACGCCGCGCTCCCCCACGCCACGGGCAAGTACGTCGTCCTTCTGAACAACGACGTCGAGGTCCCTCCCGACTGGCTGTCCCCGCTCGTCGACGTTCTGGAGTCGCAGCCGGACGTCGGGGCCGTGCAGCCGAAACTCCTCCAGTACGACGACCGCGGGCGCTTCGAGTACGCCGGGGCCGCCGGGGGCTACCTCGACCGCGTGGGCTATCCCTTCACCCGCGGCCGCCTCTTCCACACCATGGAGCCGGACCACGGGCAGTACGACACGGCGCGGGACGTCTTTTGGGCCACGGGGGCCGCGCTGATGCTCCGCCGCTCCGCCCTTAACGAAGTGGGCCCTCTCGACGAGCGGTTCGAGATGCACATGGAGGAGATTGATCTCTGCTGGCGACTGTGGCGTCACGGCTACCGGGTGCGGGTGGAGCCGGCGAGTCACGTGTACCACATCGGCGGGGCCTCGTTGCCGCAAAACTCGCCCCGGAAGACATACTACAACTTCCGGAACAGCCTCCTGATGCTCTATAAAAACCTGCCCCCTCGGGCCTGGAGACGCACCCTTCCCCTGCGCATGCTGTGCGATGCCGCGGCGGCGGGACGCGCCCTGGCCGCCGGCCACCTCACGGAAGCCGCCGCGATCCTCCGCGCCTACCGCGATGCCGTCCGGATGCAGGGCCACTACCGGTCCGTCCGCCCCGCCCCGGGAGACCGCCCGGTCCGTCCACCGTACCGCGGACTGGTGGCCGTCGACTATTTCCTTCGCGGACGCAAGACGTTCGACGCCCTCCCACCCGGTCGCTTTCAGATGCCGGCGTAGGCCCATCCGCCCCCGTAGCCTCAGTCGGCGTCCCCTCCCGTCCGCTGTCGTCGCCAGACGACCACCGCCACGCCCCCCAGGACCACAACCATTCCCCCCACGGAGGCCACAGGCGGCACCTCCCCAAAGAGGGCGTACGCCAGCACCGACGCGCCGACGGGCTCCAGCAGTGCCAGCATCCCCACGATGGCGGCCGGGACGTACTGCAGGGCGTAGTTGAAGGAGCCGTGGCCCAGGAGTTGGGGCCCCAGGGCCAACCCCGCGCACAGTCCGTACACAGTCCACGAGTAGCCAAACAAGGGCACCCCCCGAACCACCGCCACGCCAAGGGCTGTGGCGGCCGCCGTGGCGTAGAGGGGCGCAAGGTAGGCCAGCCACGAGACCTTCTGTCGCACCACGCGCCCGATGAGGAGGTACAGGCTCACGAGGAGCGCCCCGGTCACGGCCAGCGTATTGCCCCAGAGCGCCCCTTGCCCCAGTGTGACGCTCCCGGCATCGGCCCAGCCGATGAGCACGGCCCCACCCACCGCGGCCAGGATGCCCCCCACCGTTGCCGGTGTGAGCGTTTCCCCCAGCACCAGGTACCCCAGCACGGCCAAGATCACCGGGCTCGACGTGACAAAGACCGAGGCACTGGCCACGGTGGTGTGGTACAGCGACTCAATCCACGCGATGAAGTGCAGTCCCAGGAAGACGCCCGCCGCCAGGACGAGGCCCAGTTCGCGCCAGCTAAAACGCCGAATCTCGGGGGAGACGCTCACGGCAGGGGGAAGAAGCACCGCCGCCGCAATCACCGTCCGCCACACCGCGATGGCGAGCCCCGGCACGTCGCCCGCCAGCCGGACGAAAATCGGGGCGAACGCGAAGCTCAGTACGCCCAGCGTGAGGGCGATGTAGACCCGAAGCGGACGCTCAGCCATCGGGGCAAAAGAGGTGGCAGAAAATGCGCCGCGGTCGGCCGTCTTTGTCTCGTCCCGGTTCCATTATCGAAGGCGATCCATCGACTCGACGAGGTCGATGTCGTGGTCAATGCCACGCCGCGCCAGCCAAAAAAAGACGTACGCGACGATCGGGAGCAGCAGCGCGATTGTCTTCCCCCACAGGAGTCCAGCCTCCCCCCCAAAATTGAGCTCCGCCGTGAGGTAGAGCCCCCCGTAGTACACTCCCGCAAGCCCGACGGTCAAAACCTGCACCCCCACCACGACCCGGCGTTGCACTTTCCGTTGTTCATAGAGGAAAATGGCGCCCAGGGCCGTTCCCGCCGTTACCACGAGGAGCCCGATGAGAGACGGCAGGTACCACGCCTGCGTCGCCGCGGCGGTGCTGCCCCAGGGCGTATCGAACCCCCCAAGGCTCGCCAGCGTCAGGGCGCCCAGAAAAAGATAGACCGTTTGGATGCGCTGAATCATACGAAGCGTCGTCGGCTGTAGTGACGGAGAAGAAAACCAAACAAGCGATTACCGTCCGGTGCGGTGCGAAACGCGGTCCGCAACCGCCTCCGCAAACTCGGTGGTGGAGGCCGATCCCCCAACATCCGCCGTCAGGCACTCGCCCTCCTCATACATCTCTTCGATCACGTCCGCAATCGTCACGGCGGCGGCCTCTTCATCGAGATGACGGAGCATCATGACCGCGGAGCGGATGAGAGCCGTGGGATTGGCCACGTTTTGCCCAGCAATATCGGGGGCACTCCCGTGCACGGCCTCAAACACAGCGTACTCGTCGCCAATGTTTGCGCCGGCCGTCACGCCCAGCCCCCCCACGAGGCCCGCCGCGAGGTCACTCAGAATATCCCCAAAGAGGTTGGTGCTCACGATGCAGTCGTAATCGCCCGGGGTCATGACGAGCTTCATGCAGAGCGCGTCGATAATTTCGTTATCGAACGCAATCTCGGGATAATCCGCCGCGATCTCCTCTCCGATGTCCAGAAAAAGGCCCGATGTTTTCTTGAGAATGTTGGCCTTGTGGGCAAGCGTCACCCGATCGCGCCCGTACGCCTTCGCGTACTCGAAGCAGAAGCGGATAATGCGCTCCGATCCGCGCCGCGTGACGCGAGCGATGGAGTCGGCAATCTCCAGCCGCTCATCGAAGTACTCGATGCCCGAGTAGAGCCCCTCCGTATTCTCTCGGAAAATAATCAGGTCCGTGTCCTCAAACGGCGTGTTGAGTCCCGGCAGGGTCGTACAGGGACGTACGTTGGCGTACAGATCCATTCGCTGGCGGAGCTGCACATTTACGCTGGTGAACCCGCCCCCTACCGGCGTCGTGATGGGACCCTTCAGAGCGACGCCGGTCGACTCGATAGAGTCAATGACATCGGGGGGCAGCGCGGGCCGGTCGTCATCGACCGCCGATTGGCCAATCATCCGGTGTTCATCCCAGGACACGTCCACGCCAGCGGCTTCAATCACCCGAACGGTCGCCTCGGTAACCTCAGGACCAATGCCATCTCCGGGAAGAAGAGTAATCTCGTGAGCCATGCAGACTGAATAATCGAAGTGAGCAAAGAAACGCACTCCCACAAACAAAAAAGCCCTGCCGGGAAGCAGAGCTTTTTTGTTCAGGGAAAACCGGACACCCACCTAATTCGGAGGGTTTTCGCGGTTCGAAGAGTAATTAATCCGGAGGGCGCCCGCCTCGCGAAGCTCCTGTTGAACCTCGTTTACGACTTCCATCTCCGAGCCGACGTCCACCTTCAGGGACGCAATGAGCCGGGGCTCATTCTGGAGCTTGTTGTACATGATTTGACGAATTGCCCGACGGTTATCAATCAGTGCATCGTCAATTTGGATTGCTGTTTCGCCCTCATTCTCTCCCTTCTTCAGGGGCCCAATGTGGATTTTAGAGATTAGTCGCTTCTGTTCAATCTTCGTAAGTGCCTCGGCCTCCGGGAGTTGCGTCCGGACCTTGATGTCCTGCTCCCGCAGCACCGTAGAGACCATGAAGAAGATTAGAAGCATAAACACGATGTCCGGCAGCGAGGCGGTCGTGAATCCCGGCTCGGTATCGGACGTCCGGCGTTCGAAACGCTGTGAAGCCATAACAGTCAGTCGTCGTCAGTCGAAGAACATGCTGGGGACCACCGGCACCCATACCCACAGACGGGTCAGTCCCCGGTATCCGGCTCCGCAATGGAAATCTGGGCCTTGAAGGCTTCTCGAATCAGGTTCTCCTCCTGGGGCTCCAGGGTGGACCGGTAGGCCTCATAGCTGTCGTAGGTCTGATCCAGCACCTGATCCCCCTGGGGGGTCTGGCCGGTTCGTGCGATCTGATCCCAGATTTCGCGGTAGGCCATCCACACCTCATCGAGCACCTGGATGTAGGTGTCGTAGGGGGTTTGAGCGTCGGTCTTGATCGAGATTACCGCATCGTCGGGACTCACGGAGAGATCGGGCTCCTCCCCGAAGTTCGTGACGTGCGCCTTCACCCGTTGGCGGAGTTGCCCAATATTCGCTGGTTCGTCCTCGACGAGGAGCTCGCCCTGGGAGTTCACCAGGATGTTAAAGAGGTTCCGCTCCTTAACGGGGGGCGGCTCTTGGTCTTCCAGCTTTGGCGGAAGGGTCATCCCGATTCCAGTGTCGACGTTAATCGTCGTCACCAGGAGGAAGAAAATCAGGAGGAGGAAGGCAATATCGGCCATACCGGCCGTCGGGATCTCTCCCTCCTCGCGGTCGTCGCGTCGTTTTTCGAGCAGGCCAGGCATAAAAGTTCGGACACCGGTGAAAGAAGTCGAACAGGAAACCAGCAGGACGCTACCGGAAGAGGTTCCGAACGCCTGTCAGAAACATCCCAACGAGTGTGAGGCCAAACATCACCACAAGGGTGAAAATGGCGGCCTGTGCCCAGGTTTCCATTGTGAAGCCCAGGACAGCGACCAGGACAATGGGAATCACCACAATGGCGATCCCCAGCGGCCTCACTTTGCCGTATGCAAGGCTGCGGAGTCCCGAAATGCCCATGCCGAGTATGCCGAGCCCGGCAAGGCCCAGGGCCGCGTAGATTGCGATCGGAAGAATGACGTTCATAAGTATACCCTCGGTCTGAAACGGTCAGCGGTAAGGGACATGTCCGGCGACGGACGTGCTACGAGCAAGCGCCACTATTCTTCGCGCTCTCCGATCGTTTCGGGAATGGCCTTCTCTCCCGTCACCGAATCGCCTCGCTCGAGGGCCACGAGAGCGTCGATCAGCTCAATCGAGGCATCCTCCATTTCCGCAACCAGCCGGTCAATCTTCGAGACTGCATAGTTGTAGAAGAACTGAAGAATCACGGCCACAATCAGGCCAAAGGCGGTGGTCAGGAGGGCCACCTTAATTCCACCGGCCACAAGGCGCGGGGAAATGTCGCCGGCGCTCTCAATCGCGTCGAAGGCCTGAATCATCCCAATGACCGTCCCAAGAAATCCGAGCATTGGGGCTACGCTGATGAACAGCGACAGCCACACCAATCCTCGCTCCAGAAAGCTCATTTCGATGGACCCGTAGGACACCACGGCCTCCTCGACGGCGTCGATGCCTTCGTCGGCGCGCATCAGGCCGGCCTGGAAGACCGAGGCGACGGGGCCGCGGGTGCTGGCGCACTCCTCTTCGGCCGCCGGAATGCCGCCCTCGTCCAGCGCCTCTTTCACGCGCTGGAGAAAGGCCTGCGTGTTGATGTCTGCGAGGTTGAGCGAAATAATTCGCTCAAAGGCAAGTGCCAGCCCAATGATCAGGCAGATGAGCACGGGCCACATCCAGGGACCGCCCTCATTAAATCGTTCGACGAGGGCGTTGATGGCGCCCCCACTACCAGCTGCCTGCGGCAGCAAGAGCAAAACGTGCGCGGTCAGCTTGTCCAGAATCACCATAGGTGACTAATCCTCAATCGTGTCTGTTATCGGAGAAAGACCAGGAAACCAGCGCGGCCCGCTCGAGGAGCAGCTCCGAACGTGTGGCCGCATACCCAACCGGTGGGGCGAGCGACGAACGGGGCACCGAGGGGTGCTCTACTGACTCCACGGTGGAAGCCCCTCGTTCTATCCGACCCGCCATAAGCCGTCCGCTGGGCACATACGACAAATTCGTATTCCCAGTATATGCAGCCCGAGATAGCTTGTCAATGTGCCTCGTGGTGCGCCCGTGCAGCTCATTCCGTCCGTCCGTTCCGAACGGGGTAATTGCGCGCCCGGCGTTCCGCTTCGCTCCAGGCGCCCCTCGTTGCATCGAGGACGGGATCGCTCCCGTTCCGAATCCGAAGGGCCACCTCAGGCCCGAAGAGGCGCTGCCCCACTCGCCCTCGCACATACGCTTCGACTCTCGCTCGGTCCATCGAATCGGCCGGAGGGGCGGGACCGGAGCCTGCCCGTTCCCGACGGACAAAGCGAACAGCGCTCCGATACACGGACGGCGGAAGCTCGTACGATTCGACAAACGCGTCGGGGCGCCCGTCCCAGACGCTCCGAAGCGAGTCGGCCCGCCCATCAATCCAGCGTCGCGCAAACGACCGAAGAAGTCCCTGCGCCTGCACGGAATCAAGCACCGAGGAACGGGGATGCCCCAAGGGGGCAACTCGGCGGTCCGGCACAATCCCGCCCCCACCGATCACCAGCCGCCCGGCGTCGGTTCGGTAGCGGACGGAGTCGGGAATCGCCGTCGTGTCGATGGCCGCTGCGGTCTCGGCCCACGGGTGGGATGTCGCCTCCTCCTCTGGGCGTTGCACGCGCCGTCCCGAGGGCGTGTGATACCGGGCGATCGTAAGCCGGAGGGCACTCCCATCCGGAAGGTCGTACTGCCGCTGCACAAGTCCTTTGCCGAAAGTGCGCTGCCCCACCAGAAGAGCACGATCGTGGTCCTGGAGGGCGCCCGCAACGATCTCGCTGGCGGAGGCAGACTGCCCGTCGATGAGAAGGATGAGCGGGCGATCTTCAAAAAGCCCCTCCTCCGTTGCGTACCGCGCCCCGGCATACTCGGAATGGCGACTCCGAGAGGTCACAATGAGCTGATCCTCCACCAGAAATTCGTCTGCGACCCGCTCGGCCATCGTGAGCAGCCCCCCGGCATTCCCCCGAAGATCGAAGACGAGCCGCTCCATCCCGTGGGCGTCGAGGCGCCGGAGCGCGCGTCGCAGCTCCTCGTGGGTCGTCCGGGCAAACCGCGTCAGCCGGACATAGCCCGTGCGGCCGTCGATCATGTAGCTGGCCGCCACCGTCTCCATCGGCACGGTGCCCCGCGTGATGGTGACCTGCAGGGGCTCGGGGCGGGTGGGGCGTCGAAGGGTCACGTGCACGGTGCTTCCTTTCGGCCCCATCAGGCGAGAACGGATGGTTTCGTCCGTCCACCCCACGGCGGACGTTTCTCCGACGCCCACGATCCGATCTCCGGCCCGCAGGCCCGCCTTCGCACTGGGTCCGCCCGGCGTCACCGACGACACGAAAATGGTATCCTGCCCCTGGGGACCGTCAATCCGCTCGTACGTGATGCCAATGCCCTCGAACTCCCCTTGAAAGACATCCTCGATGTGGCGAAGTTGCTCCGGCGGGAGATACACAGAGAAGGGATCCAGACTGCCGGTCATTTTCCGGAGGGCATCCTCTGTGAGCCGGCTTCCCGAAACAGAATCGACGTACGAGCGCTGGATCGTGGTAAAGGCATCCGAGAGGGCCCGGAGATCCTGCGACGGGGGGCCGTCCTGCCACCGCGTGCTCCCCCACTGGCCCAACACGAACCCGATCAAAACGAGCGGAAGGGCCGCCAGAAGGCGGGAGGTTGTGGACTGCATCGAACGGCAGGGGCCGGGGCGTGCAAGCTCGAAATTGGGGATCATATGTTGTATCTGTGTCTCGGCGGCGGGATCCTTCGTCACTCTTTCCTGATCGTCCGGAATCGAGAACGGGGGCCAAGCCATTGAACGACTGCGCATGCTCTCTCAGGCCCCCGGTTTTCGACATGAACAACGACGACATTGCCGCCGTCCTCGAGGAAACGGCCGACCTCATCGAACTCACCGACGGCAACCCGTACAGGGCCCGCGCCTTCCGGCGGGCCGGCCGCGCGCTCGGCGATCTGGACGAGGCGGTCACCGATCGTCTCAAATCGGGCACCCTGACGGACGTCGAGGGAATCGGCGACGGAATGGCCGACCACGTGACGGACATTGCCCAGTCGGGCACCTTTGCGCTCCACGACGAGCTCCTGAACGCCATTCCCCCGGGGCTCCTCGATGTCCTGCGCGTGAACGGCCTGGGCACAAAGCGCACTCGTCGGCTCTGGAACGAACTGGGCATCGCGTCCCTCGACGAGCTGGAGGACGCCGCCGAATCCGATCGAATCACGGGCCTGAGCGGCTTTGGCGACAAGACCCAACAGAACATCCTGGACAACGTCCGGCGGCTCCGCTCCTACGAGTCGCAGTGGCGCTACGCGGAGGCCTGGAACGCCGTCCAGCCCGTCCTGCGCGCGCTGCGCACCCACGACGCCACCACCCGGGCCGAACCCACGGGCCCCCTCCGCCGCGCCCTCGAAACCGTCGAACGCGTCGACCTTCTCGTGGCCACGGAGCGGCCGGACGCCCTCGCGGCCTGGGCCCGGGAGACGCTTCCTTCCGACGTCGAACACACCGATGACCGCCTGACCGGCACCCTTCCGGAGGGCCTCCCGCTTCGGGTTCACCTGGCGTCCCCCGACCGCTTTGGCACCGCGTGGTGGCGCACCACCGGCAGCCCCGAACACTGCGCGGCCCTCGAAGAACAGACGGGATCGCCCGGTCGCCACGCAGAAGAATCCACGCTCTTCGACGCGGCCGGGTGCTCGTTCATCCCTCCCGAGCTTCGCGAGCACCGGGGCGAACTCGCGGCTGCGACCAACGACACGCTTCCCGCCCTCCTCACCACCGAGGACCTGCGGGGCTCCCTGCATAATCACTCCACCTACAGCGACGGCGCCGACTCGCTCCGCGATATGGCCGAGGCGGCCCGCCGCAGGGGCCTTGACTACTTCGGCATCTGCGACCACAGCCAGTCCCTCCGGATTGCCAGTGGACTCTCTCCCGACGAGGTCCGACAGCAGCAGGAAGAAATCGAACAGATCAACCGCGAGTACGCCGAGAACGACGTCGACTTTCGGGTCTTTGGGGGCATTGAGAGCGACATCCTCCGCGACGGCTCGCTCGACTACGAGGACGAAGTGCTTTCATCGTTCGACTTCGTGGTGGCGAGCGTCCATACCGGGTTTAGCATGACGGAGGCGGAAGCCACAGAACGCGTCTCCCGGGCCATCCGAAACCCCTACACGCGTGTCCTCGGCCATCCCACCGGGCGTCTGCTGCTCTCGCGAGAGGGCTACCCGCTCGACCACGAGCGCATCATCGAAACCTGCGCCGAAGAGAACGTCGCCATCGAACTGAACGCCAACCCCTACCGTCTGGACCTCGATTGGCGCTGGGTGCGAGAGGCAACCGATCGGGGCGTGCTAATTTCGATTAACCCCGACGCCCACGCGACCGACGAGCTCGATTACGTGCGCTGGGGGGTCGCGGTGGCCCGGAAGGGGTGGCTGTCCCCCGATCAGTGCCTCAACGCCAAGTCCCGATCGGCCTTTGTCAGCTGGCTGGCCAATCCCGACGCGTAACGTTCTCGTCGCCCCGCCCGACCGTCCCCCTCCGTGACTCGTCTGTCCCGCGTTGGCCTCGTCCTCGCGACGGTACTGTTGTTTGCCGTTGCGATCTGGTGGGGCATGCTCCGCCCGACGCCTCCCCCCGACCGCTCCCGGGTGGGCGGATTGTCGGACTCCGTAACGGTTGCGATGGGTGCGGATGGTGGTACGTCCATTCAGGCCCACACGCCGCGGGACGCCCTCACCGGCCTCGGATACGCCCACGGCCTCCAGCGGGGCTGGACCGTCACCCTCTGGCGGCGCACCGCCCTCGGCCGGTTGAGTGAGTGGTTTGGGTCCGGCACGCAGGCCCTGGACCGTCACGCCCTTCGCCTCGGCCTCGGTCACCATGCGCGGGCGGCCTACCGTCGCCTGCCGGACTCCACGCAGCGGCACCTTCAGGCGTACGTCGAGGGCCTCAACGCCGCCCTCCGGTCCGAGTACGTACAGGAACAACCCCCCTTCGTCCTCCTCAATCAGTCCCCCACGCCCTGGGAGCCCTGGCATCCCCTCGTGGTGGAGCGGCTGCTGGCGTGGGTGAGCACGGAGCCCATTGCGCCCCCGGCCCACGCACCGGACGCCGTGGTCGAGTTCCACCGTCTCGACCGGCACTGGCGACGCTGGCTCCACCTCCACGGGTGGGACCGTAGCGTCATCTGGGCCACGCCGGCAACCTCCGACACGCCGGCAACGCTCTTTCAGCGGCACGTGCTCGGGGCCTCGGCCACGCCCACGCTTCAGGAGGTGCATCTACGAAGGGGCCGCGGCCGCTCCCTCCGGGGCGTTACCGTCCCGGGCCTCCCCCTCCTTCCCACCGGCACCGCCAACGGGCGAGCCTGGGGATTTTTGCTCGGGAGCACGGCCACGCTTCGGTACGGGCCTCCCGACTCCACGGCGTACCGAGACTGGCACAACCGCATTTCGCCCCGCGGCGGCGCGGAAGAGCTCGTGTCGGTCCACCGGTACGGCACGGCGCTCCCCCTCCGCCCCCCCGCCGACACGGTCCCCACCCCCGACTCGCTCTGGGCCGTGGAGTGGCCCGGGTTCTCAAGTCAGACCGACCTTCCGGCCTGGCTGCACGCGGGCGGTCTGGTGCCGTCCACTCGCGCCCCGTCGTTTCGCCTCTTCGACCTGGCCGGGCTTCGCCTTCCCTCCGACGCGCCGCCCCAGGTGATCGGGACGCCTCCAGTCGTTGCCCCGGCCGGCCCCGACTCGGGCCTGGTCGTGGGACGGTCGCACTGGAGCCGACACCAGGCCCGCAGCCTCACGGCGCAGGGGGCGGGGGCCGCAGACATGCAGGCCCTGAGCACGAGCGATTCGAGCACCTGGGCCGGGGCTTTGCTGGCTCGTTTTGAGGACGACCTCCAGCCCTTCGCCGAGGCCGCGCCGCCCGCCCCCCAGGCCCTCGCGTACCTCCAAAACTGGGATCACCGGTACGATCGCGCAAGCATCGGGGCCTCCCTGTTTGAGCACTGGATGCAGGCCTATCGGGACGAGATTGGGCAGCTGCCTTCGTCCGCCTCCGACCCGCCATACTTTGCCTCCCACCGCCGGCGGCAGGCCTTCCGGCAGGCCCTCGACACGCTCAGCGCCCGCTACGGGGCCGATGTGCGGCGGTGGCGATGGGAACGAGTGGCCCGTCAGCGCCGCTATTTCCCGGTATGGTCCGCCGACTCGCTCGTGGCCGCCAACCGTTCGTCCCTCGCCGAGACGCGCTACGCCCCCCTTGAGCGTCCGGGCCGCGGGCATCCCTCTGCCCTCGCCGGCGGGCGCTCCCTGGTCGATCCGGCGTCTACCGCTCCGTCCCCCACCGCCTGGAGCGGATGGGTGTCGCCCCACGACACGAGCCTCACCGCTCGCCGCCTTCGGTTCGATCCCGAGGGCTTCTTTGCCCGGGCCCTCTTAACGTCGGACCGCCCCCCCGCCCGGCGCCTCACGGCCCCCGAGGGCGGCACGTCGACAGTCCTCGTGCCCGTGTCGTCCCCGTAAGGGTGCGATCGGCCTACGCCTAATCCATTGCCTTGCCCCGCCGCTTCTCGATCAGCGTTTCTACCACGCCGGGGTCCGCCAGCGTGGACGTATCGCCAAGGTCATCGTACTCTCCCGCGGCAATCTTGCGGATGATGCGGCGCATGATCTTGCCGGAGCGCGTCTTGGGCAGCGAATCGGTGAACTGGATGTGGTCGGGCGACGCGATGGGGCCGATGCGATCGCGCACGTCCTGCACCAGCTCCTCCCGGAGGGTTTCCGTCGGGTTTACCCCGCGGACCAGCGTGACGAATGCATAGATGCCCTGGCCCTTCACGTCGTGCGGATAGCCGACCACGGCCGCCTCGGCCACCTTCTCGTGCGCCACGAGGGCGCTCTCCAGTTCGGCCGTCCCGATGCGGTGGCCGCTCACATTGAGCACATCGTCAATGCGGCCCGTGATCCAGTAGTACCCGTCCTCATCGCGCCGACAGCCGTCGCCCGTGAAGTAGGTGCCCGGGACCTGTGAGAAGTAGGTGTGCTCAAAGCGCTCGTGGTTCTTGTAGACGGTCCGCATCTGTCCGGGCCAGGAGTCGGCAATCACGAGTCGGCCCTCGGCGGCCCCCTCCTTCACCTCGCCGGCCGCGTCCACGACCTGCGGCTGCACCCCAAAGAACGGCTTCGCGGCCGCCCCAGGCTTCTGCGGGATGGCGCCCGGCAGCGGCGTAATCATGATGCCGCCCGTCTCGGTCTGCCACCAGGTGTCGACGATCGGGCAGTTGCCGTTGCCCACGACGTTGTAGTACCAGCGCCAGGCCTCCGGATTGATGGGCTCGCCCACCGTGCCCAAGACGCGGAGCGACGACCGGTCGGTGCTCTCGACGTGCTCTTTTCCATGGCGCATGAGCGCCCGAATGGCCGTCGGCGCCGTGTAGAAGATGTTGACGTCGTGCTTGTCCACCACATCCCAGAGGCGCGACGGGCCCGGATGGGTGGGCGTGCCCTCGAAGAAGACCTGCGTGGCGCCGTTGAAAAGCGGGCCGTAGACGATGTAGCTGTGCCCGGTAATCCAGCCCACATCGGCCGTGCACCAGAAGACGTCGCCCTCGTGGTAGTCGAAGACGTACTCGTGGGTAAGGCTCGTGTAGACGCAGTAGCCGCCCGTCGTGTGGAGGACGCCTTTGGGCTTGCCCGTGGAGCCGGAGGTGTACAGGATAAAGAGCGGATCCTCGGCGTCCATCGGCTCGGGCTCACACTCAGCGGAGACCTCCGCCGCGGCCTCGTGGTACCACACGTCGCGCCCCTCGGTCCAGTCCACGTCGCCGCCCGTGTGCTGCACGACGAGGGCCGTGTCCACCCGGTCGCATCGTTCCAACGCCTCGTCCGCGTTGTCCTTGAGCGAGACCCGATCCCCGGCCCGCCGCCCCTCGTCCGCTGTAATCAGCAGGTCGGACTCACAGTCGAGGATGCGGTCGGCCAGCGAGTCGGGCGAGAAGCCGGCAAACACCACCGAGTGGATGGCCCCGATGCGGGCACACGCCAGCATGGCGTACGCCGCCTCCGGGATCATCGGCAAATAGATCGTCACCCGGTCGCCCTTCTCCACGCCCTGGGCCTTCAGCACGTTGGCGAAGCGGGAGACCTCGCGGTGCAGGTCGCCGTAGGTGATGTGTTGCGTCTGCTGCGCGCGGGGATCGTCGGGCTCAAAAATGAGGGCCGTCTGGTCGGCCTTTTCCGGCAGGTGCCGGTCCACGGCGTTGTAACAGGCGTTCGTGACGCCCCCTTCGTACCAGTTGATGTCGACGTGGTGGGGGTCGTAGCTCACGTCCCGCACTGTGTTGAAGTCCTCGAACCAGTCGATCCGCTCGGCCTGCTCGGCCCAGAAGGCCTCCGGCTCATTCACCGACCGCTCGTACATCTTTTCGTACGCCTCCATGGACCCAATGTGGGCCCGTTCGCGAAAGGCGGCGGACGGTTCATACACGTCGTCACGGCCGGAATAGGCAGCCGTTACTTCAGGATCTTGCTCAGACATGGGAGAAACGAGTTGGACGAGAAAACAGACGAGAAAACAGCGTGCAGAAAAGCACCCGGACAAAAGCGTACATAAAACTACTCCTCCGCCCACGACAAATCAACAGTGGGAGCGCTTTCATCTCGTCGTTCTCGGTCCGGGCGCTCCGCCCGCAGGACGGGACGCCGACACGAGCACGGCCGGACAGAAGCCTCGCACCGCATTGCAGCAGTAGATCGCATCGGCCGACCGGAGATCCTCGACTGTGAGTTTTTTCTCCCCTGCTCGCTCCTCCGTCTCCAAGACGTACGCCCGGTACACCCCGCCCAGGAGCCCACACTCGACCGGCGGCGTCCAGAGGCGCCCGCCCTGCTCCACAAAAATGTTCGTGTACGTTCCCTCCGTGACGTGCCCCTGCTCGTTCAGCAGGATGGCCTCCTCACACCCGACCGCCCGGGCGGCGGCCAGCGCCTCCTCGTACACCCCGCGATGCGTCGTTTTGTGGTAGAAGAGCGGCTCCTCGGCGTCGGCCCGCAGGTCCGACACCACGACCCGCCAGGGCGTCGGCCGCGGCTCCCCGACGGGATCCACCGATACGTCCACGGTTCCCCAGCGGTCGAGCGTCACGCGCACCTTCTGTGGTGCCGACTCGGGCCCGGCGGGAAGGCTCGCCTGGATGCGCTCCCGAATGTGGGCCTCGTCGAAGGGGTAGCCGGCGTATTCCGCCGAGCGGGCGAGACGGGCCAGGTGCCGATCGAGGAGCGCCACGGTCCCGTTCTCGGCCCGAAGGGTCTCGATCAGCTTCAGCGGCTTGTCGTCTCGCGACTGCCCCGTGTCGGGCGACGCGGTGAGAAACCGCCCCTTGAGCTGGCACTCCTCGTACTCGGCCTCCGGGTCGGAATCCCACACCACCCCGCTGCCCACGCCCATGCGTCCCTCCGCCCCGCCCAGCACCGCCGTACGGATGGCCACGTTAAAGACCGCCGTGTCTCCCGGCCCGGCCATGCCGATGGCCCCACAGTAAACGCCGCGGGGCCCTGGTTCCAATGCGCGGATGATGCGCATGGCCCGCCGTTTGGGCGCGCCGGTGATGGAGCCGCAGGGAAAGAGCGCCCGAAGCACGTCGGCGAGGCCGGCGTCGTCCTGCAGGCGCCCCTCCACCGTCGAGGTCATCTGCGTGACCGAGTCGTACGACTCCGTCTCGTAAAGCGAAGGCACCTGCACGGACCCCGGGCGGCAGCAGACCGAGAGGTCGTTGCGGAGGAGATCCACGATCATCAGGTTTTCGGCCCGGTTCTTCGGATCGGTCCGAAGCGCCTCCCGCAGCGCCCGGTCCTCCTCCAGCGTCCGCCCCCGCCGGATGGTGCCCTTCATCGGCCGTGTCCACACGCGCTGCCCCTCTCTCCGAAAGAACAACTCGGGCGAACAGGAGAGGACCTGCGTGTCGCCGAGGTTGAGGTACGCGCCGTACGGGACGTGCTGGCGATGGCGGAGGCGGCGGTAGAGCGCCCGGGGATCGCCGTCGAAGCGAAAACGAACGGGCGCGGTGTAGTTGATCTGGTAGACGTCGCCCGCCTGGATGTGATTGCGAATGGTGCGGAGGTCTTCCGTGTAGCGTGCACGGGCCCGGTCAAACACAGCGTCGGAGACCGTGCACTCCGTCGTGAGATCTTGAAGCCCGTGCTCGACCTCCGCCGGGGCCACCCGCTGCGGATTCTCGTACACCCCAAACCAGGCCAGCGGGCCCGCGTCCACGGACGGCGGCTCCAGATCCAGGAAGGCATACCCGGCCTCGTAGCTCATGTATCCGGCAACATACGCTCCCGCCGCCGTCACACGCTCCAGCTCCTGCACCAGCGCAGGAACGTCCTCCACCGCCGCGGCCGACAGCACCCGCTCGGGCGCCGAAAAGCACCAACTGGTCCGGTTCTCGTCGTCTGGACGCGCCGTGTCGAGAAGTACGGTGCCGGGACGCTCCAACACCTCAGGGCTCAGCATGCCGCCGTTTGATTGGGCAAAACCAAAGGAATACGACGTTGAACCGTACGCGGCCTCGGGGCTTCGCGTTGAGCCTCAATGCGCCGACGTCGTTACATATTGCGGCGGTACTCGCCCCCGACCTCGAAGAGCGCGTCCGTGATCTGCCCGAGGGAGCAGTACTTCACCGCGTCCATCAACACGTCAAACGTGTTTTCGCCCGCCCGGGCCGTCGCCTTGAGCTCCGCCAGTGCCTCGTCGCGCTTGTCGGCGTAGCGGGTCTGGAATGCCTTCAGGTGGCGGAGCTGATGTTGCTTCTCCTCGTCCGAGGAGCGCATCAGGTCGACCTCCTCGTCCTCCGGCGCCTCGTCGTCCTCATCCCGGGTAAAGGTGTTGACGCCAATCACGGGCTTCTCGCCGGAGTGCTTCTGCTCTTCGTACTTCATCGACTCCTGCTGAATCTTGCCGCGCTGGTACATCGACTCCATCGCGCCCAGCACGCCGCCCCGATTGTTGAGGCGCTCGAACTCGTGCAGCACCGCCTCCTCCACCAGATCGGTCAGCTCCTCAATGATGTGGGAGCCCTGGAGCGGGTTCTCGTTCATCGTCATGCCCAGCTCCTTGTTGATGATGAGCTGGATCGCCATGGCCCGCCGCACGCTCTCCTCCGTGGGCGTCGTGATGGCCTCGTCGTAGGCGTTGGTGTGCAGCGAGTTGCAGTTGTCGTAGATGGCCATCAGCGCCTGCAGCGTCGTGCGGATGTCGTTGAACTGAATCTCCTCCGCGTGCAGGCTGCGGCCCGACGTCTGGATGTGATACTTCAGCTTCTGGCTCCGCTCGTTGGCGCCGTAGAGCTCCTTCATCGCCACGCTCCAGATGCGCCGCGCCACCCGCCCGATGACGCTGTACTCCGGGTCCATGCCGTTCGAGAAGAAGAACGACAGGTTGTGCGCAAAGTCGTCGATGTCCATCCCCCGGCTCAGGTAGTACTCGACGTACGTGAAGCCGTTGGCCAGCGTGAAGGCGAGCTGCGTGATGGGGTTGGCCCCGGCCTCGGCGATGTGGTAGCCGCTGATCGAGACCGAGTAGTAGTTGCGCACGTTGTGGTCGATGAAGTACTGCTGGATGTCCCCCATCAGCCGCAGGGCGAAGTCCGTCGAGAAGATGCAGGTATTCTGCGCCTGATCCTCCTTCAGGATGTCGGCCTGGACGGTGCCCCGGACAACGTGGAGCGTGTCGGCCTTGATCTCCTCGTACATCTCACGATCGAGCACGCCCCACTCCACGAGCTCCTCCCCGCTCGTCCCGAGCAGGCCGAGGCCGCTGCCGTCGTGCGTCGGCGGCAGGTCGTCCTCGCGCCCGTCGGGGCCGTACGGCACGTACTCGGGCCGGTCGTCGCCGAGCTTCTCCTCGATGACCGTCTCGGCCTCGTCCCAGCGCCCCTCCTCCTTCAGGTGCTTCTCCACCTGCTGGTCGATGGCGGCGTTGAAGAACATCGCCATCAGCATCGGCGCCGGGCCGTTGATCGTCATCGACACACTCGTCTTCGGGTTGCACAGGTCGAAGCCCGAGAAGAGCTTCTTCATGTCGTCGAGCGTGCAGATGGAGACGCCCGCGTTCCCGACCTTGCCGTAAATGTCAGGCCGCTCCGCGGGGTCGCGGCCGTAGAGGGTGACGCTGTCGAACGCAGTAGAGAGGCGGTTCGCCTCGTCGCCCTCGGCCACGAGGTGGAAGCGGCGATTGGTGCGCTCCGGCGAGCCCTCGCCCGCGAACTGTCGCGTCGGCATCTCGCCCTCCAGCTTGAAGGGAAAGACGCCCGCGGTGTAGGGGAAGTATCCCGGCAGGTTTTCGGTAAGCGCAAACTCCAGCCGTTCGCCGGGGTCGTCGGTCTTCGGCAGGGCCACGCGCGGAATCTTGGTGCCGCTCAGGCTCTCGCGATAGAGGGGCACCGTAAAGTCGCGGCCCCGGACCGTGTAGGTGAACTCGTCCTGCTGGTAGTCCTCCGCCAGGTCGTCCCAGCCCTCCAGGATGTCCTTGCAGCGCTTGTCGAGCTTGTCCCACCAGTGCTCGGCCATCTCGTCGAGGCGCCCCGCGAGTTGCTCCTGGTCGTCCGGCGCCCAGTCGTCGACCTGCGCGCGAGCGCCTTTGGCCTCGCCCCACTTGCGGGCGTACGTGACGTGTCGCTCCACCCAGTCGTGGTACGCTTCGCAGGTCTCCACGATCTCGCCGAGGTACCGCTGCCGGTCCGGCGGAATGATGGCGACCTCCGCGGGATCCGGTTCGGGCACGGCGTCCGGATCGTAGGTCTGGGTCCGCCGGTCAAAGTCGAAGTCGTCGTTCAGGCGGTCGAGCAGGCCCAGATACAGCCGCGTGACGCCCGGGTCGCCGAAGTGGGAGGCCATCGTCGGGTAGACCGGCATGTCCTCCGGGTCGTCGTCGAACCGCATGCGGTTGCGCTGCACCTGCTTCCGCACGTCGCGCAGGGCGTCCTCCGACCCGCGCTTCTCGAACTTGTTGATCGCCACAAAGTCGGCGAGGTCGAGCATGCCGATCTTCTCCAGCTGCGTCGGCGCCCCGAAGTCGTGCGTCATGACGTAGAGCGACAGGTCCGTGAGGTCCACAATCTCGGTGTCGCTCTGTCCGATGCCGGCGGTTTCGAGAATAATGAGGTCGAAGCCGGCGGCCTGACAGACGCCAATGGCCTCTCGCAGTGCCTCGCTGGTGGACCGGTTGGCCTCCCGCGTGGCGAAGGACCGCATGTACACGCGGTCGGCGGTAGGGCCGTACATCGCGTTCATCCGGATACGGTCCCCGAGCAGGGCCCCGCCGGTCCGTCGTCGCGTCGGATCAACCGACAGCACGGCGATCTCGACGTCGTCGAAGTCATTGAGGAAGCGCCGCACAATCTCATCCGTCAGCGTCGACTTTCCGGCCCCACCTGTGCCGGTGATGCCGAGCGTCGGTACATGCGTCTCGCCCAGGCTGGGTGCCCCGTCGCCCATCGGGGCCGGGTGCCCATCGCCCCGGGGCTCGCCGTCGGCCGTCGGCGCATCGGCGGTCTCTCCGCCCGTCGGTTCCGCGCCCACTACCGCCGCGGCGCGTTCCAGCTGTGGCGCCTCCACCCGCGTCAGCTGGCGCGCCACCACGCGCGAGTCGCGGGCCGGAACCTCGTCGGGAACCTGAAAGTCGACGTCCACAACCGGATAATCGCACGCCTCCACCATGTCATTGATCATGCCCTGCAGCCCCATCTCCATCCCCTCGTCGGGGGAGTAGATGTGGGCGATGCCGTAGGCCTCCAGCTCCTCTTTCTCTTCCGGAACGATCACGCCGCCCCCTCCGCCGTAAATCTTGATGTGCCCCGCCCCCCGCTCTTCCAGCAGGTCGTGCATGTATTTGAAGTACTCCATGTGCCCGCCCTGGTAGCTGGAGACCGCAATGCCTTGCGCGTCCTCCTGGATCGCGGTGTCTACAATGTCCTGCACCGAGCGGTTATGACCGAGATGAATCACCTCTGCACCGGTCTGCTGCAGGATGCGGCGCATGATGTTGATCGCCGCGTCGTGCCCGTCAAACAAACTCGTGGCGGTCACGAAGCGGACCGGATGCTCCGGCTGATAACGATCGGGGTTCATGGGAACGGGCAACTGATGAGACAAAACGGAGACGAGCAGAGGCCCCTCGGCCAGAGTGAAGCGCTTCCATCGCATATACGAGCAGAGGGGAGACACGTTGCACTCCGCTCCTCTCCCCTGCGCCCCCTCCTGTTTCCCTCAAGGGTCCGGAAACCCAGTTTGGAACGGAGGGCGGGCGACTCGTTCAAGAAATGGAGTCACAGTCGAACCAAGCGCACTGCCCCATGAAACTGGTTGTCCCCGGCGGAAACGGATTTATCGGGAGCGACATCTGCCGCATCGCCGTCCGAAACGGTCACGACGTTGCTGCCTTCGGGCGTACGGGCCGTCCGGACGTCTCTCCGGCCCAGCATCCGTGGGTCTCGGAGGTCGAGTGGCGCGCCGCCGACGTCCTGGAGCCCAACACGTGGAGCGATTTCCTGGACGGGGCCGACGCCCTCGTCCACTCCGTCGCCACGATCCGGGAGCGTCCCAGCGACGGCATCACATATGATCTCGTAAACGCCCAGTCGGCCTTGCGGGCAGCAAAGGCCGCCGTCGCGGCCGACCTGGACGCCTTTGTCTTTCTGTCCGTGCGCGACAAGCCCCCCGTCGTGCCGAAGAGCTTCCTCGCGTCAAAGCGGCGGGTGGAGCGACAGCTCCCCGACCAGTTCCCCTCCCTCCGGTTTGTCAGCCTGCGCCCGAACCTCGTGTTCGGCGCTCGTCGGCCCGGCACCGGCACCATGGCCGCCGTCCTGAACCAACTGCCCGGCGGGCTACACGGATACAGCGCCCGGGCGGGTCGACCGCTTCCCGTCGAGATCGTCGCGGCCGCCGCCGTCCACGCCGCCACCACCGACACGCTGTCGGGCATCCTGGACGTCGATCAGATCGCCGACCTCGGGCGCACCAGCGGACTCGTCGACCTCGACGCGGTGTCCGAGCCCTCGCTTACCCCCCTCCTCGCCGGACTCGGCAGCACCGCCCTGGCCGGGTGGCTCTGGCGCCGGTGGCAGTCCTAGGGGGACGACGCCCCCGCGCTCGGAACCGCCACGGAGGTCCAGTAGTCGTCCCAGGCCGCAAACGACACCGTCCACCGCTCCGCATCGCCCACCACCGCCGTGGCCGTCCGGGCCTCCGCGTCGACCGTGAGTCGAAGCGCCTTCGGGGAGAGACGAAAGCCCGACCGCCGCGCCTTCAGCGGCGCCTCCTTCAGGGTCCAGAGGAGCAGGAGCGTGCGGTTGCGGTCGTACGGCAGCGCGTCGAGAAGGGCGCGCTCGTCGGGATGTAGGAGGAAGCGCGCCACGTCCGGGTCGCGAGGCTTCAGGCGCTCCACGTCGCTTCCCACCCGATGAGGCGCCGCCGCGGCAAGGGCCCGATCGCCCGAGTGGGCAATCGACAGGTGCCAGTCGGTTCCCACGACGTCCACCGCTCCGTCGTCGGCCCGCCGCAGGGGCACGTCGGACGGGCGGAGGGAGAGCTCCGTCGCCAGGAGCCGACGCGCCACCGCGCGGCCCGTCAGAAAGGCCCGGCGCCGCCGCTCGGACCCAAAATCCTGGAGGCAGTTCCGTTCCTCGTTCGAGAGCCAGGCCCGCCAGCGTTCCGCCTCCTGCGCGTCGTACACCCCGCCCAGAAGCACCACGCTGGACGATAACCGGGCCGCAAGGGGCGGAGAAACCATGCCGAACCGCAAGGGCGAATGAGCACCACTAGTGTTGTGTCAAACCTCAAGGTTGCGTTTGTCATCCCGGCCAAGCCCCGAGGGCGTTCGGGGCGCCGAGCCGGGATCGATCCAGCCAACTCAATGGGGCTCGACTGAGGAAGAATGACCCTGTGGGGGGCAGAGCGGAACCCGGAGTGCCCTCTTCTACCGCTGTATAGATCCCGGCTCTCCGCTCGCACGCTCGCTCCGCCCGGGATGACCGGGGGCGATTTTTCTGCGCAAGAATCACGGTTGACAGGGCACTAAGTCTTGATCACCCAGCCGCCACCGGCGCGCCGCCGTCACCTCCCAGCGCCCGAATGACCCGACGCTCGAGCGTGTTTTTTAGATGGGCGACCTCCGCCTCCGGGGTGTCGTCAATGTACATGGCGTGGACGAACAGGCGGCTCCGGTCGTCGCTGAGTTCTAGACTGAGCGTGCCGGGCGTCAGGGAGATCAGATTGGCGAAGAGCGTGATTCCCAGATCCGACTCCACGTCGAGCGGCACCGCAATGATGCCGGCGCGCATCCCGAAGCCGGGCGTGGCCGCCTCGTACGCCACCCGCAGGCTCGACAACACCAGCTCCACCACGAAGACCCCGACCAGGGTCACCTGGTGCCAGAGCCGGGCATCGTAGCCGGCCTCGCCCAGCAGCGGCTGCATGATGAGCAGCACCAGGTAGCCGAGCACAAACCCGAGGACGAAATTACTGAGCGTGAACGCCCCCTGCACGGCCGTCCAGATCAACGCGAGTAGCAGAGTCAGCAACAGATTCTTCATGGCCCGTTACGGCTTCAATGTAGGCAGAGGAGTTCATGAGTTCGTCGGCCGATTGCTCGGCCATTTCGTACACCGGCCCGGCAAAGACACTGATGAAAATCGTCGCGGCCGCCAGCGCACCGATGGGCAGATACATCACGCGGACGGCGGTGGGCGTGCGCCCGGCGTCGACGTCCTCGTCGGTGCCGGGGAGAAACGCGTTCACCCACACCTTCGACATCGAGTACATGGTGAAGAGCCCCACCGCCATGGCCACCGCGACAATCCAGTACGCGCCGGCTTCAATTCCGGCCTTCGCCAGAATGAGCTTCGCCCAGAAGCCCGACAGCGGCGGGAACCCCGCCAGCGAAAAGGCGGGAATGACGAAGAGCACCGCCATGAGCGGGTGGGCCGCGTACAGCCCCTTCAGTTTCTTGAGGCTGAAGGTTCCCTGGAGCTGGTTGGCGGCCCCACTGACCAGGAACAGGTTGGCCTTCACGATGATGTGGTGCACGATGTAGAACACCGCCCCAATCAGCGCCAGCGGCGTAAAGAGGGCCAGCCCCATGATCATGTACCCGATCTGGCTGATAATATGGAAGGAGAGGATCTTGCGGAAGTCGGTCTGAATCGCCGCCGCCAACACCCCGCTCACCATCGTCAGCCCCGCCGCCCACAGCAGCAAGCCGTGCGTGAACCCGACGTCCTGCGTGAAGAGGAGCGTGAAGACCCGGATGAGGGCGTACACGCCCACCTTGGTCAGCAGCCCCGCAAAGAAGGCGGACACGGCGGCCGGGGGCGTGTGGTAGGAGGCCGGGAGCCAGAAAAAGAGCGGGAAAAGCGCAGCCTTAATGCCAAAGGAGACCAGAAACAGCATGGCGACCACTGTGACGAGGCCCTCCTGCTCCACCTGCGGAAGCGCCATCGCCAGCTCGGCCATGTTCAGCGTCCCGGTCAGGCCATAGATCATCCCCACCCCGGCCAGGAAGAAGAGCGACGAGACGAGGTTGATCACGACGTACTTGATGCCGCCCGCGAGCTGCTCCTCCGTGTTGCCCAACACAATGAGCACGAACGAGGAGATCAGCATTACCTCGAACCACACGTAGAGGTTGAAGAGGTCGCCGGTCAGGAAGGCCCCGTTGATGCCCACCATGAGCAGGTTCATGAAGGGGTAGAACCCGAAGCCGACGCGCTGGGCATCCACATTGGGAATGGCGTAGATCGCCACCGCCACCCCGATGAGGGCCGACACGATCAGCATGATGACGCTGAGGTGGTCGGCCACCATCATGATGCCGAAGGGCGCCGGCCAGCCGCCGAGGCCCGTGGCCTGGATGCCCTCGTTGCCAATCCGGACGAGGAGCGCAATCGATGCGGCGAGGATGCCCGTCATCCCAATCAGGTTGAGCGCCTTCTGCAGCCCCGGACGGGTCCGCAGCGCCAGGGTCGCCACGGCGACAACGAACGGAATCAGAAGCGGCAGAAGCAGCAGCGTATGCGAATCCATGCAGCTGGGTAGGGGTCAGAGCAAAACAGTGCGACGGCGCAGCGGGGGCTCTACGTGCTCGGGTCCGGCCCCTCATCCACG
Source organism: Salinivenus iranica (assembly GCA_002894665.1). Taxonomy (GTDB): domain Bacteria; phylum Bacteroidota; class Rhodothermia; order Rhodothermales; family Salinibacteraceae; genus Salinibacter; species Salinibacter iranicus. Next base: position 27,843 of record NCRB01000039.1, read on the forward strand.
AAGGCCTCCGCATCGACGGTCCCCGTAGACTGCTGGGTGCGGTACAGCAGAACAAGGGCAAATGAGAGCATGCCAAACCCGATGACGATGGCGGTGAGGATGAGGGCCTGCGACAGCGGATTGGCAATGCCCTCCGGAGGCACCTTGTCCGCGGACGGGATGAGGGGCGAGGCCCCCTGCGTCACCCGCCCGACCGTAAAGATGAGGAGGTTGATGGCATTCGAGAGGATCACGACCCCGATGACTTTACGGACCAGGTCGCGCCGCATCAGAAGATAGATGCTCACGGCAACCAGGCCGCCGATCACAAAGGCAAGAAGCGTCTCCATCGTACTGAAGCGTGATGCGACTCGTGGCAAACGGTGCGGGCCCTACGCCGCCTCCTCGGCCTCGGCCGGCAGGGAGGCCGGATGGGGCTCCTGCGGAAAGAACTGCACGCCCGATTCGTCCAGCTCGTAGACGATCATCAGCGTAATGCCGATCACGATCAGGTAGACCCCCACGTCGAACAGGATGGGCGTGCCCACCTTCACCCCGAGGGGCTTGGCCCAGAGGCCTTGCAGCATCGCCCCGCCCTGAACCAGCGGAATGACGGCGCTGAGCAGGGCCGTGGCCAGCCCGGCCGCCAGTAGCGCCTGCGGGGTCGTCCGGAGGGCGCGACGGGAGGCGGCCGTGCCGTACGCCATCGCGTAGAGGGCAAAGGCCGTCCCGGCCACCAGTCCCCCGATAAACCCGCCGCCGGACTCGTTGTGGCCGCGCAGCATCAGGAAGACGGAAAACAGCAAGATGAGCGGCACGAGCAGGCGCGCCGCCGTACGCAGGATCAGGGAGTTTCTCATGATACCTCTTCAGCCGGTTCGGAAGAAGCGGAGGCGACGGCGTCGGGCTCGGCGGGGGCGTCGGTCGCGGCCCCGCCCAACTCCTCCGGGGTCAGGGCCCGTCCCAGCCCCAGCATCGCATAAATGCCCATGCCCGCAATCAGCAGCACCGTAATCTCCCCCAGCGTGTCGAGCGCACGGAAGTCGACCAGGATGGTGTTCACAATGTTGTGTCCCTCGGCCTCCACGTAGCTGTTTTGGGAATAGTACTCGCCCATCGGGTTGGAGAACGGCACGTGGAGCACCGCAAGCACGAGGGCCGTGACCGTCCCCCCCACCC
>NCRB01000040.1 GCA_002894665.1 Salinivenus iranica
CGAGAGCGGGGGCGGAAACAGGCCGTTTACGCGGGATCTGTGGAGATTTCTCCACTCCGAGCGCCCGTTCGGCGCTCTCCGGTCGAAATGACGGCATGCTCCAAATTGTCGATTGACGTTACTTAGGGCGTCGTGCGCGGCTTGTGGTCTCGTCTTGTGCTTCCGTATGACTGATCGTCCTCGCATTCTGGTAACCGGCGCGACGGGGTTCGTGGGGTCGGTACTCACGCGGCGTCTCGTCTCGGACGGGGCGGCGGTTCGGATCTTTCGTCGGCCCACCTCCTCGCTCGACCTGCTGGGCGCGGTGGCGGATCGGGTGGAGCACGCTGAGGGGGACATCACGCGGGCCCGAAGTGTCCGGGCGGCGCTGGACGGCATCGATCGGGTGTACCACGTGGCCGCGCGGGTGGGGTTTGCGTCGGGCGAGGCGGAGGCGCTTCGTCGCGTGAACGTGCAGGGGACGGCCAATGTCGTGAACGCGGCGCTAGCGGCCGACGTTGACCGGCTCGTGTACACCTCCAGCATGGCGGCGTTCGGGCGCCCGGTCGCCCCGGATATCGTCATCGACGAAACGACTGCGTGGCAGGACGCCCCCCACCGCTCGGCCTACGCGCGCTCGAAGTGGAAGGGGGAGTTGGAGGTCCACCGCGGCATTGCCGAGGGCCTTGATGCCGTCATCGTGAACCCGTCGCTCGTGTTCGGGGTGGGCGAGGAGGGGACGCGCACCCGCCGCATCGTCGACGCCGTCCGCCGCGGGTGGGTGCCCGCGGTTCCGTCCGGCGGCACGAATGTGGTAGACGTGCAGGACGTGGCCGCCGGCCACCGAAAGGCCATGCGGCACGGCGACACCGGGCGGCGGTACTTTCTGGGAGGGGAAAACCTGTCGTGGCACCAGATCGTCGGGGCGCTCGCGGATGGATTCGGGGTGGAGGCGCCCCGGTACACCGCCCCCTCGGCCCTGCTTACGGCGGGGGGCGCCCTCGCCGAGGCGGTCGGGGTCCTGACCCGACGCCCACCCGTCTTTACTCGCTCGCTGGCCCGTTCGGCCGTCCGCACCTACCGGTACAGTAACGAACGGGCCCGGAACGAACTGGACTGCACCTTCCGGCCCTTCGCCAAGACCGCCCGTCGCATTGCCCGGGCCCTCACGGCCGCCGACTGTTCGTAGCCGCTCCCTGCTGACTACTTCACGCCTACTCGCTTCGTCATGCGCGATGCCTCCTTCTGGATCGATCACCTTCAACTGACATCCCATCCGGAGGGCGGGTACTACCGGGAAACCTACCGGTCGGAAGACATACTTCCAGCCGACGCGTTGCCGTCCCGGTTCGACGGGGCGCGCCCCGCCGCTGCGCTCATCTACTTCCTGCTCCCGGGCCGCGAGGTGTCCTCGTTCCACCGCATCCAGCAGGACGAGATCTGGCACTTTTACGACGGAGCGTCGCTTACGCTGCATCAGCTGTTGCCGGACGGAACGTACACGACCGACACCCTGGGCCGCGAGGTCCAGAAGGGGCAGGGCCACCAGGCGGTGGCCCCGGCGGGGGCGTGGTTTGGGGCGACGGTCGACGACCCGGACGGGTACGCGCTCGTGGGGTGCACGACGGCCCCGGCGTTTGACTTTGCCGACTTTGAACTGGCCGAGGCGGCGGCGCTCCGGGCGGCCTATCCCCAGCACGAGGCACTCATTGAACGGCTGACGTAAGCGGGGTCACCCACCCAGTGCGGACAAGGAGGGGCTGATCATACCGCCCAGTCCAAGTCCCCGTAGGATAAGGAGGAGCCCGACGAGGCCCAACGCGACGGGCACGAGGCGTTGCAGTCGCGTTCGCCACGCACTGCTGGCCAGGCGACCCATGAGGCTGACCCCCAGCATGGCGGGGAAGGTGCCGAAGCCGAAGCCCACCATGAAGAGCATGCTCGCCGCGACGGTCCCGGCCGTGAGGGCCGTCGCCAGTCCCGCGTACACAAATCCGCAGGGAAGGAGGCCGTTAAGCAGGCCGACGACGAAGAGGCTGCCTGTGCCGCCCCGCCGGTACAGCGTACCGATGGGGGCCATCACCCGTTGGAGAAAGGACGAGGGGGCCTGCTCGAGTCGGGTCACCTGGCGGCTCACCCAGGGCACGGCGGCGGACAGGAGGAACAGCACGCCCACGGCCACGGAGAGGGCCTGCTGTGCCCCGGCCAGCGATACGACCTGTCCGGCCAAGCCGACGACGCCCCCGAGCGCGGTGTACGTCATCGCCCGGCCCAGGTTGTAGAGCCCCCGCTCTGTCCAGAACTGCCATCGGGGCTGGTTGCCTCCCGGCAAACTCAGGGCGAGCGGCCCGCACATGCCTACGCAGTGCACACTCCCAAAAAACCCAAACGCTAGTCCACCAAGGGCCCATTCGACCATGCCGCCTGCTATCGATGGTTGAAAAAAGTGTCGCGAGGTGCCCCGTTCGGGATTTGGTCCAGGCTTGCCGACCGCTCCACAGCCAGGCCCCCCTGGATTGAGTGCCCCGGATTGGCTTGTGCCCCCGCTGTTTCTCCCGTGTCCGCGCCTTCGTGCGGGGAGGCGGACGGGGTCATCGGATCTGCTCCACTGCTCGCGTGATGTCTTCCGGGGTCCAGTCATTGCCCCGGAAGAGGCGGTGCACCGTCCCGTCCGGCCGAACGACCGCCGTCACCAGGTTGTGTGTAATCTCGCCCTCCTCCGGTTCGGTGTACACCCGAAAGAGGTCCGTCACGCGATGGACCTGGCTCGTGTCGCCGGTGGCAAACGTCCACGTGTCGAGCCGATCCGTATACTCCTGGGCGTACTCGCGGAGCACCGCCGGCGTATCGGTGGCCGGGTCGAAGCTAATGGACAGCAGCTGGACTTCGTCCCCGTACTGATCCCGAAGCGTCGGCTGGAGGCGGGCAAACCGCTTCGACATCAGCGGGCAGAAGTCCGGAAGCGGACATTCCGTATAGATAAACGTTAGAACGAGCACCTGCCCCCGGTACCCGTCCATCTCGATCCGGTCCCCGTTCTGGTCCACGAGCGAGACGTCAGCCGGCAAGCTGTCCCCTTCCCGAAGGGGGGGAGGCCCGTCCTGCTCCGCGTTTGAGCCGCCAACCGGTTGGGTCGACTGCGCCGGATTGCGGGCCACAGCCGTGTCCGGGATCGCCTCGACCCTTGAGATCCACGTGCTGTCGTTCGATACTCGCATCTCAAACCGGATGGCCTCCCCCGCTCGAAGCGACGCGGTCATGCTCGTGTCCGCCACCGGCAGGGGCATAATCATGGGCGGCATGTAGCCGGGGACTTCTTCGTGCTCTACGACGAGCGTCTGCCCCCCATCGTTGATTCCGGCAACGCGTCCCTTGACCTCATACGTGCTGGGGGTTAGGAGGAGATAGGCAACCACGAGGATCCCGATCCCGGAGAGGAGGCCAGCCCCGATCAGTACGCGAACAAACGGTTTCATAAAAGAATCGGTCGGTGAGTCGTGAACGCGGCGACATCTTCGACGGCACTCCGGAGAACTGCACCGCCAGGCCCGTCGTGAGCACGCGGCCCGGCTCTGGTATCTGTTCTCCGGGAACCGGACGTTTGACGTTCGGGTGGGGGAGGGGCTGCGTCGAAAAGGGGGGCACGCCGACCGTCACGTTTACGACGCGCATCAGTTGATCCCCGGACAGCGACGCGTCCGGCCGCGCCCCCGGCGCCACCGAGCGCGGTGTACGTCATCGTCCGGCCCAGGTTGTAGCGCAGCCGTTCCACAGAAAATTGGACCCGGCCCTGTTCACTGCCCGGCTTGAGGGCCCGGGGGGCGCACATGCCCACGCAGTGCAGACGTCCCACAAATCCAAAGGGGAGGTCGGCAAGCAGCCAGGTCATGAGGCCGGAGGAGAGGCAGTGGGGGAGACGTCCTGAGGCAGGACCTTCATGTCCGTTATGAGTCGTTGGAAGAGGAAGGGGACTGGATTTTTTCGAGATCGCGTACGATGAGGGAGGGCGGGGTTTGGCTTCCCCCGTACTCCGCCCGCACCCGTCCCTGCGCGTCGATCAGCGTAATCTGGTTGGAGTGCGTAAAGATGTAATCGGTCGTGTCGGCGGCGGGAAACTCCCGATCCGTCCCTTTTATGCGGCGGCGCACCCCCAGTCGATCCAGGAAGCGATCGATCGTTTCGCGGTCGCCGGTCAGGAACTCCCAGGACGTGTCGGTGAGGTCATACTGGGCGCGGTAGGCCGCGAGGCGGGAGGGCGTATCCCGCCGCGGGTCGAAGGTCACCGACACGAACTGGACGGCCTCGGGATTTTCGAGGGAGTCCCGCACGGCCTTCATGTTGGCCGTGATTTGCGGGCAAATGTTGGGACAGTTCGTGTAGATAGAGCCCAGCACGACCGGGGTCCCGAGGAACGCATCGGGAAGAGAGAGGGCCGTGCTGTCCTGGTTGACCAGCGTGTAGGTGGTGTCGGTCAGCACCGTGTCCACGTCCAGCGAGAGGTCATTCGACGCGGTCTGGGACGACGGCCTGGAGGCATCGCCTCCGCAGGCGGCCAGGAGCAGGCTTCCGAGTGCAAGGACGAACAGGGTGCCGGTGCGGCGAAGGACGGTAGAGCGCATGGGACCCAGAGGCCGGTGGGAGGGGAAACGGGGCAGGGAAGTACGGCGAGGCAAATGCGGAAGGTCCTTTTGCGGGGCGTCTACACGGAAGCGCGCTGGGTGCTGAGGCGCACGATCAGGCGGCGGGCGCCGGCGGAGAGCTCGTCCTCGGCGATCAGGTTGTGGGGAGGCACCTCCAGGGGGCGCAGTCGGTCGGGGAGGGCGGCGGCGCCAGTGCCCGTTACGACGGCCATGAGACGCTCGGGGGGCACGGCGCCGGTGTCGATCAACCGCTGCATCAGGCGCAGCATCCGCTCCGGGGCCTCGGCGTTGACGTGGAAGATGGTGGTGTGGGCCGTGGAGAGGCGGCCGTTGGTCTCGCCGTCGAGGTCGGCGGCGCTGCAGGAGCGCACGTCGAAGTGGGCGATCACCTTCTCGTCCTGTTCCAGGCGCCGGGCGAGGCCCTTGCGGGCCCGGGGCGTCTGCTCCACGACCAGGACGGGGCGGCGCGTGTTGTCCGGGCGCGGGGCGGGCGGGAGCACCTGCTCCAGGTACTCGTCCACGGCAACGTCGTAGAGGAAGTCGGCCACCCGCTCGGCAAAGGGCGTCTCCGCGTCGTTCCAGTCGGACTGGAACGGGTTCATGAGGCAGGTGCGCAGCAGGGTGAGGCCGGCGTCGTTCTCCACGGCGTCGGCCAGCACGTCGGGCGACAGGATGTTGTCGAGCACGTGGGCGTAGTCGCTAACGTCGACCTCGGTGCGGGAGAGGAGGAACGCGTACTGGTTGATGTCCTCGCGGCCGTCGACGGTCATGCGCTGCCAGATCCGCTCGGTGAGCTCGTTCAGGGCCTCGATGCTTTCGAGCTCCGCGTCGGGGGCCACGACGAAGCAGAAGGCGACCGTTTCGGGCGGGTGGAAGGGACGAAGCGTAAGCTCGGCGTTGGCGTCGGAAAACCGATTCTGGAGGGCCGACACGAGGTGCTGGTTGGCCTCGATGCAGTTGCGCATGAAGCGGCCGTGCCCGTCGGGCGTGAGGGGCACCAGTTCCTGGGAGAGGTAGCAACTCACGGCCGCGGCGCCGGGGCGGGAGCCCTCCAGCGTCCACTGGCCGAGGAAGCCGCCGAAGCCCGCCTGGTCGTCGTCCGCCAGGTAGGGCGCCTTGTAGGCGATCGCGTCGCGCACGTGGTAGTCGCGAAAAAGGACGGCCCCGGCCGGGTAGGGCACGTACCCGAACTTGTGCGGGTCGATGGTGAGGGAGTCCGTGTCGGCGATGGCCGTGAGGGCCTCCGCATCGTCGATCGGCAGGAGGCCGTCGGGGCCCGCGAGGTCGGGAGAGAGCGCGTCCGGGGCCACAAACGAGCCGTCGTCGGTCTTCGGGAGCATCGAGGCGAAGAAGCCGCCGAACGCGGCGTCGGCGTGGTGCCAAAACGTGAGGCCCGCATCGGCCACCTCGTCGCGAACCGCCTCGATGTCGTGCAGCGGGTCGATGGCGCCTTCTTCGGTCGTGCCCACGATCGAGATCACCCCGAGCACGGGCTGCTTCTGTTCGATGCAGGTGTGCAGCCGCTCGCGGAGCGCCTCGGTGTCGAGCCGGATGCGGTTGTCGACGGGCAGGGTCTCGAGGGCGTCGGCGCCCAGGCCCACCAGGTCCATGTTTTTCTGCCAGCAGTAGTGTGTGGCCTGAGAGATGAGCACTCTCGGCAGGCGGGCCGGGTCGTTGGGGAAGGCGTCGTTGTACTGAAAGAGAAACGACGCGAGCCCGGCCTTGCGGACGCTGGGGAGAGCCTGTTGGAAGGCCTTGGCGCGGGCCGGGTCGTCTTCCCCCAGTGAGGCCTTGATGCGGAGGTGGAGGTCCGTGATGGCGTCGATGGGGAGGTTCGACAGGCGCCAGGTCGAGAGGCTGTGGAGGGGCGCCCGGTTCCCCTCGGCCGTTGTCACGTTCAGGTCCGCAACGCCCGCAAAGTCGTCCGTCTGGTGGGCGACGAGGCGGACGGCCAGTGGGTAGAGCCGGATGTTGCGTGCAATCCAGAGGGCCTCCAGGTTGGCGACGGTGCCGCCGCTGCAGAGGTGGCCCCAGCTGTAGTCGGCGCGGTGGGCACGGGCGTCGGGGGAGAGGGTTTCGGGGAGAAAGTCCGGGTAGCCCACCATTTCGGCCAGCGACCGGAAGTAGGCCCGCTCTTCACGCACGGTCTCGGGCGAGACCTCCGCCACCACGTTGTTCTGATTGTAGAGCAGCCCGGCGAAGTACCCGATAAAGGCCGGCAGCGAGGGGTCGCTTACGATGTGCGCCACCTGGCGGGGCGAGTAGAGGGGGGCGGCCCGCTTCAGTTTGGCGAGGATCTGGGACAGCTCGTCGCGGAGCTGTGCCGACATTTCGTCGAAGGCCTCCGTGCGCCGGTCCGTTTCGGAAATCAGGCGCGGGTCGCTCGGGTGGAAGTTGCGGCGCCAAAAGACGTGGTCGCGAAGCACCTCCAGGAGCATCCGTTCCAGTTCGTCGGCGTTTTCGCCTTTCGGCCCCAGAAAGGCGGCTTTGTGGAGCGGGTCGGTCGAGGAGTCCGGCATGAGATGAACCAGTTTATGAATGCAGTGGGTCTTTTCTACGGCCCGGGCGCCCAATCTTTTCGGGGCGAGGGGGGCCGGACCGTGTTTTCGCGAATGCTTCCCCCTACTCCGGACGGTATGGCCGGTGGTGGTGTGACTCCCTCCGGGCTGACTCGTATCCTACGAATGCGCCTACTCTCTGGACCGCCCACGGCTGTTCTATGTCCCTCACGCGCTCCCTCCTTCTTTCCTGCGTTCTGCTTCTGATCGGCTGCTCGGGGCCGGACGGCATGGACGATTCGAGCGACCCGCCGACCGAGCCGGACGACCCCCCGGCGGAGACCGATGAGCCGTCCCTCTCCTATCCGACCGAGCCGGCCCGCATCGTGATTGATGAGTCGGGGGAGGACTGGGCGCCGGTCCCGGTGCGTCACCGCGACCCCTCGGGCGATGGGGACCAAATCGATCTGGGGCGCCTCTGGGTCAGCCACGACGCGGAGCACCTCTTCCTCCGCTTCGAGACGGGGCGTCCGATCAACCTGTCGGAAAACAACGACCTGACGCTCTATCTCGACACCGACAACGACACAACCACGGGCCGGCGCACGCGCGGCCTCGGGGCCGACCTTACCTGGACCTTCGGGGAGCGGAGCGGGCAGGTCTACACCAACGGCTCGTCGTTGGCGATCGGGCACGCGGACGTCGGGCTCTCGGCGCTGCCCACGGTGCGGGCCTCCACCTTCGAGCTGTCGCTGGACCGCTCGGCGCGCCCCATCGGCGATTCGTCCCTGTTTGCGGGCGACTCGATCCGCGTGGCGCTGGCCGGCCCGAAGGACCAACTGCCGGATCGGGAGGGCGGGGTCGGGTACGCCTTCTCGGAGGCCGACCTGCCCCCGCTCCCGGGGGGTTCGCTGGAAAAACCGGACCGCGGCGTGCGCGTGCTGGGGTTCAACGTGCTGCAGGGGCGCCTCTTCGCGGCCGAGGCCCGCGACAGCTACGGGCGCGTGCTCCGCAACGTGAACGCGGACGTGATCGGGTTTTCGGAGGTGTACGACCAGTCCTCGCAGGAAACGGCCGATCGGGTGGCGGCCCTTACCGGCACCGACGGGTGGCATCATGCAAAGCAGGGGCTCGACCTCGTGGCTGTGAGCCAGTATCCGATTGAGGCGAGCCACGCCATTCCGGGGTATGAGGACAACCAGAGCGGGGCGTTTCTCCTCGACGCCGAGTCTGCGCTCGGCTCGCCTCTCCTCCTCATCGTCACGCATCCGCCCTGCTGCAACTTCGACGACGCCTCGCCCTCCCGCGACGCTCGGCGGCAGCGCGTGGTGGACGGCATCGCGGGCTTTCTTCGCGACGTGAAGGCTGGGGAGGGTCCCTTCGCGGTGCCCGATAACACGCCCATCGTCATTGCGGGAGACATGAACTTTGTCGGCGACCCGCAGCAGCCCACCACCCTGCGCACCGGCCAGATCGTCAACAACGACGCGTTCGGGCCGTCGGCGGCGCCGGACTGGGACGGCACGGACCTCCTCGACGCCAATCCGCGACAGACGGGCGCCCCGTCCCACGCCACGTGGGTCGACGCGGAGAGCAGCTTTCCCCCGTCGCGCCTCGACTACGTCTACGTTTCGGATAGCGTCGTGGAGATCGTCAACGAGTACGTGCTGCGCACCAGCACCCTCGCACCGGACCGCCGGTCGGCGTTTGGGGTGGAGCGCAACGACACCCAGGCGACCTCGGACCACCTGCCCCTCGTGGTCGACATCGTGTCCCGATAGAAGGGCAGCCGGGGGCGATTGTCAAATTTGCGGACGCGTCTGACGAGCCGGGCAGGGTCCCTCTCGGGCGTCTGTCAAGTCGGCAGAGCGAAGCGGAGAATCCAGGAAGAAACGCCTGCGCCGCAGGGAATGGAACGCGACTTGTTAGGATGTACAACGCAGCGAAATGCTGGGGCCGGGCGTCATGCGACGCCGGTCGTTGGCATGTTCGCCGATTGTTGAACAAGTCAACCACCCGAGGTGATACCCATGACGCAGATGACACGTTATTCCCCGAACCGCACGATCCGCGACCTCCAGCGCGAGGTCGACAGCCTCTTCGATCGGTTCTTCGACCGTGACCGCGACGGCGAGGACCGCAGCTCGTCGCCCGTGTGGTCGCCGCGAACGGACCTGCTGGAGACGGACGATTCCTTCCGCCTGCGCCTGGACGTTCCGGGCATGTCGAAGGACGACATCACGATCAACCTGCAGAACAACACGCTCACCGTGAGCGGCGAGCGCACCAGTGAACGCACGGAGGAGGATGAGGAGTACGTGCGGGTGGAGCGCGCCTTCGGGACCTTCCACCGCACCTTCACGCTCCCCGACGCGGTGGACGTGGAGCAGATTGAGGCCGCCTACGACAACGGCGTGCTCACCATCCACGTGCCGAAGACGGAGACGAGCACTCGCCGTCAGATCGAAATCAAATAGCTTGTTGTTGTCCCGCCGGGTCGCATCGCGGCTTGGCGGTCCACGGTACGGGTCGTGGATCTGTGCCGCCCCGACGGGGGCGTCCGGTCGGGGCGGTTTTTTTGTTGGGGGCCGGGAACGCCCCATTGGGCGCGTCCGTGGGAGGGAGCGATCTGCCCCCGGCGGGTCGCACCACTGGTTTTTTATCGCCCCGGCTCCACTGTAATGGGAACACAAATTGCGTTTCAGGGGGCCCCCGGCGCCTACAGCGAAGAGGCCATCCTGCGCGGATTCGACGGGGCCGATCCGGCGCCGTGCCCGGCCTTCGAGGACGTGTTTGCGGCGGTCGCGTCGGGGGCCGTCGACCGCGGCCTGGTGCCCATCGAAAATGCCGTCTTCGGGAGCGTGCGGGTGAACTACGACCACCTGCGCACCCACGACGTCGCCATCGTGGGCGAGCTGAGCCTTCGCATCCACCACCACCTGATGGCCCCGGCCGGGGCGTCGGTCGAGGCCCTGGACACGGTGCGGTCGCACGCCCAGGCGCTGGGGCAGTGCCGGGCCTGGCTGCAGGCTCACGCCCCCCAGGCCACCACGGAGGCCACCCCCGACACGGCGGGGGCGGCCCAAACCGTTGCCGAGGCGGGCGACCCGACGGTGGCGGCGGTCGCCTCGGCCCGGGCCGCCGAGCGCTACGGCCTCACGGTGCTGGCGAGGGGGCTGGAGGACGATCCGGCGAACTTCACGCGGTTCCTGGTGCTGGCGCCGGAGGAGGCCTCCTCGTCGTCCGCCCCGGAGACGGATCACAAGACGTCGGTGGCCTTCGTGCTGCAGGAGAACGTGCCGGGGGCGCTTTTCAAAAGCCTTGCGGTGTTTGCGCTGCGTGAGTTGGACCTCCTGAAAATCGAGAGCCGGCCCCTGGTGGGGCATCCGGGCCGCTATCGCTTCTACCTGGACGTGGACGGGGCCGCGGGGACTGAGGCCGTGGGGCGAGCCCTGGACCACCTCCGCGAAATCACGAGCGACCTGCAGGTGCTGGGCAGCTATCCCTACGGGCCGACGTACGGGACGCCGGACGACCCGCAGGCCTGACGCACGCAGGGCCTTTACCTTTCGGACGCGGCCTTCGTACGTTTGAACTCCGCCGCCTCGCACGTCTCTCCAACACGTCCCCTGCTTCCGTGACGCTGCCGTACTTCATCCGCGAAGGATTTGCCAACTTCGGGCGGGCGAAGTTTGCCGCCTTTGCGTCGACGAGCGCCATCACCGTTGCGCTCATCCTGATCGGCGTCTTCGCGGTGGTGGGGTACGAGGCCCAAGTCATCGCCGACATGCTTCGGGAGCAGGCGGGCGAGATGGAGGTCTTTATCGCGCAGGGGGCTGAAGAAGACACGCAGGAGGCCCTCCGGGCCCGCATCAAGACCATGCCCGGAGTGGCGGCGTCCGACTACGTGTCTCACGAGGAGGCCGCACAGATCTTCCGCGAGGAGTTTGGGGAGGAGGCATCGGTGTTCGAGGACCCGACGTTTCTGCCGGCCTCTGTGCGCATCGAGGTGGCCCCGGCGTACGCCACCCCCGACAGTATGGGTCAGATGGCGTCCACAATCGGCGAGTGGGAGGGCGTGGACGAGGTGGTGTTCAATCAGGACCTGCTCGCGCAGGTGGTGCAAAACCGCCAGCTCATCAGTGCGATCGGCCTCTCCCTCGGGGCCATCGTGGTGCTGGCGTCCGTCTTTCTCGTGGCCAACACCATCCGGCTCACCATCTACGCGCGCCGGCTCCTCATTCGCACCATGAAGCTGGTGGGGGCGACCGACCGGTTCGTGCGGCGGCCGTTCCTGGTAGAGGGACTGCTGCAGGGCTTCCTGGGCGGGCTCCTGGCCGGCGGTGCCGTGTGGGGACTCTACCGGTTCTTCCTGCAACAACTCGACAAGGCCTCGCCCTCCCTCACCCTTCAGCTATCGCTGATTGGGGGACTGGTGGGCATGGGCATGGTGCTGGGGTGGAGCGGGTCGTACGTGGCGGCGCGGCGGTTCATCAAGAACATTGAACTCCATTGAGGCGTCTTCTTCCCCCCCTCGTTCCCCTCTTCCCGGCCTCATTTCCGCTCTCCGTCATGATTCGGCTCCCCCTCCCGGTATTCCGCCTCCTCGTTGCCGTTTTGCTCCTCCTCGTGGGCGGGTGTCAATCCGCCGAACAGACAGACGTGGATCGGGCCCCCGACGGGGCCGTCCAGCTTGGGGCGGTCGAGGCCACCGACACCCTCTCGCGCACCGTCGCGCCCAGCGGGCGGCCCCTGGTGCTCGATGGCTTCCGCGGGGCCGTGTCGATTCGCGGCGGCGACGACGCGACCGCCGACCTGACGTTCGTGCGCCGGGGCCGGGGCGACACCCCGGAAACGGCCCGGGCGGCCCGCGACGACATCTCGATCTCGGAGTCCGGCAGCCAGGACACGTACACCTACACGCTGGAGAGCGGCCGGCAGTCGATGGCCTACGCGGCGGTGGATGTGACGGGAACCGTTCCGCGGGCCACGACGCTGCGGGTGGAGCAGGTGAGTGGGCCGGTGACGATTGACGGGGCAACGGGCCCCCTCACCGTCCGGCAGGACCACGGGCCGGTCACCATTCGGGGGGGCGCCGCCTCGGTCGATGTGTCGGTGCAGAACGGGGATCTCGCGGCCCATTTTCAGACCGTCCCGCCCGATGCCACGGTGACGTTGGAGACGGCCAACGGCGACGTGACGCTGCACCTGCCCCCGGACGCCTCGGCCCGGCTGGATGCCCAAACGAACGCAGGTGCCATTCGCACTGACGGGCTCTCGCCCACGAACGAACGATTTAATCCCCTTGACGCCGGAGGGCGGTATCGGGCCGAGATGGGGACGGGGGAGGCGTCAATTGAGGTGCGCACGAACAACGGGACGATTCGATTCCAGGCCGCCGACACGACGCAGGGCGGGCGTCCGGGGCCCCCGCCGGACACGCTTGCCGTGCCCGCGTCCGACACGACCGTGACCTCCTCCGACCCCGCCCCCGACTCGTTGCGGCCGGACACGACGGCGCCCACCCCGACGACTCCCGACCCGACCGCCCCGGACACGCTCCCCTCCTGAGCGAACTGGCGGGGCTACTGCGGGGGCGCCGGCACGTCCGGCGCCTCAATGGGCTCAAGCGAGGTGTCGTACTCGGCGTTGATGGCGTCCACGAACAGGTTGGTCACGACCTGGTGCGTGGCCGAGCAGGGGTGCACCCCGTCTTCGCTGAAGAACGTGCCGAATGTCGGTTGGTCGGAGGCGAGGTTGGGGAATTTCGGCACGAGGTCGTCGGAGGGGTCCGTGGGGGTGTCGGTCCCGGCCGCATAGAGGGCGCCCAGGGCGGCGTTGACGTTGACGTACGCCCAGCCGCGATCCTCAGCCTCCTGCTGGAGAACGCTGTTGTAGGCCTGCGTTCGGTCGGCGAGCGTCTGCGTTTCGGCGGGGGTCAGGAGGGAGTTGGAGGCGATGTCGGCGGCCCCTAACTGCTCCAGGGTCGACTCGTCGAAGATCTCGCCGAGGGACCGGTTGTCGGTGCAGTCCAGCTCCACGCTCTGCCCCGTGCTGGCCAGCTGGAGAAAGACGCCGATGCCGTACCGAAAGGGCACCCGCATCTGGTCACCCACGCCGCCCTGATCGGAAGGGGCACAGGTGTTGGCGACGTTGAAGCCGGAGGGCAATTGGCCGCTCTGGTCGGCGGCAAAATACGCCGCGCCCGGCGAGAGGTTGGGGATGAGGGTCACGTCGGCCACACCGGCCAGGGCGCCGGCGTCGGCCCCCGCGGCCTCCAGGCTGTCGAGCACCCCGGTGTAGCGCGACGAAAACGTGGACGGGTCCGTAGAGAGGGAGGGATCGCCGGCGAGGGCGGCGCGCAGCACGTCGTTGTTCCCGAGCCACACGGTGGCGAACGTGGGGGCGATTTCGGCGGCGGCCTCGACCTGCGTGCGCCCTCCGAGGATAAAGCTCGTGAGCGCATTCGGGTTGGCGCCGTCGGACGCGTTGTTCGTGAGGGCATCCTGCACCCACGCGCCCGGCACCGCCACGTTGTTGATGCGAGTGGGGACGGGCGACTCCCGCAGGGCACACTCGACGGGGGCCGCACGCTGCGGGGGAAAGATCTGCGTGAGGGGAGGGGGGCAGCCGGGATCGTTGAGCGCCGGGAGGGAGAACGGCGTGCTCATCTGGTCCGCCAGTCGCACGGCGTAGGACTGCTGCTGAAGCGTTTGGTTGATGCCGTCGGACTGGAACCCGGCCGTAATGCTGTTTCCGAGGGCCACGTACCGGTCGAACCGGGCGTCCGTCGACTCGGGCTCCAGAAGCGACTCGTCGGAGCAGCCGACCAGAAGGGGCAACAGGCCGAGCAGGAGAAGGAGTCCCCACCGGGCGGGATGGGGGGGGAAGGAAGAGGAAAACATCATGGGACGTTAAAGGCTGATCGTGACGGTGGTCCCGACGAGGTGGGCGTTGAAGGAATAGAGGCCGCTGTTGAGCTCTTCGGCGGTGGGGTTGTTTTCGCCCGGACGGGCGCCCCGAGTGCGGCCCCGGCGGTCATTCTGGCCGAGATACTGGTAGGCGACGTTCAGGCTGGTGGAGGGAACGATCTGCCAACTGAGCCCGGCGGTGAAGTGGTTGCGGTCGGCTTCGGGGAGCAGGGGCGTCACGGTGCGGTCCGGCGCGGCGGCCTGGTTGAACAGGTAGCCCGCGCGGACGGTGAGGGCGTCGATCGCCTCGTAGGAACCGCCGACGCGCACCGCGCTGGTGTTGCCGTAGGCCTCGCGTCGCGTCTGATTCAGGGACTCATTCTCAAAGTCGAGCCGAATGTTGTCGAAGCTCGACCAGCCGGTCCACTGGTAGTCGACTTGTAGAAGCAACGCCTCGGTGGCCTGCACCGCCACGCCGGCGACCACCTGCGCCGGCATGGTCAGTTCGGTCTCCAAGGATTGTGTGACGAGCGGCCCGTTTACGAACGCGGGATCCAGAATGAAATCGAGGGAAATAGGCTGGTCCGTACCAGGAATGGGGTTATTGGCAGGCAGGGTGAGCCCTGTCGACACCTGCTCAAAGGTGGCGTCTCCCTCGTACTCGAACTTAATGGGCGAGAGGTAGCGGGCACCGACGTCGAGCCAGTCGGTGGCATCGACCGTAATGCCAATATGCCCGCCAAACCCCGTGGCGCCGGTGGCCTCCAGCCGGGCGTCCGCAAACGCCGTGTGGAAGGGCACCCCCAGGTTCCCGAAGGTGGTGCCATCCGGCACGTTGTCGGAGGGCACGGGCTGGCCCGACGCGTCCAGTTGCTGGTTGAGCGTTACGCTGCTGATGCCCACAATGGGTCCGCCGCCCACGCGAATGCGTTCGGTGACCTGATAGGCCACGGTGGGCTGAATGTAGATTGACTGCAGGGCGTTATCGTACCCTTCAAAGGCCCCATCCCAGTTGGTGGGCCACTGCGTTTCGAGCCCGTACGGAACGTAGACGCCGAGTCCCAGCGCCAGGTCGGGCGACAGGCGATAGGCCCCGTACAGGTGCGGGACCAGAATTGGGTCGTTCTGCAGATCCGTTTCGGTCCGGGTGTAATCGTCGGTGAAACTGCCCTGTGCAGCAATCATCGTGGCGCCCGCGCTGATGGTGAGCCTGTCCGTCTCCAGGAGGTCCGCCGGGCTGTAGAAAATGGCCGACCCGTCGTCGCAGGCATTCGCCACGGCCGCCCCCGCCTGGGCCATGGTGCATGTGCCCTGTTCGTACACGCTGAAACCCTGCGCGCGGACGGTCTCCGCGGGCAGAAGGGCTAAGAGGAGGAGACATGGGGCGAAGAGACCGGCGATGGAACCCTCAAACCAGGGACGCTGCATGACAGAAGAAGAAAGAGGAGAAGGACTGAGAAGGGTGCACGAAGATCATCCCGTTTCGACCGACGAATATGTTTTGAGAGTATGAACAGAAGACCTCAATTGCAACGAGGCCGGGCCGAGAACACTCGTCAACGAGGGAAGAGAGCGGGTGTGAAAAAGCGCTTTCGAGACGAACCTCTCCGCGAGGTCCGTGTTGACGGAACGCTTAACGGTGTAAACATCACCTATACGCTGGGCTTCTCCTTTTTCTTCACGGACACACCTAGATGATCATGCGAAACGTATTCACGCTCTTGGTAGGACTTCTTCTCGCCGTTGGCCTGGTCGGCTGCGACAGCAACGGGGGAGGAGAAGGGCCCACGGCTCAGGTCCGCTTCATGCATGCTTCGGCGGATGCGGGGGCTGTTGATGTTCTCGTAAACGGGGAGGAGGTCGCGAGCGGGGTCACTTTCAGTGAAAATGTGGCGAGTCCGACGGTCTCGGACTATATTGGCGTGCCCGTGGACGCGGAGTCCGAAATTGAGGTCCAGGATGCGGACGGCAACACCGTGTTCTCCACCACGGCGGGAGCGGCCAATCTACAGGAGAATGCCCAGTACACCGTGATCGTGGCGGGGGCAGTCGCAGCGGGCGACAACACCCCCCAGCCCATCGTACTGCGGGATCGATTCGAGACCCAGCTCGCGGATGACCAGGTGGGCATTCGTCTCGTTCACGGCTCAGCTGGGGCCGGGGCGGTTGACATTTACCTGACCTCACCGGGAGACAACCTGGACGGTGAGGATCCGTTGGTTTCCAACTTTCAGTTTACCAACAGCTTCCCGGGCGGCTTTGCGGGTCAGTTTGCCCCGCAGGCAGTGAGCCAGGAAGGAAGCGAATTGTCCGTGACGCCTGCGGGCCAGAAGTCGCCGGTCGTGCTCAACCTCAAGGTTGGGGGCAGCGATGGCCTTCCGGTGCAGCCGGGCGAATTTATCACGGGGATCGCGATTGACAATCCACAGGCCGATCCTCCGTTCGGGGCCCTGGTGCAGGTAGACACGCCCGCTCAGTAGTCCAGCAGAGGGGGTTTGGGGACTGTTTTGGGAAACGGCCTGTCCATGATTGGGCAGGTCGTTTCTGTTTTGGGTTAGGGACGGGGCGCGTCGGGCGGCCCGGTGCCGTTGTCGTCCACCACCTCGTCGGGCTCCTCGATGACGTCTTCCAGGACCGACTCCCCGCCCCGCTCGAGGCGCTCCAGGGCCTCCACGGCCAGGGCGGGCGGGTCCGCGGTGCCCCGCTCCAGTACGACGAGCGCCGCGTGGCACGGCGTCTTGGCGGGGCCGGCCGCGCCGCCCATCGGGGCCACCTGCGCCACCCGCCACCCGCGCTTCAGTTCAATGTTGAGGGCCTCCAGGCCGTCGTGCCCGTCGGGGCCCGTCCGAACAATCAGTGCTTTTTGAGTCATGGCGAGGGGGGAATGACGAGAAAGCCACGATGAACGACGCCGAGGGTCGTTTGTTGAGAGCAGACCGCGCCCGTCAGGCCACGGACCCCACGCCAATGCGAATTGGACTGATTTACGACACGTTCGACCGCTATCCCTGGCGCGACGACGACCCGCCGGATGCCGATGCGGAGTATGAGCCGGCAGAAACCGTCGACACTCTCGCGGCGGCGGTCGAGCATCTCGGCCACACCCCCGTCCGCGTGGGCCCGGCCTCCGACCTGCGCGACCGGCTTCACCGCGGGCTCACACTCGACGCGGCCATCAACATTGCGGAGGGCGCCCACAGTCGCAACCGGGAGGCCTACGCGCCCATTCTCCTGGAGATGGCGGGCATCCCGTGCCTTGGGTCCGACGCCCTCACGCTCTCCCTGACGCTCGACAAAGCGTGGACCAAGGACCTGGTGGCCGCGGCGGGGGTCCCCACGCCCTCCTACCGGACGTACGACGGGGCGGAGGCGATCGATACGGCCGACCTGCCCCCGTTCCCCCTCTTCGTGAAGCCCCGCCACGAGGGCACCTCGAAGGGCATTACGCCGGACAGTCGGGTGGAGAATGTGGAGGCCCTGCGCGCCGCGGTGGATCGGGTGACGACAACCTACGCCCAGGACGCGCTGGTCGAGCGGTTCGTGTCGGGCGGGGGCGAGTTCACCGTCGCCGTGGTGGGGCACGACCCGCCCGAGGCCCTGCCGGTGCTGCAGCGCGGGGTGGAGCCCGCCTCGGGCATCGGGGTGCACGCCCTGGAGCATCGGGGCAGCCCCGCCGCCGAACAGGAATGGGACTACGAACTTGGGGGTACGCTGGACGCGACGCTGGAGGAGACGCTTCAGGCCCACACGCTTCGCCTCTTCGACCATCTGGAGTGCCGCGACTTTGCGCGGGCCGACTTCCGGGTCGACGCCGACGGACAGCCCTGGTTTCTGGAGGTCAACCCGCTGCCGACATTTGCGCCCGACGACACCTTCGCCATTATCGCGGAGCTGATGGGGCGCGACTACATTGATTATCTGGCGGAGATTTTTCAGCGAGGGCTGGGGCGGCTCACGGGAACTGATGCAGCGCCGGGAGCCGGCAACGATTAGGCGACGTCCCCGTCTAATAGAAGCGTCTGTTCACGCATCCCCCGCCCCGCATGCCTGCCCCGTCCACCATTCCGGCGCGCGCCACCCCTGCGGACTGGACCAACTGGCGCTGGCAAATGCAGAACCGCATCCACAGCGCCGAGGCCCTGGCGGACTGGATCCATCCCACGCCGGACGAGCGGGCCGCGATCGAGAAGACAGACGACATCTTCCGGTGGAACGTGACGCCGTACTACGCCCACCTGATGGACGCGGACGACCCGTCGTGCCCCATCCGTCGGCAGGTGGTGCCCACGATGGACGAACTGGGCCCCGACATCGTGAACGGCATGGACCCGCTCGACGAGACCGGCCACTCCCCGGTCAAGAACCTGATCCACAACTACGAGGATCGGGTGGCCTTCTGCATCACGGCCGAGTGTGCGGTCTACTGCCGCTACTGCCTCCGCAAGCGCATGGTGGGCGACGCCAGCTTCTTCATGCGGACCGATGAGCACCAGGCGGCCCTCGACTACATTGCCGCCCACGACGAAATCCGCGATGTCCTCCTCACCGGCGGCGACCCGCTCACGTTCAACGAGGACAACCTGGAGTGGCTGCTGAGCCGGCTGCGGGCCATCGACCACGTCGAGCTCATCCGGTTCGGCACGCGAATGCCGGTGAAGCTCCCGTACCGCATCACCGACGCGCTGTGCGATCTGCTCGCGCGCCACCATCCGATTTGGGTAAACACCCACTTCAACCACCCGAAAGAGCTTACGGACGATGCCGCCGCGGCCATCGACCGCCTCAAATCCGCGGGCGTCCCGGTCGGCAACCAGACGGTGCTCCTGCGCGGCATCAACGACGACGTGGAAACCATGAAGGCCCTGAACGAGGGCCTCGTCCGGATGCGTGTCCGCCCCTACTATCTGTATCAGGCACAGCTGATTGGCGGCACGGCGCACCTCCGCACGCCCATCGAGACCGGCATGCACATCCTGCGGGAGCTGCGGGGGCGCACCTCCGGCTTTGCCATCCCCGACTACGTCCTCGATACGCCCCACGGCAAGGTGCCGCTCAACCGAAGCTATGTGAAGGGACGGGCCGGCGATCGGGTGCTCATGGAAAGCTACGACGGCACCCTCTGGGCTGAGCCCAACCCCCTGCCCGATGCGTACGAGCCGCCCCTCCGACTGCCGGCGGTGGAGCTCCCGGACGAGGCCGACACCCTCCCGATGGAGCGTGGGGTGCCCGACGCCATTGCCTCGGCCGTGGGGGATGCTTCCACGAGCGTCCCGGACTGACGGATCGCCTCGTGCCACCCCCGTCCGGGGCCCCAGTTATTGACATTGCCGCCGGGGCAAAATACCTTCTACAGCCAATTTCCGCATCGCTCGGCCGTCGCCCGTCTCCAATCGCATGCTTCGCGTCTTTCTCGTTCTCCTCGCCATTTTGCTCGCCGTGCTTGCGTTCGTCTTCGATCGCTCCTGGCTGTACGCCGGGGCGGGACTGCCGCTCGTGGGGGCGCTGGGCCTCATCGGGTGGCAGATGTGGAACCGCTACCAAAGCCACCAGCGGCGCGAGCCGACCCGCCGGGAGGAGCCCGATCCGGAGGAGGACCTGGAGCAGTTTGGCATTGTGGACGTCCGGCCCGAAGGGGCCGAGGGCACGTCGGCGGAGCCGGAGGAGCCGTCTCCCGCTGCATCCACTTCCGCCGACCCGACGGGCGACCCCCGAACCCGCACGCCGTCCTCGAACCCGGCCCCTCCGGCCCTCGATCACCCGGCCGTCTCGTCGCCAGAGGAGGCGTCGGAGACGGACGCGTCGACCGAGGAGCCCCGATCGGCATCGGAGGCCGACGAACCGGTCGCGGAGGACGAGCGCGGTCCCACGAAGGCGTCTTCGTCCGACGACGCGGGGCTCTCGCCGCTTCTTGCGTCGGCCCGGGCGGCCCTGGGTGCACACACCGTCTGCTTGCTTGTGCAGGAGGACGTGACCTTGTCGTACCGGATCGAGGCGTGTGCCAGCGTGACGGCGGACGTTCAGACGACCGGCACGTTCGAGACGCAGCGGCCCCTGCTGTCGGCCCGCATGTCGCGTCAGGCCGTGGCGGTGCAGTCGCTCGACGACGAGTCGCGATCGGCCCTCGGGTACTACCCCCGCCCGCCCGCCGAACTGACGCAGATGGCGGTGGCCCCGGTGCAGCGCCCCGATGATCCCGCGACGATCTTCCTGCTGGCGGACACGGACGGGGCGACCGACCTTGCCGCGTCGCGGGCGCGCCGCCTTCTGGAGCACTACGCCGAGATGGCCGACCTCCTCCTGGACGGCGACCCGCCGGCCCCGATGAACACCGAACAGACCGGCACGGGCGCCCCGGGGCAAGGCGCGGACTCGCCGGAGGCCCCGACGGGCGAGGCCGACGAGTCGGAGACGGGCAATGAGGAGGACCTTCCGCCGCCCCGCCGCACCATCATCGCGGAAGAGATGGAGGCGGCCCAGGCGACGGAGGATGATCTCGCGCTTGCGCTCGTCCACCTGAACCGCGCCGAATCGATCGCTCGGCGCGGGGACGATGTTGTTGCGACGACGGAGCGCCGCCTCCGGGCCCGACTGGAGCAGGAGGCCCCGGGACAGCGAATCGAACGGTTTGGCGAACTCACCTACGGCATTTTTCTGCGCTGGGACGCCGACGAGGCGGAGCAGTGGGCCGTGGCCGTCCAGGACGCCCTGGCCGACGAGACGGGCGCGCTCGAAGGCGGGATCAGCGTGGGCGTGGCGGTCCGGGGCCCCAGCCACACTGAGCCGGAGCGCCTTCGCGCCGACGCGACCGAGGCGCTGCGCGAGGCCTACGAGACGGGCACCTGCACGATTGTTGCGTAGACACGGCCTTCACGGGCCTGAACTCTCGCCGTCGACGACTCGTTGATGGACCCCCCATTCACGAAACCTCCATCAAGCGATCCAGGACCATGGCTCCGCAGACCGACCCGTCGCCCCGCATCACACACATCTCCTGGGGCTGCCTCGAAATTGAGGGGCGGGAGACGCCCTTCAAAGACGCGAAGCTGTACCCCGGGGGCGCCCGGGCGTGGGACTGGAACGAGACCGGCACGTCGCACTCGCCGGGCATTCAGCCCGCGGACGTCGAGGAGTTGCTGGAGCATGGAGCCGAGGCGGTGGTGCTCTCGCGGGGCATGAACGAACGTCTCAAAGTCCAGCCCCAGACCCTGGAGCACCTCCAGGACGCGGGGGTGGAGGTGCACGTTCTGGAGACCGAGCAGGCGGTCCAGCGGTACAACGAGCTGCGCGACCAGACGGCGGTCGGGGGCCTCTTTCACTCGACGTGCTAGCGGGCCGCTGGTCCCTCAGCGTTTTGCGCAAGACCTACGAGAAGGGGGCGGCGACTTACCGCGGGCGCAGCTGGCGTGGCCCGCCCGCGTGCACCCGCCCACCGGCCACGCGTTCACCGGAGACGTGATCCTCCTGATCGACTCGGGGTGCCACTCGGCCTGCGAGGACTTCGTCATTCCGTTTTAGGACAACGGCCGCGGTCTCCTAATTGGGGAAGCCACGGCCGGAAGCACGGGCCAACCGCACATGGTGGACCTCGGGGACGGGATGAGGGCCCTCATTGTCGCCAAGCGCGAACGATTCCCCAGCGGGGCGGTCGTCGAGGGCGTAGCTCCGACCAGGGAGGGGCACCGTCGGCGGTCGAGTCGAACTGAGATCTCTGGGGGCAGACGCGAGGGCGTGTTCGCCCCTCCGTGCCGTCCAAAACAAATCCCCGCTCCGCGGCAGCGAAGCGGGGGAAGCGGGCCCGGGAGGATTCGAACCCCCGACACTCGGCTCCGAAGGCCGATGCTCTATCCAGGCTGAGCTACGGGCCCGAGGAATCAAAATCGGATATTCAGATACGAGCCGATTCGGGGTTGGATTCATTCCGGTCGTGTAGTCGACGTGAACCCCGTACGGGGCCGGTGTGGGATGAGACGCGGAACGCGTGAAGACGGCACATCCGGAGAAAGAACGGGAACCGGGATCGGGTCCCCAGGGTGAGAGGGTCAACACACAGCATGCGTCCCCGTCGCCGGTCGTCGCGCCGAGAAGACTCTGTTTCCTCGCCCGCCGGTTGCCGTTCCGAAGGGTGAGGCACCAACAAAACAACACAGTGTTTTATGAAGCGCGGAAAAGTAAAGTGGTTTAGCAGCGAGAAGGGCTACGGATTCATCAAGCCGCAGGATGGCAGCGACGACGTGTTCGTCCACCAGAACAACCTGTCGGGGATGAACTGGAACGAGGGCCTCCGAGACGGCGAGACGGTTGAGTTTGAAACCGAGCGCACGGACAAGGGCCTGAGCGCCATCAACGTGTCGCGCGTCGAGGAAGACGCCAGCGGCGTGCTCTAAGCTCGCTATGCACGCGTTCCCCACGGAGCGCGTGCACACGAACAGCAACGCCCGTTCCGGTCGATGCCGGGGCGGGCGTTTTTTTGTTTGGGCGCCGGCGCCGGAAGGGCCTAGAGGGCGCCGGGGACGAGGAGTGTGGCCACGAGTCCCGACAGGACGATGCCATCAAAGGTGCCGGCCCCGCCGATGCTGGCCATCCCGGTGCCGATGTGGGCGATGTCGTCGAGGTGGAGGAAGTCGGCCCCGATGACCGGACCGAGCACGCCCGCCGCAAAGGCGACGGGCGGGGCCCAGGTGGGGGCCAGCACAAGCCCGCAGAGGGCCGCGGCGAGCGACGGAACGAGGGCGGGCATGGTGATGCCCGTGCCGGCCACCGGCGTGGCAACGTAGTAGCAGAGGCCGATGTTGATGGTGATGGCGAGGCCCGCGGCGGGGAGAACGTTGGGGGCGTTGAGGGCCAGTCGGGCCACCTGGTACCCCGCGAGGGCGGTCGGGATCAGACACCCGCCCACGTTGACGGCAATCACCGTATAGGTTCGTTGCCGGACCGGCTGAGAAAGCAGGCGGCCGAGCCCGAGCAACTGGTTCGGCAGGTACTCGACGACCGTTTCGTGGTCGATGCGGGTGACAGGAATGTTGATGAGGCTGCCGCCGAAGATGCCCACGGCCACGAGCAGGGAACTGGTGGGGCCCAGTCCGAGCTTACCGAGCGCGGTGAGCACGGCGTTCGCGAGC
The DNA here is from genome assembly GCA_002894665.1 of Salinivenus iranica. Classification (GTDB taxonomy): domain Bacteria; phylum Bacteroidota; class Rhodothermia; order Rhodothermales; family Salinibacteraceae; genus Salinibacter; species Salinibacter iranicus. The sequence continues at coordinate 23,148 of NCRB01000040.1, forward strand.
ACGAAGGGGAGGAGCAGGACCAGTCCCAGAACGAGCAGGGAGAAGCAGCCAGGGGGCGCCGAGCGCATAGGGAGAGCAGCGAGTGGGACAGAGCCGAACGGTTAGGGGGCGGGATGGGGGCGCACCTCCACGCTGTCGAGGGCGACGCGGGAGACGTACGTCAGCGCGTCCCGGGCGAGCAGCGCCGGGTAGCGGTGCATCTGGTCCGGGGACAGCGTGTCCGCCGTGTAGTTGTCGTAGTCCGCGATGCGGACGCCGCCCCGACGGCGGACGTTGTCGGCTTTCCGGAAGCGGGTGCCCGTCTCTTCGTCCGGCCCTAGGCCGTACGCGTAGGCGAGGTAGTCCATCGCGGAGGTCTCCGTGTGAAACCAGTAGAGAAAGACGTCCTGCCAGTCGCGCCCGCCGCCCTCTTGCTGAAAGGTAACCCGGACGCGATGGTACGGCGTCCCGTCGATTGTGTCGCGTCCGCGGTAGGAGGGCTGCACCGCCGGGGCGTCGAGCGGGGCGGGGAGGCGGGCAAAGTAGGCGACCGAGTTCACGGCGGTTTCCACCTCGGCCCGTTCCTCCGTCCCCAGCGTTGTCGTATCCCCGTTCACGACCCGGTACGGCCCGTCATTCGTCAGCCCCTCGACGACCGATCGGCCGAGGGAATCGGTGAGGGAGCGCCGGTAGTGAAAGCGGCCGTCGCGCCGGTGGTCGAGGCGAAACGAGGCGCCTCGGAAGGTGAAGCGCATGGTGGCGTGGTCCAGCACGTCGCTTCCGTGCGTGGCGAGGGCCCGGTCGATGATCGACGAGGCCTGGGGCGGAGCAGGGGACGACGAGGACTGACATCCTGCGACGAGGAGCAGTATGCCCCCAAGGACGGCGGACACGAGTGAGCGCATATCAACACAATCGGGAGGGAGAGGGACGGCGCGAAGGAGAACGCTACTTCTGGCGCCCCCATTCTTCGACCTCGGTCCGCAAAGCGTCCACCCCGCTTGGCGGCTCCTCCATGGTCTCCGCCAGGTCCAGGGCCGTCGCGGCCGTCGACTGGGCCGCCGCGTACTGATGCTGCGCCGCCTGGAGGCGTGCCCTCAGGGCCAGATTTTCGAAGCGCTCGTTGAGCTCAATGGACCGGTCAATCCAGTCCAGCGCCTCCGAGAGCAGAACGTTGTTCTCCAGGGCGTAGGAGGCGTACTGGGCGGGGGCCTGCCAGCTCTCCGCGGTGGCGACCGCCTCTTCGGCCTGGGCCTGCACGGCGTCAGTCGTGTTCACAGTCAGATCGACGGGCACGCGGGTGGTCGCCCAGTGGAGCACCATGGTGGCCGAGGTGTCGGTAACGTTCTCGAAGGTGAACTGCAGGAGCTCCTGGGCGTCGGCCGACTCCGGCGTTGTCTCTGCGCGCAGCACGTCCTCGCTCGCATCGTACTCGTACGCGCCCCACTGGTCCGCCACGTCGTTAAAGAGGATCGTCCACGACTCCGGCCCCGGCACGGTGAAGAGGCCGTATGTACCGGCCTCCAGGGGTTGCCCCTCCACCCGCACCGGCGTCGAGACCGAGAAGGTCGTGGCTTCGTTTGCACCGGTGCGCCAGGGATCTCCGAACGGCACCAGGTCGCCGAAAATGGTTCGGCCGTTCACGCTGGGACGGCCGTAGGCAACCTGCACTTCGGTGATGCCGATGGTTTGGCTCACCGTGGCGTTGGGACTCGTTCGCGGAAGCGTGTTGCCGCGCTCTTGGGCCTCCACGGGGAGTGCGAGCAGGCCGAGCAGCAGGCCGGAAACAAGGGGACAAGGGGCCGAACGAAAAAAGAACCTACTCATGGGAGCGCGGGGCATTGCGAGGGAACGAGAAGGACTCTATTATGACGCTCGATGGGACGAAATGCAACGCACACCCCCGCCCATCGGTTGAGAGCCATGCCTCTTTTTTCCAACGACCCCGTGTCCATGCTACGTCTGCCGCCGGCTGTGGGGCTCCTCGTGTGGGGCGGGCTGGGGGTTC
>NCRB01000005.1 GCA_002894665.1 Salinivenus iranica
GCGTAGTTCCCTCCCCCATCCGCTCCCGCCCGTGTCTGGCTCGTTTCCCGCCACCGGCCTTCCGCCCAGCCTTCAACACCCCACCGTCGCCACGCTCCTGCGGCAGTGCTTGGCCGAGGACGGCTCTTCCTCGGGCACGTGGCCTCCGGTAGACAAGCCCCTCGCCCGGAGCGACGTGACGAGTGCGGCCACGGTCCCCGCCGAGGCCCCCCTGCGGGGACGGCTGATTGCCAAAGCGGACGGCGTCGTCGCGGGCCTTCCCCTTGCCCGGACCCTCTGCCGGCTGGTGGACACGGACCTCACCGTGACGGCCCATCGCACGGACGGCGCCGTCGTCTCCGCCGGCGACCTCGTGGCCACCCTCGAAGGCCCGGGACGGAGCCTCCTCACCGCCGAGCGTCCCGCCCTGAACCTGCTGGGCCACCTGTCGGGCATCGCCACCCTCACCCGCCAGTACGTAGAGGCCGTGGCCCACACCGACGCTGCCATCCTCGACACCCGAAAGACCGTGCCCGGCCTGCGACGGCCCAACAAGTACGCCGTGCGGCAGGGCGGCGGCACCAACCATCGGATGGGCCTCTTCGACATGGTGCTGATCAAAGAAAATCACATCGACGCGGCGGGCGGAGTCGCCTCGGCCCTCCAACAGGCCCGCAACACGCATGGGGACCAGTACCCCATTGAGATTGAGGTGACGTCCCTCGATGAACTTGACGCGGCCTGCCCCCACGCCCCCGACATTGTGCTTCTCGACAACATGGACGTACCCACGATCCGGACGGCCGTGGCGCGCGCCCCCGATTCCATCCCCCTGGAGGCCTCCGGCGGCATCACCCTCGACGCTCTGCCCGCGGTGGCGGAGACAGGCGTCGACCGCATCTCGGTGGGCGCCCTTACGCACTCGGCCGCCGCCCTGGACCTCAGCCTCCGCACCGACTGACCGTCCCGCCTCGCACTCCCCCCGACCGATCCTTTCTTCCCTCCCAATGCGACACGAGACCGCCCGCCTCACCACTCCCACCGCCCTGCGCGACGTGCTGGCCGAACGACTGGAAGACCAGCCCAGCGACCGCGAGCTGCAGGAGAAGGCCGAACTAGCCGCAGAGATCAACCAGCTAAAACAGGAGCAGGACGCCGTCATCCTGGGCCACAACTACATGGAGCCAGCCCTCTTCCATACAATCCCCGACTATACCGGCTCATCGCTGGAGCTGAGCCGGCGGGCGGCCGAGGCCGAAGCCGACACGATCGTCTTCTGCGGCGTCCGCTTCATGGCCGAGACCGCCAAGATCCTGAACCCGAACAAGACGGTTCTCCTGCCCGCCGAGGAGGCCGGGTGCTCTCTGGCCGAAAGCATCAGCGCGGCGGACGTGCGAAAGCTGCGCGAGCGCTACCCCGGCGTCCCGGTCGTGACCTACGTGAACACCTACGCCGACGTGAAGGCCGAGAGCGACATCTGCTGCACCTCCAGCAACGCCGCCGCCGTCGTCGAGTCGCTCGACTCGGACACCGTCATCTTCATTCCGGACGAGTACCTGGCGAAGAACGTGGCGCAGCAGACCAACAAGGACATTCTCTTTCCCCAGAAGCGGCAACACAAGGACGCGGAGGCCGCGCCGGCGGGGGGCGACGGCGCGCCGAGCGATCCCGACCTGATCGGGTGGGAGGGCCGCTGCGTCGTCCACGATATGTTTCAGGTGGAGGACATCGAGCAGGCCCGTCAGGAGCACCCCAACACGGTGGTGCTCGCCCATCCCGAGTGCAGCCCCGAGGTCGTGGAGGCGGCCGACCACTCGGGCAGCACCTCGTCGATGATCGATTACGTCGAGAACACCGACGCGGAAAGCTATCTTTTGCTTACCGAGTGCTCGATGGGGGACAACATTCTGGGCGAGAACCCGGACAAAAACCTGCTGCGCATGTGCTGGCAGCGATGCCCCCACATGAATCAGATTACGCTCCAGGACACCCGGCGCAACCTGGCGGCGGGGCAATACGAGATTGATGTCGCGGAGGACACGCGGCGACGGGCCCTCGCGGCCGTTGAACGAATGCTGGACATTGGATAGCGCCCCCCTTCTTTTCCTTTCGCTTCTGAGCCATGCTTCCCCGCTGGGGTGTCCCCTCCCTCCTCGTTGCCGCGCTGTGCCTCCTCGGCACCGTCGATGCCGTCGCCCAGTCGTCGGACGCCGTGCAGGCCTTCTCTGCCGATTTGCACTCGGCCCAGCGGGGCCACCTGTGGCGCGTAGCGGCCTGGGGCGGAGCCAACGTGCTCGGCGGGCTCGCCCTGGTCGGGGCCTCGTCCCGCACCGGGGCGTCCGCGGCGCGGTGGAACGCCGGGGCCATGTCGGCCGGGTGGGGTGCCGTTAACATCGGCATCGCGGCGGTCGGCCTCGCGACTGCCGCGGACACCGCCCTCACGGACCCGGCGGCCGCCCTCGCGGCGGAGCGTCAGTTTCACGACATCCTGCTCTTCAACCTGGGCCTGAACGTGGCGTACTCCGCCGTCGGCGGCACCATGCTCGCGGCGGGCTACCGGGGCATCGATGCGGCGGCCCGCTGGCGGGGGTTCGGGAGCGCCCTCATCCTGCAGGGCGTCGGCCTCTTTGTGCTGGACGGCATCGCCCTCCTGGCCTCGCGGGCGCGCCTCTCGTCCCTGCTCGATGCGACGGCGGCCCTCTCCGTTCACGTGGCCCCCACGGGCGCCGCGCTGTCGGTGTCGTTTTAACCCCTGCGGCGGACGCGCCCGGGTCCTATCGCAGGACGCGCCGCATCCGGGTCCACGTGTCGCGGGCCCGCACCTGCACGCTTCGTCGCAGTCGACGCCGCACGAACGGACTGTGGACCACCCGGCGGGCGAGGGCGCGGCGGTGGCCCGGCACGGAGGCCAGAATTTCGACCATCCGCTGGTCGAGCACATCGGCGAGGGCCGCGTCGTCGTACCCCCCCTGCGCTCGGTTTTGCGCCGTCAGCGTGTCGACCCATTCAATGCAGTCGTGCACGTCTGCTTCCGATTCCAGGTGGTACCCGGCGGGGCGGCAGAGCGCCGAGTGCAGTTGTTGCTGCCGGGCCGTGGGGGCAAGGCCCAGGCCCCGAAGCTGCGCCAGTGACACAGGGGCGATGGCCTCCTGCTTGGCGCGGGTGTCCTCCTCCCGGTCCTCCGGCACAAAGTGGTGATTCAGAAGCACGTCGGGCTGGTTGGCAAACCGGGCCGTGTGGAGGACCTGGGTCCACATCTCGTAGTCCTCAACGTAGTGCTCGGGGACGAACCGAATCGCCTGCTGCTCCAGAAACGCTCGGCGCACCATGGCGGTGGCCCCGTAGACGGCACAACTGATCAAAAACTCGGCCTGAATGTGGGGGTGGTCGGGGCGCGGGCGCCACACCTCGGATCGGGGGCCGCCCATCGTGCGGAGCGCCGACCCGAGAATGTCGACGTCCGGGTGGGCCTCCAGGAAGGCCACCTGCGCGTCCAACCGGTGCGGGACCGCCTCGTCGTCGCCATCCATGAACGCCACGTACGTGCCCCGCGCCCGGTCCAGCGCGTGGTTCTTGGCCGCCGCCCGCCCCCCGTTGGGGTCGAGCCGGAGGACGTGGAGCCGAGGATCGTGAACCTCTGCCAGCCGGGCCGGGGTCGCATCCGTCGAGCCGTCGTCTACGACGAGGAGTTCGAAGTCGGAGAACGACTGGGCAAGAATGCTGCGGACGGCAGCCCCGACCCGTTGTTCTTCGTTGAAGACTGGCAGAACGACACTGACGAGCGGCGACATGGCACAAACGAACCGGGGCAAGGGAGGGGACCGGCGGGGCCTCCGCCGAGGGGACTGGAGATCAAAGAGTACAGCCCGGATCGTCGACGGTCATCATCCTTTCTGCTCGTCCGATCCCGTACGTTCGACCGACCGCCGACGTCTCCTTGTCCCCTACAGCCCGGCCGACGACGTCGACACCACACGGAGTTTTCGGATGAGGCCGCCCGAATGCCTTGCAGAGCAGTTTCCCAGTGGTCATTATAACATTCTCTGTTTTCTCCTGATCGTCTCGCCTCTCTGCATGACTTCCCACCCGATGCGCGTCGGCGTTCTCACAGGCGGGGGCGACTGCCCCGGCCTCAACGCCGCGCTCCGTGCCGTCACGAAAACCCTCATCCTGCAGCACAACTCCGAGGTCGTGGGCATCCGCGACGGCTACCACGGCCTCATCTCCCGCAACATTCAGTCCCTCTCGTACCAGGACGTCAGCGGCATTCTCACGCGGGGCGGCACCATCCTGGGCGCCAGCAACAAGGCCAACCCCTTCAACTACCACCCCAGCGGCGGCGCCGACGTCTCTGCCAAGGCCGTCAAGACGTACCGCGACCTCGACCTCGACGCCCTGGTGGCCATTGGGGGCGACGGCACCATGTCCATCGCCAACCGCCTCTCGGACCTCGGCCTCAACATCGTGGGCGTGCCCAAGACCATCGACAACGACCTGGTGGGCACCGACCGCACCTTCGGCTTCGACACCGCGGTGTCCATCGCCACGGAGGCCATCGACCGCATTCACACCACGGCCCAGAGCCACCACCGCGTGATGATCGTGGAGACCATGGGCCGCTACTCGGGCTGGATTGCCCTACACGCCGGAACGGCCAGCGGCGCGGACGTCATTCTGATTCCTGAGGTTGAGTACGACGTGGAGGCCGTGGCGGAGGTGTGCGAGGAGCGCGAGCAGGGCGGCCAGCGCTTCACCATCATCGCCATCGCGGAAGGAGCCAAACCGATTGGGGGCGAACGGGCCGTGCGCGAGCGCATCGAGGCGAGCACCGACCCCGTGCGCCTGGGCGGCATCGGGCGCGTGCTGGCGGAGCAACTCAAGGACGAAATCAACAGTGAGGTGCGCACCACCATCCTCGGCCACATGCAGCGCGGCGGCACCCCCACCTCGTACGACCGCAACCTCGCCACCATTTTCGGGACGCGCGCCGCCACCCTCGTCGCCGAACAGCACTACGATGTGATGGTGGCCCTCCAGGGAAATACATTCACCCAGGTTCCCCTGTCCGACGTCGCGGACAACATTCGGAACGTGCCGCTCGACGACCCGCTCATCCAGGCGGCCCGGCAGGTCGGAACCTCGTTGGGCGTCTCCGACTTCGACCGCGAGGTGGAGACGGCCCCCTCGTCGGCCGAATAACCACTCCTGTCCCTCTCCCCCATGCGCGTCTTCCTCACGGGGGCCTCCGGGTACGTGGGCTCCTACATCTTACGCACGCTGCTGGCCCGCGGCCACACCCCGCGCTGCCTGGTTCGGGGATCGGCGGCCGACCTGGCGGTGACGGACCCCGCCATCGAGCCCGTGCAGGGCGACGTGACGGATCCCTCCTCGTTCGCCGGCGCGTTCGACGGCTGCGACGCCGTCATCCACCTCGTAGGCATCATCGACGAGCGGCCGGCCCAGGGCGTCACCTTCGAACGGCTGCATGTCGAGGGCACGCACCACGTGGTCGCGGCGGCCCAAGAGGCCGGCGTCGACCGGTTCGTTCACATGAGTGCCAACGGGGCCCGCCCGACCGGCGGCACGGCCTACCAGCGGACGAAGTGGGAGGCGGAACAGGTCGTGTCGGGGGCCGCGTTCGCGCACTGGACCATCTTCCGCCCCGCCCTTCTCTTCGGGCGTCCGGACCCGGACCGGCCCGAGTTTTCCTCGCGCCTCCTGCGCGACCTCATCCGCCCCTTCCCCCTCCTCCCCGTCTTCGGCGACGGCACCTACGAGCTGCAGCCCGTGCACGCCACCGACGTGGCCGACGCCTTCGTGCAGGCCCTCACGCTTGAGGCCGCCCACGAACAGATCTACGTCGCCGCCGGGCCGGACCGCCTGCCCTACGTCGACGTGCTCGACCGGATCGCCCGGGGCGCGGGACTGGAGCCGAAGCCCACGGTGCACGTGCCACTGCCCCTCGCCCGCCTGGGTGTCTCCACCGTCGGCCGGCTGGGCCTCCTCCCCATTTCGCCCCCCCAGTTCGAGATGCTGGTCGAGGGCAACACCGGCGACGCGTCCGCCTTCCTCCGGGACTTTGGCCTCTCGCCCCGGCGCTACACCGTCCCGAACCTCCGGTACCTGGAATCGATGTAAGCTTCCTCTTTCACCAACCTGTTCCCTGTCCATGGCTTCCGCCCCCGCCATCGCCGACATTGCCGACGCCCTCGAAGCCTGGGCCCCGCCCGGCTCGGCGCAGGACTACGACAACGTGGGCCTGCAGGTGGGCGACGCCGCCCGCTCGGTCGACACGGCCCTGCTGGCCCTCGACGCAACCCCGCAGGTGCTCCAAGAAGCCCACGCGCACGACGCCGACCTCGTCGTCACCCACCACCCGCTCCTCTTCCGTCCCCTCGACGGCGTGACGACCGACAGCTACGTGTCCAATCTGGCCCTCCGCTTCGCCGAGGCGGAGATCGGGCTCTACAGCATCCACACCAACCTCGACGCGGCCCCCGACGGGGTGTCCTTTGCCCTCGCCGACCGGCTCGGCCTCACCGACGTTGGGTTTCTGGACGGGTTCGAGGAGACCCTCTACAAGCTCGCGGTGTTCGTTCCCGAGGGCGCCTTCGATGCCGTGCGCGAGGCCCTGGCGGACGCCGGCGCGGGCCGGATTGGGGACTATGAGGCGTGCGCCTTCTCCGTGGCGGGCACCGGCTTCTTCACGCCCGGCGACGACACGGACCCGCACATCGGCACGGCCGGGGGCGACGTGGAATCCGCCGACGAGCGGAAGCTGGAAGTAGAGGTCGCCCGCTGGAACCTGGGCCCGGTGCTCGGCGCGCTGGAGGCCGCCCATCCCTACGAGGAGGTTGCCTACGACCTGTACCCTGTGCACCAGAAAAACACCCGGGCCGGACTGGGCGCCCTGGGGCACCTCCCCGCCCCCGAACCGCTCCCCGCCTTCCTCGACCGCGTGGCCGACCGCCTGGACGCCGAGAGCCTCCGCTACGCCGGCACCGACGACGCGTCCGTCGAGCGGGTTGCCGTCTGCGGCGGGGCCGGCAGCGACTTTATCGGCACGGCCCGTAGCGCCGGGGCCGACGCCTACGTAACCGCCGACGTCACGTACCACGAGTTCTTCGACGTGCTGGGCCGGGACGGCACCCCCGACATGGCGCTCGTAGACCCCGGCCACTACGAAACCGAAGCCCTCACCGAGGCCCTCCTGCGCGACTGGCTCGCCGACCGCTTTGCGGGCGTAGACTGGCGGCGCACCGACACGCGAACCAGCCCCATGCGCACCCACACCCGCCCCTAAGTCTGCCCTACAATCGTTCTCCGATGTATCTTTGCACGAAATGGAAGGATCCCGGAACAGAGGTACGAACTTTCGTTCCCCCGGAATGTACTCATTAAATGGCGTTCACCGGCGTTCGAACGATTCCAACACCCACATAATTTATGGCAACGGCCCAGAAAAAACGACCCTCCGTGGAGGACCAACTTCGCGCCTTGGTCCGGCTGCAACACATCGACAACCGCATCGACCAGATTCACAAGCTGCGCGGCGACCTGCCCGAAGAGATTCGGGACCTTGAGGACGAGAAGGCCGGTCTCGAAACGCGCCTCGAAAACTACGAGGAGGAGATGCAGGAGAGCAAGGTCGCCAAGCGGCAGGCCGAGCTCGACATCAAAGAGGCCGAGGGCCTGATCGACAAGTACGAAGAGCAGCAGCTCGAAGTCCGCAACAACCGCGAGTACGACGCGCTCACGAAAGAGATCGAGAGCCAGAAGGAGCGCATCGAAGAGGCCGAGGAAACGATCGAGGAGTCCGAAGAAACGATCGAGTCTCGCGAAGCGGCCATCGAGGAGACGCAGGAGCGGCTCGACGAACTCGAGGAGGTGCTCGACGAGAAGCGCGCCAAGCTGGAAGAGGTGCGCCAGGACACCGAGGAGGAAGAATCCAAACTCGGAGAGATCCGCGAGGAGGCCGAGGAGGAGGTCGGCTCCCGCTACCTGAAAGCCTACTCGAAGCTCCGCGATCGGCTCCGCGACGGACGCGCCGTCGTCCCCCTCAAGCGCGGCGCCGCCGCCGGCTTTGCCGTGCCGCCGCAGCGACAGGTCGAGATTCGCAAGCGAAAGAACATCGTCGCCTGCGAGCACACCGGCCGCATCATCGTCGATCAGGACCTATACAACGAAACGATCGACGAGATGAAAGAGAAGGTCGACCTCTAAGCCTCTCCCAGCGTGCAGACGGCCCCCGGCCGCTGCGCTTTTTTATTTGCGGTTCCCCGGCCAGCGCACGAACCTCGGAACGCCTTCGGGCGTTCGATGAGGTGAGTGTGCAGGTTTGGATGTCGCTCCGTCGGTCCCGCCCCCCTCGGGCCGGCGGTGAGGAAAGTCCGAACACCACAGGGCACCGTGCTTCCTAACGGGAAGGCGTGTTGGCGTAGGCCAACGCGACGGCACGTGCAACAGAGAGCAGTCCCGCCACGGCCTCGGCCGCGGTAAGGGGTGAAAGGGTGCGGTAAGAGCGCACCGGCGCTTCGGGTGACCGAAGCGGCCCGGCAAACCCCACGGGGTGAAAGGCCAAGTCGCACCGGGCGCCGGGTCCACCGGCGCGGAGGTGGCCCGCCAACCATCGGTGCAGGTAGGCCGCTCGAGGCGGTCGGCGACGACCGTCCCAGATAGATGACGTCCGTCCTGTGTCCGTCGACGCGGCGTCGGCACAGACGACCAAATTCGGCTTACCGACCTGCACACCCCGCGTATACACACGAACGGCAGCCTCCAGACGGGGGCTGCCGTTCGTCATTTTGGTCGTACGTGGGCGCCGGGAGCGCCGCGCGGCGCCTGCCTCCTCCCCTCTCGGTCGGGGGGGCGCTAGTTATTTCCCGAGGCGCCGCCCTGCTGTCCACTGCCGCCCTGCCCGCCCTGCGTTCCGCCCCCTCCCGGAAGCGGCGCGGCGTCCTGTCCCCCGCCCGGCGACTGGGACGGCTGCTGTTGCTGCGTTTGGCCCTGCTGCTGGGCCCGCTCCTGAATCACGCTCCGCTGCTCCTCCTCGGTGCCCACGAAGAAGTTCATCACCACGCAGAGCGTAATGAAGATGGTGCCGAGGGTCCAGGTTGCCTTTTCCAGCGTGTCCGGCGCCTGACGCGTCCCCAGCACCTGTCGGGCTCCGCCACTCTGCGCGATGCCGGACAGGCCGCCCCCCTGGCCGCTTTGGAGAAGAATCACCAGAATGAGCACCGCCGCGATAAGAGCGACGAGCACAACTGTAAACGTGAACATAACGCTGCGGTCCGCTTCTGTGAGAACAATCAACGCGTCCGGTCGGCGTGGCGCACGTCCCGGAGCCCAATAGGAAAATCTGAGTGTGTCTACGATGCAGGTCCCGTATCGTTCGCGTAGGCCGCGGCGTAGACGAGGGCTGTAATGGTCTTCATGTCTTTCAGTTCGCCCTGCCGGGCCCGCCGCACCGCTTCGGTAAGGTCCATGGGGACGACCTCCACGAACTCACCCGCGGCCAGATCTTGCTCGCCCCGCTCCAGTCCGTGGGCCGCAAACACGTGAATGCATTCGTTGCTGTACCCGATACACGGATACGCCGCCCCCAGTCGCTCGAACCGGTCCGCCCGCCACCCGGTCTCCTCCTCGAGCTCCCGCGCCGCAACCTCCGCCGGCGCCTCGTGGGAGGCATCAAATTTTCCGGCCGGCACCTCCAGAAAGGTGCGGCGCGGCGGGTAGCGAAACTGCCGGATCAGAAGCGTCCGGCCGTCCTCAAAAATCGGCACGATGGCCGACGCGCCCGGGTGGTCGATCCATTCGCGGACCGAGGTGCCCCCATCGGGGAGGCGCACCTCATCCCGAAACGCCTTGAGCAGTACACCGTCCACCAGTTGTTCGGAGGACAGTTGGGTTTCTTCGAGCGAGGACACGAATCGGAAAGGGACTTGGAAAAAGCGACCGACTGAACGGGACGGGGGAGGGCGTGCTCCCCGTGTGCTCGTTTTTCATACGTCAGGATTCGATCCGCCCAATCCCGGGCTGTAAACCGCCGCCGCCACCGCCAGGAGCCCGGCCGTCTCGGCCCGAAGGCGCCGTCCCCCGAGGGACACCACGTCCCACCCGGCCGCCCGGGCCGTCGCCACCTCGGATTCGTGGAAGCCCCCCTCCGGCCCCACAAGCGCGAGGACAGACTCCGGATGCGATCCGGCCCGCAACGCACCGTGCAGGGTGTTCTCGGCCCCGGCCCCGTGACACACGAACCGCCGGTCCGCGACGGCATCCTCGAGCACCTCGTCCATCGTGCGCGGCGGCGCAAGGGTCGGCAGTCGACTCCGGCGGCACTGCTTGAGCGCGGCCACCATGACCTTTCGCACACGCTCACGGCGGAAGGTGTCCGTTTCGACGTGGGCGGTGCGGAGGGGAACGATTCGCCGCACCCCCAGCTCCACCGCCTTTTCGGCAAACGTCTCGAACCGCTGCCGCTTTTTGAGAAGGCCGAGCCCGACCGTCACGTCTACCGCCGGCTCCCCTACCTCCCGGCGTCGCTCCACGATGGTCCCGACGAGCTTGTCATTGCTTGCGTGCTGGACCTCCACCCGATACCAGCCGCCCTCCCCATCCACGACCGTCAGCTCGTCTCCGACGGCGGCACGCAGAACAGCCCGGGCGTGGCGCGCCTCGTCGTCGGGCAACACCACGCGGGATCCGCGAATGGCAGAGGGCGGCGCGTAGAAGTTCGTCGTCATGGACACGGTCTCCTGGTGCAAAACAGAACACATGCGAATCACGGGCGGGCGCGGCCCTACAACTGGACTGACAGCCCCACGTGCACACGCCCCTCGGCGGGCGAGGCCACCTCCGGGTTTAGTGCGTAGCTGGCGCGCACCTGGCCAATGCCGGTATGGACCTGCACCCCAACCCCGTACCCGGGCCGCCACGACTGCCGGCGCTCCGCCTCCTGGAGGGCCGGACGGCGAAGGTAGCCCAGATCGCCAAAGGCATACGCATAGGACCGCCGGTCGAGCAGGAGCCGGTACTCGACCAGCGCGCGGGCGGTCACATTGCCGAGGAAACGGTCTTCATCGTACCCCCGCAGCGAGGTGGCCCCGCCAAAGCGGAAGAGGTCGCTCCGGTCGTACGTGTCGCTTCGGAGCACGGACGCGTCTGCCCCGAGCGCCACGACCTGCCGCCCCGCGACGGGCCAGTACGTGCGCACCGTGGCGTGCAGCCGCTCCTGCCGCAATTCCCGCGAGGTGCGTGTCGTGTCGCCCGCCGCCGTCCGCCGCCGCAGGGTGCGCTCCGTCCGCCCCTGCTCCACGTGCACGTCGAGCCGAAGGCCGCGGCGGGGGGTAACCGGGCGGGCCCGGCTCTCGTAGCGCACCCCGACTCCATAGAAGAAGGTGCGCGACCGCGCGATGCGCTGCCGGTCGCCCCGCAGCTGGGTGCCGGCCGGGCCCGGCTGCACGACCTCCCGGCGCAGGCTGCCGACCAGCTCCAGCCCGCTGTCGAACCGGTACCCGACCTCTCCCCCGTAGCGCCGCTTGCTGAAGGTGGAGTCGCGCTGTTCGCCCCGAAAGTCGGCCTGCACTCGGAGGGGCAGGCCGAGCACAAACGGATCGGACACGACAAGGTCGAAAAGGCTCGCGCGGCCCGGGCGCCGATCGAGCGTCAGGTCCACGCGCCGACCGCCCCCGAACAGGTGCTCCAGCAACAGATGGCCGCTCCCCACAACCTGCCCCTGCTGGCCGGGACTGGCCCCCGGCAAGTACCCGAGTGCAAGATCAAACGACCCGGGCGGGGCCTCCTCCACCGGAATTCGAAGGGTGGCCCCCCCGTCCGGCCCCACCCGCAGGTCGGGCGTCCCCACGTCCCGAAAGAGCGCGCTCTGCGCCAGCCGCTCCCGAATCGCCTCCGGATCGTAGTCGGTGAGGGACGCCCCAACGGGCAGGTCGGCGAGATGCGCCAGCAGGGCCGGAGTGGTCCGGGTCTCCTCCTCGGCGGGCACAACCCGTTTCAGCCAGAGGGACGGCCCTTCGTCCACACGGAGGATCAGGCGGAGCTGCGGGCGGGCCGTAGAGTCGATCGCGGCCCGGTCGACGTGAATCTCGGCCAGCGGGTGCCCGGCCCGCTCGTATCGATCGAGCAGCGCCTGGATGTCGGCGTCGAGCACGTCGGGCACCAGCGGGTCGCCCTGCTCGGTGTTCAGGAGCCGACGCAGCTCTGCGGTTGGCACTGCCTCCGCTCCGTCAACCCGAATCGACGCGAGGGTGACCTGCGGCCCGCGGTGGGCGTGAACCCGCACGGTCGGCGACGGCCCGCTCGTGTCCACGACGGCAGAATCGATGCGGGCGTAGTAGTATCCGTTCTTTCGCATCCGGCGCAGCGTCCGCTGGGCGACGGCCCGGACGCTGTCGACCGGCGCACTCGGACGCGCCCCCGGCCAGTCGACCCGCTCCCCCTCCACTCGCAGCGCCCAGGTTGGCGCTTCGGACGGGGTGCCGGCGGCGCCGCTCTGGGCTCGCACAGGGCACGGCCCCGCGCCCATCGCAAGGAGCAACACGGCCCCGATCGTCGGGTATAGAATGGTGTGCTCACTGCTCATTGCTGCGTTTCCCCTGCTGCATGTCCCGACCCATCGTCGCTACCGCTGCCTTCGGGATGTGCCTCTGCCTGCTCGGCGCGGCGTCGTCCCGTCCGGCGCTCCGAACGGTCGAACCCGCGCCCGAGCCGTGGGTTGCACAGCCTTCCCTCCCCGACACCCTCGAGGCCCGCGTCGTTGCCGGGGAGACGTTGATCCACACGCTGCCGGGCGGCGACGAAAACGGCGCCGCGTCCTACCGAATGCTCCGCGGCCCCGCCCTCAGCGGCGTCGCCGGGCGCTCCCTCACCTGGATCACGCGCGGGGTCGCGCCGGGGACCTACCGGCTCCGCCTGCAGGCCCAACGGCCCGATGCCGCCCCCGACACCCTCGTCCTGCGCGTGGAGGTCCAGCCCTCCTAATCCGCACCCGCCGCTTTTTCCCGACGCCTCCCCCACTCGTGTCTCTCGACGCCCTCTCCCCGACCGACCGCCAGCGCGACGCCTTCCGCACCAGGCTGCTCGACTGGTACGACCAGCACAAGCGCTCGATGCCCTGGCGCGACACCGACGATCCGTATCGCATCTGGGTCTCGGAGATCATGCTCCAGCAAACGCGCGTGGACACGGTGCGCGACTACTACCCTCACTTCCTGGAGGCCTTTCCCACGGTGGAGGCCCTCGCCGCCGCCGACCGCGACACCGTGCTGAAGTACTGGGAGGGCCTCGGCTTCTACGCCCGGGCGCGCCACCTCCACGAGGCGGCCCAGACGGTCGTAGACGAACACGACGGCACCGTGCCCGACACGATGGACGCCATCAAAGAGCTCAAGGGCATCGGCCCGTACACCGCCGCGGCCGTGCTCTCCATTGCCTACCAAAAACCGCACGCCGTCCTCGACGGCAACGTGACGCGCGTGCTATCGCGCGCGTTCGCGGTCGAAGAAGACGCCACCTCCACCGCCGCCCAAAACGCGCTCCGGACCCTCGCCAATGACCTGCTCGCCCCGGACCAGCCCGGCGACTTCAACCAGGCCCTCATGGAACTGGGGGCGCTGGCCTGCACCCCGAGCACGCCCCTCTGCGACCGGTGCCCGCTGCAGGAGGTGTGCCAGGCCCACGCGGCCGGCACCGAGGAGGACTACCCCATCACGCCCGAGTCGACGCCCGTGCCCCACCACGACATCGCCGTCGGCCTGGTCTTTACCGACGACGGGGACCGCCTCCTCATCCAGCGCCGCCCGGACGACGGACTGCTCGGGGGGCTCTGGGAATTTCCCGGCGGCAAGCAAGAGGACGGCGAATCCATGGAGGCCGCCTGCGCACGGGAGGTGAAGGAGGAGCTCGGCATCGACGTGGCGGTCGAGGAGCCCTTCTACACCCTCTCCCACGCGTACTCTCACTTCAAAATCACCCTCCACGCCTTCCGGTGTCGCATCGACGAGGGCACGCCGGAGGCCCGCGAGGGGCAACCCTTCCAGTGGGTCGGACTCGACGAACTGGACGACTACGCCTTTCCGCGCGCCAACCGGCGCCTGATCGAAGAACTGGAGCGCCGCCAGACCGAGCCGTCCCTGTTCGATTGAAGCCCCTCCTACTCGACCCCCTCAGCCTCAACCGCCTGCACGCCGCCGGAGCCGTCGGACGCATCGTTCCCGAAGAGCGACGCCCCAATCGCCCCGCCGATCGCCCCGAAGATGGCATAGAGCACAATGTTGAACAGCAGGCCCCCGATGAACATCATCATGCTTCCCTCCCCCTGAAGCTGCTGCATCATCTCCGGGGACATCCCCTGCTGCCCCTCCATGCCCTGCATCCACTGTTCCACCATGTCCCGCGAGATGGTCTGCGAATCCAGCCCCAGCGGACGCAGCGCCCGGTCGAACAACGGCCCGAGCACCGCGCCTCCCACTCCGGCCAGCGACCCAAGAACCGCACCGTCCGCCGCGGTCAGGGCCGGGCTCTTGCCCGCGGCCGACGCCCGGGTGGTGTACTGCTGCGTCGCCACGACCCCGCCGATGATGACGCCGAGACAGCAGATGACGTTGATGAAGCTCAGGTACGACGTGCTCAGAATACCGATCACGACCGCACCGACGAGAATGGACTGCTGACGTGGAGTCATAGACGAAACCAGTCGACGTGATGAACGGGCGGGACGCCGAGTCCGTGGCGCCCCAGGCGCTGTCCGCAACCTATAGAACAAGCGTCGCAACCGAAAGGCCACTCAGCCTCCGCCGGCCGACGAGGGGGCTGCCCCCCAGGACGTGAAGATCCGGTCGACCACCAGGCCGCCGCCCCCCAGTCCGGCCAGGAATCCCGTGAGGCCTCGGCTCAGGGGAACGCTCTCCCACAGGCCCAGCACGGGGAGCGCCCAGTCCACCCCAGCCGGCACGAGAACCAGTGCGAGCGGAAGCAGCCCCCACGCCCGCACCCGGTGCCACATCGTCCGGCCCCAGCGGGTTGCCCCGCTGCCCAAGGCGAGCCCCACGTAAATGCCGAGGCATCGATCGCAGACCGCGAGTTGCACCCCGTGGAGGTGGGGCGACCGATCCGGCAGCTGGTGACATACGGACGAAAAGCCCTCCATGAGCACGGCGCGCAGCGACGGCGACACGACGGGCGGAAGCAGGACAACGACAACCAGGCCCCCGAAGAGGGCCACGCCTGCGAGCCACGCCCCCGTAGGAAACGACCCGTGCGGGTAGTCGGTGCGATCGGGGCTGCTCATTCGCCTGTGTTATGTTGTGGACGGACGGCCGTTGCCCGGTTGGGGGCGCCCGGCGTCCTGACAGTCGCTAAACGATCTTCACCACTCTCGTGCCTTCGACTGGAACACAGCCCCCCCGCTCATGTTGCCTATACCGGCGTTGTTATCACTCACCACGGGCGAGTGATAACAACTGCGAATTCTCATCTGCACATCACTCACAAGTCCCCCCGAACGCATTATGACGAACATCAAACCTCTCGGCGACCGCGTCGTCGTCCAGCCGAAACCGGCGGACGATAAGACCGACAGTGGTCTCTACATCCCGGATTCGGCGAAGGAAAAGCCGCAGAGGGGCACCGTCAAGTCAGTTGGCCCTGGCCGCGTCGAAGACGGCAGTAAGATTGACATGACGGTCGAGGAAGGACAGGAAGTCCTGTACGGCAAGTACGCCGGCACCGAGGTGACGCTCAACGGTGAGGAGTACCTCATCATGCGTGAGAGCGACATCTTCGGCATCATCGAAGAGTAGCCTTCCGCGACGACCGCGGTTGCGGACACCCTGTACTGAGCTGCACACGAACCCAACCAACACAACCGAGCAATTATGGCCAAACAGATTAAGTTTGATACTGACGCGCGCAACGCCCTTCAAGAGGGCGTGGATCAGATGGCGCGCGCCGTGAAGGTGACGCTCGGCCCCAAGGGCCGAAACGTCGTGCTGGAGAAGTCCTTCGGCGCTCCGACGATTACGAAAGACGGCGTCACCGTCGCAAAGGAGATTGAACTCGAGAAGCGCCTCCCCAACATCGGGGCCCAGGTGCTGAAAGAGGCCGCGTCGAAGACGAACGACGACGCCGGCGACGGCACCACCACCGCGACGGTGCTGGCCGAGTCCATCATCAACGCCGGCATGAAGAGCGTCACGTCCGGCGCCAACCCGATGGACGTGAAGCGCGGCATCGAGGCCGGCGCCCAGCACGTGGTGAAGCACCTGCGGGAGCAGAGCGACCCGGTGGAGGGCAAGAACCGCATCCAGCAGGTGGCCACGATTTCGGCCAACAACGACGACGCCATTGGCGAGCTCATCGCCGACGCCTTTGAAAAGGTGGGACAGGATGGTGTCATCACGGTCGAAGAGGCCCGCGGCATTGAGACGTACCTCGACGTGGTCGAGGGCATGCAGTTTGACCGCGGCTACCTCTCGCCCTACTTCGTGACCGACTCCGAAGAGATGGAGGCGGTGCTCGAGGATGCCTACATCCTCATCTACGACGACACGGTCGGCAACATGCAGGACCTGCTGCCGATCCTCGAGAAGGTGTCGCAGACGAGCAACCCGCTGCTGATCATCGCCGAGGACGTGGAGGGCGAGGCCCTTGCCACGCTCGTGGTGAACAAGATGCGCGGCACGCTGAAGGTCTCCGCCGTGAAGGCGCCGGGCTTTGGCGACCGTCGCCAGTCGATGCTCGAAGACATCGCGGTGCTGACCGGCGGCACGGTCATCAGCGAGGAGAAGGGCTACCGCCTCGAGAACGCCACGCTCGACTACCTCGGGCAGGCCGACCGCATCACCATCGACCAGGACAATACGACGATCGTCGGTGGCGAAGGCTCGCAGGAAGAGATCAACGCACGGGTCAACCAGATCCGGCAGCAGATCTCCAACTCCACCTCCGACTACGACCAGGAGAAGCTCCAGGAGCGCCTGGCCAAGCTCGCCGGCGGTGTGGCCGTGCTGAACGTGGGCGCCGCAACGGAGCCCGAGATGAAGGCCCAGAAGGCCCTCGTCGAGGACGCTCTCAGCGCCACCCGTGCAGCCGTCGACGAAGGCGTGCTCCCGGGCGGCGGCGTTGCGTACCTCCGCGCCCTTGAGGCCCTTGAGGACGTGGACGTCGAGAACGAGGACCAGGAGATCGGTGTCGGCATCGTGCGCGAGGCCCTGGAGGCCCCGCTGCGCCAGATCGCCGAGAACACCGGCCACGAAGGCTCCATCGTCGTCCAGAAGGTGAAGGACGGCGAGGACGACTTCGGCTTCAACGCGCGGATCGAGGAGTACGGAAGTCTCCTCGATCAGGGCGTGCTCGACCCGACGAAGGTCACACGTTCCGCGCTGGAGAATGCCGCGTCGGTGGGCGGCATGCTGCTGACCACCGAGGCCGTAATCGCGGACCTCGACACCGAGGACGACGATGACGGCGGCGGTGGCGGCGGTGCTGCCGGTGCGGGCGGCGGCATGCCGGCCGGTGCTGGCGGCATGGGCGGCATGGGCGGCATGGGTGGCATGATGTAACGCCACCCGGTCGCACCGGCGCGCCTTTTGGCGCACTACCGACCGACCCAATGCGCCGCCCTTCTCCGGTGTCTTCCGGAGAGGGGCGGCGTTTTTTTATTTTGGACCTGCTTTTTCGCCCTTCCTTTCCTACCGGCTCTCTACTGCACCACCGTGACCCTGCGGGTGACTGCACGCCCACCGTCCGACAATTGCAAGACGTACACCCCACTGGCCAACCCACTCACGTCCAGTTGATGCTCGTGCCGGCCCGCCTCGGCGGTTGCTTCCAACGACCGCACCCGGCGTCCCACTACGTCATAGAGACGAAGCGTCACCTCTCCTCCGACCGACTCGGGGACCCCGTAGCGCACCGTCGCCCGCTTGCGGGCCGGGTTCGGGTAGGTGTTCAACAACTGCAGTCCCGCCGGCCTACCGCGTGCCACCGTTACGGGATCGGTCACATGCACCGTCCCATCGATGTCCTCTTGCCGCAGGCGGTAGTGCACCGAATCGGCCGCGTACGGCAGATCGGCGTCCGTGAACCGGTACGTCCGCGCCGCCGAGGTCGTCCCCTCCCCCTCTACGAAGCCCACCTCCGTCCACGCACTCTCCCCCCTGCGCTCCCCTATACGTCGTTGTACCTTGAAGCCCGCGTTGTTCTGCTCGGAGGTGGTCTGCCAAGTCAATTGCACCCCGTCCTCCGTGGTCGCGCCCTCAAACGCCGCCAGTTCCACCGGGAGGGGAGTTGAGTCTGCACCAAGCGTCCATCGGCTAAACGCGGAGATGCTCTCCAACGTGACGGTGTTGCTCCCCGTTGGATCGGTGACGCGGCTGTCTGCCCCCATTTTGTCCCACGTCGAGCCTCCGTCCTCAGACTTGAAGAAGACCAGGTCCGATTCTACAAGGCCATTCAGTTCGTCGTCGTGGTACGTGTGGGTGAGGGTCGCATCAAGCCCGTCGTTGTTCTGGGAAGGGCTGATCTCGTAGTATCGGGCAATGCCCTCGTTGCCGCCGCCGGTCTGCACGGCGTGGCCGCGGGTCACAGTCACCTTCCCGAGATCCGCCGAGGCGCTGATGACGGCCCCCAGACCGGCGGGGTCGGCCTCGCTGGGACTCTCGAGGGCGCGGGTGGCGGTGAGCGTGCCGCCGGTCACGCGCCCGGCACCGCTCTCCTGCAGGCGAGCGGTCGCCCCGGCGTCGCCCAGGTCCATCTGGCCGCCCTGCAGATCGAGGACGGTGCCGTTCTGCACCTGCAGGGTGGTGCCATGCTGCACTTTGAAGGCCTGCCCATGGGCCGGTTCAACGGTGAGGACGACAGCAAGAAAAAGCGCGAGAAGGAAATACGGCCATCCGCATTGCATGAGAACAAACGCGTTGGTGACGGGAAGTGATGTGCAGGCCACCAGCTTACGCAGCTACGTGGCGCCAGAGCAGCCCGCCCCCAAAGCCCCCAAGTGCCAGGAGCACAGCGAGAAGCGAGGAGAGGCCCCACCCCGCCGGCAGCGCACCGGGGGTGTTCTTGGTTCCCTGTAGGGTCGCCACCTGCTCGGCAAGCCGGTCCTGTCGCTCTGTGATCATCTCCAGGGACTGGACACGCCCCCTCAACGAGTCGATGGTTGCCTGCTGCTCCTGGAGGCCCTTCACGAGCACCGCCGTCAGCTTCGGGTAGGCCAGCGACAACGTGCCGTCGGATCCTTCGCTCACCAGTTTCGGAAACTCTTTGCGTACGTCCTGCGCGATGAGGCCAAGTTGCCCGCCGGACGGATGTGTGTTCTGGTCCTTGAACTGGTAGCGTACGGGGCGCAGCCGCAGGAGCTTGTCCAGTGTGCCGGCCCCGAGGGGGTCGATGCCAGTCTTCAGGCGACGGTCGGAGAAGGTGTCGTGGCTGGAGGCGATGGCGCTACCGTCTTCCTGGACGACGAACGCGTCGGAGCGACCGTCGGGCGAAGGCCCGTCCCCATTCCCAACAACGAATAAACTGTTGTCCGCCGACGTGTTGGCGCTGTTGTACCTGCCGATCGAGAGGGACTGGTCGGTGGCGGCAGTCGTCTGTAGCCCCATCGCCGCGGCATCGCGCCCGCTGGCGAATGCCTGCGTGCCAGCTGTCAGGGTCGCCCGTCCCTCGGCGACCGTCTCAATGCCCATCGCTGTGGCGGCGTTGCCGCTGGCATACGTCCGTTCGCCCGCCGCCATCGTAGCCAGACCATTGGCCTCCGTGTCCACCCCAAACGCAGAAGAGTAGTCTCCAATCTTTGCTGCATTCCACTGTGTGCCGTCAAGGATCTTTCCAACCTGTCCCGCACGGAAGGCTGCTTTTTCGGGGTACCACATCATCCGCGTACCTGCCCCTTCGGTCGGGATGGTGCCACCGTCGAACGTGCCCGGAGCCACCATCCCATTGTCATTCGTAAAGTCGAACGCCCCATTTTCGTTGACCGGGACGACGTCCTTGTTCTCGTCCAGAATGGTTCCATCCGGCAAGACGAACCCGCCCTCTCCGCTCTCGATCGGTCCCGACGCCATTAACCTGCCGTCCTCCTGAAGGACCAGCGCATCCGAGCGGGAGGTGCAGCTGGCTACGGACGCTGTTCCGTTGCCTATGGCGAAAAGCGTTCCATCATTCGTCTGATTGGCGTCATTGCATCGGCCCGAGGTCAGAGAGCGCGGCGTAGCGGCCACCGTCCGGAAGCCCATTGCGGTGGCGGTCTGGCCACTGGCGTGCGTTCCGCGGCCCAGGGCGGTGGCCTCCAGCCCGTCGGCCGTGGTGACCGCCCCGAACGCCGTTGCATTCGGCCCACTGGCGACCGTCCCCTCTCCGATTGCAATCGCGGCAAAGCCACTGGCCAACGGGTCCTCCCCAAACGCCAGGGACAAGTTTCCAACGTTGTCCTCATTCCAGTTGTCTTCCGTTCCCGTCTCCG
This sequence comes from Salinivenus iranica, assembly GCA_002894665.1. Classification (GTDB taxonomy): domain Bacteria; phylum Bacteroidota; class Rhodothermia; order Rhodothermales; family Salinibacteraceae; genus Salinibacter; species Salinibacter iranicus. The sequence goes on from NCRB01000005.1 coordinate 20,459, forward strand.
TCCCGACCTGCCCGGCGCGAAAGGCCGCCTTGGCCGGATACCACATCAGGCGCGTGCCGCCGCCCTCCACGGGAATGGTGCCGGTGCCAATTTCCCCTGGCGCGAGCAAGCCCCCATCCACATTCGACTGGAAAACCACGGTCCCCTCGCTGTCCTTGACGGTCGTTGCGGGCGTCTGAGCGGCGGTCTCGGCCGGCGCCAGCATCAATCCAGCGGCCAAGAGTACGAGAGTGGTAAAGCCTTTCCAAACTTGCAGCATGGCGTCGGGTCCGTCGGTTCGTCTGGGGTGTGCGAGTGACCTTGCCTGCGGAGCCTGTCCCCGATGAGATTCGTACCCGCGGGGGCCACAGGCCTCATGAATCCGAGGCCTCCTCAGACTCCGGCGGCGCGGGAAGACGTGCCCGGAGAGCTGACAGAAGCATCGATAACACCCCCGATGCGTCGCCGTGCTCATCCGTTCCGCTTTCTCGCCCCTCGGAGGCAAGTGCCTCTTCTTTCGTGTCCTTCCCGTTTCCACGGTCGTCTCCGCCTTCCGTACCGGAACCCGAGGCTGAAGAGATCATGGGCCGAGGCGACCGACGAAAAGGGGCGGAGCACCGTCAACCCCGCCGATGCCTCCGTCAACAAGGCCTTGGGGCCCCAGCAATGCTTATCCGAGCGTTGCAATCCCTTCGGCTGACGTTTCGTCCTGCCCTCAACTTGCGTTCGCTGCATAGGTAGAGGGCGTGACGCCCACCTCACTCTTGAACGTCTGGCTAAACGATGAGAGCGACGTGTAGCCCACGGCATAAGCTACCTGTGTGGCGGGTTCTCCATCGCGCAGCAGCACCCGGGCCTGTGTAAGACGCACCTCGCGCATGAGGGCCGACGGCGTGATGCTGGCCTCTTCTTTCAGTTTGCGGTATAGCGTAGACCGGCTCATCGCCATCACATCCGCCAGGTCGCTCACCCCGAAGTCCGGATCCGTGAGGTGTTCGCGAACGGCTTCCCGGGCCTGCTTCTCCACCGGGCCCCGATCCGGTTCATCACAATCATCCTTCTTGAGCTCCACACGCAGGCGTCGGCGCAAGCGCTCTTGGAGTGTAAAAACCCTTCCCACCCGCTGCCGCAGCACATTTGCGTCGAAGGGCTTGGTAACGTAGTCGTCGGAGCCCACCCGGAGCCCCGTCACCTCGTCTTGGGTCTCAGCCCGGGCCGTGACCATAATGATTGGAATCACGGCCGTGTCCGGGTCATCTTTCAGTCGGCGTGTCATTTCGTGGCCGTCCATGGCCGGCATCATCACGTCTGCCAGAATGACGTCTGGTAGTTCGTTCCGGGCGACCACCACGCCCTCCGCTCCGTCGACCGCCTCCAGTACGGTAAACTCGGGTTCGAACACCGAGCGGACGTACCGACGTACGTCGGCATTGTCGTCCACGATCAGTACAGTCTTCGACCGTTCTCCTCGGTGGCCGTGTGGAGATTGACCGCCGGTCCCAGAGGCCGTACCGGTGGACGAGGCAGGCTCCGTGGGGGACGCGGACCGGCGAGCGGGAGAAGGAGAACGAGCATTGCTCGCCGAAACAAACTCAGCGGTGGACGTTCCGTTTTCGAGCGAGGCATCGGCGGTCGGAGCCGCGTTGGGGCCATCGGCGAGTTGGTCGTCCCCCAGTGCGTCGCGGCCGCGGGGGAAGCGGACGACAAAGGTAGTGCCCTCTCCCTCGGTGCTCTCGACGGTGAGCGTCCCGCCGTGCAGTTCGACCAGGTCCTGGGCGAAGGCGAGCCCAATGCCGGCACCTTCCCGGTCCGTCGTCTTTTCTTTCTCGACCTGCTGGAAGCGGTCAAAGATCCTCGCCTGCTGATCCTCCGGAATGCCCGGGCCGGTGTCGGAGACGGTGATCTCGACCGCGTCGGGATCGCCCACGACCGTCACGGTAACGTCTCCTCCCTCGGGGGTGAACTTGATTGCGTTCGACAGCAGGTTGCCCATCACGTGCTCGAGGGCCTCCTGATCGACGTAGACCGGGGGGGCGTTCGCCTGCTCTCCCTCGCCTGCCGCTGTCGCGTCCACGGTGAGCGCAAGGCGGTGCCGCTCCGCAAGGGGTTCGAAGCGACGGATCATGCGCGACACGGCGTCGCCAAGATCGGTTGGCCGCGCATCGAGTTCGTAGGCTCCAGCGTCCATCCGGGCCAGGCCCAGGATCTGTTCAATGAGACGCCGGAGACGAGCGGTGTTCCGTTCGGCGATTGCAAGTTGCTCGCCCTGCTCCCGAGGCTCCACATCGCCTCGCTGCAGGGCCTCCCGCACCTCTCGAACCGGACCGTGGATAAGGGTAAGTGGGGTTCGGAACTCGTGGCTTAGATTCGCAAAATAACGGTCTTTAGCCGCGTCCAGCTCTTTCAGCTTTTCGGCCTGCGTGGCAAGTTGCTCGTTTTTTTGTCGGAGCTGCTCGGTACGCTCCGCAACGGCCTCTTCCAACGCGTCCTGGCGCCTCTGGAGCCGACGGGTGCGCCACTGCACAGCCCCGCCTATGAGGGCCAGCCCCAGCAGCCCATACAGGCCGTAGGCCCACCACGTACGGTACCAGGGTGGGTGAATCGTAAAGGCATAACGGGCCGCCCGTGTGGTGTCGCCGTAGGCCGTACGGGCCCGCACCAAGAACACGTGGTGTCCCACCTCCAACTCGGGGAATTCACGCGCCGTTCGGGTCGTCCACGCCGACCATTCGGACTCCCGTTCCTCCAATCGGTGTTGGTATTCGACATTTTCCGGCGCCGCGAATGTTGGGCTGCTGTAGGCAATCCGGATGTTTTTCTTCGCGAAGGGAAGGCTGGAAACGGGACGGGTCGCGGCGTTGGCCGTAAGGAGTGAATCGACCCCGAGTTGCTCTACTTCGCGGAGGCGAGTCGGCGGGGAAACGGGAGTGCCGTCCGCCCCGGGCACGTAGCGCACGAGCCCTTGCTGCGTTCCGATCCACTGGACATCCCCTTTCTGTTCGAGAAACAGCACATTTGGAGATGTCCCCTGGAGTCGACGGAGCGCCCCCGGTGCCCACGCCCAGGTGCTGTCCTGCCGGCGCCACCGACCCGGCCCCCGGCTCGTCACGCCCCACATCCGGCCCCGCGCATCCAGTTGCGGTCGCACAATTCCCCCGGCCGAGGCCGGGGCGGGGGCCTCCACCGAATCGATCGGAACAAACGGCGGGTCCGCCCCCGGCACAAAGTCCATGAGCCCGTCGTGGGTCCCAACCACGACGCGGCCGTGCCACCGGATCGGGTCGACGCGATCGGAGGGCAGGCCGTGCGCCGTGCCAAACCGATCGACAACCGTGGAATCGTCCCCCACGAACCGTGCCCGATACACCCCGTCGAAGCTGGTGCCAACCCAAAGCGACCCGTTCGGCCCCTCAGCCAGGGTGCGGACTTCGGTGTTGAGATTCGGAATGCGATCGTCGACGACCCACCCCTCCTCGGTCCGGTCCACGATGCGCACCCCGCGGCCCGTCGCCGCGTAGATGCGTGAGGTGTCCACTCGGGAGCGACGCAGGCCGTAGACGTGATCGGCCTCAAAGAGGCGGCGCACGGTGCCGTCGGGCCGACGCACATTGAGCCCCCGCCTCGTCCCGATCAGCAAGTCGTCTCCGACGGAAAGCAGGGCCCAACTCTGCGTGTTCACTGTTGACCCGCCAAATGTTGCCGCCGAGTCGCGTGCCGGGCGCAGGCGATACGTGTCGTTGTTGGTGGCAGCGAAGAGGGTGTCCCGGTGTCGCACGACGTCGTTCACACGCCCCTCCAGCCCCTCCGCCTCTCCGTACCGGGTGTAAGGCGCCCCCAGGTCGTAGCGCACAAGTCCCCCGTCGAGCATCGTCCAGAGCCCCCCCTCCAGATCCTCATGCACCCCGAGCACGGGCTTGTCGCGGGCCGACAGTCGACGACGAAGCGATCCGTCCGGACCCAGGAGAAGGACCCCGAAGTCGATGGTTGCGATTGCAATCGATCCGTCCGACAGCACCCGTCCCCGCTGCGTCCATGCCTCGTCCAACACGTCGTCGATGTCGGTTTCGAACCGCCGGAACTCCGCCCCGTCCCGCACAAAGAGTCCCGAATGCGTGCCAATCACCACGCCGTGTTGCGGATGCGGCCGGACAAAGATGACGTCCCGATCCGCAAACGCGTCCCCGCCGGGCACGGCCTGCAAGGAATCGTTTTGAACGGTCATCAGGCCGCGGTCGAGCGCGCGGATGAAGAGCGAATCGCGGGCGACGCCGGCCATGCCGAATTCATCTTCGGGCGGGGCCCACGAGTCCATCGTCCTACGGTCCGGGTCCCAGCGAAAGAGGCGCCGGGCCGACACGAAATACACCCCGTCGCTCGCGACCTCGGTGCGCCACACGTCCGTGAACGACTGGTGGGCCTCCGGTACATGATCGAGGAGCGACACGTGCCGGAGGCGACCTGTTGAGTCGCGCCGGAGCCCCCCAAAGTCGCGCTGCGCCCCCACGTAGATGCGGCCCTCCTCGTCGGCGGTGATGGAGCGGGCAATGCTGCGATTCGCCGTGGGGGTCCGACGCCACTCCCGGCCGTCGTAGGTGAGGATGCCCTCTGTGTTGGCCACGTGGAGCAGCCCGCTGGAGTCCTGCGCCGCGTCCCAGTTCTGCTTGTGTCCCCCGTGCGTCTCCGCTCCAATGTAGCGGCGGGGCAATCGGCCGGCCTCGGGTGCGTAGAGCGCCTGTGCGGAGGCGACGGGAGCCCCCGTCGTATCCACCGGCGGCAAAGCGTGCGTCGGATGGGCGTCCGCCGTGAACAATCCCCCGCCCCCGAGCAGCAGCACGAGGACCAGGAGGCACCCACCCCGCCAGTGTGCCGTTCTCTTCCCTGAGCGGTAAAGCTCCATGAGCGTGCGCATGCGTACACCACCGGGCCTGTGCAGGGGTGTGAGCACCTATTCCCTCCCTACCCTGTTCGCACCCATATGATATTAGAGCCGTTACCGATGGCGGCCTCCTGAGTTCAGCGGGGCTACCTCGCCGAAGTATCGAGGGGTTTCACGGCCTTCACCATGTCCTCGGCCGGGTCCTCGCTCCGCACGATTTGGAAGTCGAGCTTCTCGCAGACGCGCTGCATGGCCTGGTTCTGCTGTAGGATGTCGGCCGTGATGCGGTCCAGCCCCTCGTCTTTGCCCACCTGCACGAGGCGGTGTAGAAGCTCGGTTCCCACCCCCTCGCCCTGGTACTCGTCGATGACGAGCATCGCGAACTCGGCTTCGTTGCGGCCCGGCTGCTGCGTGAGCCGCCCGACCCCAATGATCCGCCCGTCCGCATCCTCGGCCACCAGGGCCATCTCCCGATCGTAGTCGATGAAGCAGATGCGCGCCAGGCGCTCGTGGGCCACCCGCTGCTCCAGCTTCATGAGGCTGGCGTAGCGCAGGTAGACGCTCCGCTCGGAGAGCCGCTCGTGGAAGGTCACGAGCTTGGGCTCATCCTCGGGCCGGATGGGCCGCACGGTCACTTCCTCTCCGTTCAGCATCGTATGGGTGCCGATGTACTGCCGCGGGTACGGCCGGATGGCGGGCGTGGGCAGATCGTCCTCGTCCGTTGAGTAGGGATGGAGCACCACCCGGGCGTCCAGGGCCAGCAGTCCGTCCTCGCCGGGCCGGGCCAGGAGCGGGTTGACGTCGATCTCTTTCACCCGCGGCTGCTCCACCACCAGCTGACTAAACCGCACGAGCATCGCCTCCAGGGCGTCGAGGTCCACCGGGTCGCGCCCCCGCACGCCCTCCAGCGCCTCGTAGATGTCGGTCTGCTCCATCATGCGTCGCGCAAGCGTGGTGTTGAGCGGGGGGAGGCCGAGCGCCCGGTCCTTGTATACCTCCACCAACTGGCCGCCGGACCCGAAGAGCAACACGGGACCGAACTGTTCGTCCATGCTGCTCCCGATGATGAGCTCGTAGCCGTCCGTGCGGTCGATCATCGGCTGCACCGTCACCCCGTCGAAGCCGTCGGCGGTCACGTTGCTCTCAATCGTACGGAAGGCGTCCGCAACGGCCTCGTCGGTGCCAAGGCCCAGCTTGACGCCGCCGACGTCCGACTTGTGGGTAATGGACGTGGAGTGGATCTTGACGGCGACCGGATAGCCAATCTCCTGGGCGGCGGCCACCGCCTCGTCGGCCGTTTCGGCGATGCGCGTCTCCACCGTCGGGATGCCGTAGGCCGAGAGCAATCGCTTAGAGGCGTACTCGGTCATGAGCACGCGCCCGCTCTCGTGGGTCTCCTCGACGATGTTGGCGGCCGTGTCGCGGTCCGGGATGCCTTCCTCATCGGCCGGCAGGCTGGGCGTCTCGTAGAGGGCGCGCAGGTTGTAGCTGTAGCGCCACATGTGGTTGAAGACGCGCGCCGCCGTGTCGGGGTAGGCAAAGGTGGGCAGCCCCGCCTCGTTCAGAATCTTCTCGCCGGTCGCCACCGCGTCGCCCCCCATCCAGCTCGCGAGGATGGGCTTCCGGTTGTCGCGGGCGTAGGGGCGCAGGTGCTCGGCCGTCTTCGTCGGCTCCGTCATGGCCTGGGGGGTGAGCACCACGAGCAGGCCGTCGCTGTTTTCATCGTTCGCCGCCACCTCGAGCGACTTCGCGTAGCGCTCCGGGTCGGCGTCGCCCAGAATGTCGACGGGGTTGCTGTAGCTCCAGGCCGCGGGGAGGATGTCGTTGAAGTCGTCCAGGGCCTCCTCCGACAGGGGGGTGAGCTCGCCCCCGCCCCCAATCAGCGCGTCCGTCGCCAGGACGCCGGGCCCGCCGGCGTTCGTGAGGATGGTGAGGTTGCGGCCTTCGGGGCGGGGCTGCTTGCCCAGCACCTCGGCCATGTAGAAGAGGTCGTTGATGTCGTCGACCCGCAGCACGCCCGACCGGCGGAAGGCCGCGTCGAGCACGTCGTCGCTGCCGGTGAGCGTACCGGTGTGGGACGCCGCCGCCTCGGCCGCCGCGTCGGTACGCCCCGCCTTAATGACGATAATCGGCTTGCTCTGCGCCACGTCGCGCGCCGCCGACAGGAACGACCGGGCGTTGCCGATCGACTCCATATAAAGGACAATGCTGTCCGTCTTCGGGTCATCGCCCAGGTACTCGATCATGTCCCCCCAGTCCACATCGAGCATCGACCCGATGGAGACGAACGCGCTGAAGCCCACGTTCTCGCGAAAGCTCCAGTCGAGGATGGACGTGAGGAGGGCGCCACTCTGACTCACAAAGGCGACGTTGCCCTCGTTGGCCATCGCGCCGGCAAAGGTCGCGTTCAGGCCATTGGGGGGGCGCATCACGCCCAGACAGTTCGGCCCCACGATGCGGATGTTGTAGTCGCGGGCGATTTGCCGGATGTCCCGTTCCAGCTCGGCCCCCTCCTCCCCCACCTCGCGGAAGCCGGCCGAGACGATGATGAGTCCCCGAATCCCAGCCTCCCCGCACGCCTCCACGATGCCGGGCACCGTGGGCGCCGGCGTGGCGATGACGGCCAGGTCCACGTCCGCCTCAATGTCCGACACGCTATCGTACGCCTCGATGCCCAGCACGCTGTCGCGCTTCGGATTTACCGGATAGATGGTTCCGCCAAACGGATTGCTCACAAGGTTCCAGAGCAGCGTGCGGCCCACACTGCCGGGCGACTCGCTTGCCCCAACCACAGCAACATTTTCGGGGCGGAAGATTGCGTCGAGCGGCTGGCGACCCGATGCGATAAGGTCGTAAGATGGATCGCTCGTAGGAGTCGTATCGGACGATGCCGAAGAATCGGCCATAGGGGGACGAGGTGATGTGAATGGAGGGACAAAGCGCTAGATGGGGGTGCGCCCTAAAGGGTAAAAAGATACTGGCCCGGAGCGGTTCATTTCAATTCCGCCCCCCGGCCCCACACGATTTTGCGAAACCTCCCCACAGCGCCCCCTCCTTCCGGGCCGGAAACCAAGAGGCGGGAACTAAAGTGCGCCGGTGCTCCTTTTCCCGGACGGACTTTTTCTTTTTTACTTGAACGGGCCTCCCCTCCACCTATGTCCCGCGTCCTTCCGATTTTTGCGCTAAGCCTCCTGGTGGCGACTGCCCTCCCGCTGTCCGCGAGCGCCCAGGCGCCCGACACGGCGCCCTCGGATTCGATCGAGAAGGACGCGCCCTACGTGGCTACGCCCGATCGGGTCGTTCGGCAAATGCTGGAGGCCGCCAACGTATCGAGCGACGACGTCGTCTTCGATCTTGGGAGCGGGGACGGGCGCATCCCCATCATGGCCGCCCAGGAGTTCGGCGCGCGGGCCGTCGGCGTCGAAATTGACCCCGACCTGGTCGAGAAAGCGCGTGCAAACGCAGAAGACGCCGGCGTGTCCGACCGGGTCGAGTTCCGACAGAAGGACCTGTTCGAGACCGACCTCAGCGAGGCCACCGTGGTGGCCCTGTACCTGTGGCCCGAAATCAACGTGAAGCTGCGCCCGAAGCTCCTCCGCGAGCTCGATCCAGGGGACCGCATCGTCTCGCACGACTTCCGGATGGGCGACTGGGAGCCGGACCAGAAGATCGAGATGGGCGGGGATGGACCCACGAACCTGGAGCTCGTCTTCGTCTGGACCGTGCCCGAAGCGGTTCCTGAGCGGCTCCTCCAAACGCCCGACACGACGGACACGCCCGACATGGAGTAGCCTGCGGGCGACGGGGCCGTCCGCCCCGCCCGTCGCCCCGCCGGACGAGCGGCTCAGTAGAACAGGTCGTCCATCTCCTCGTCCGGATCGGCGTCGCCGTCGGAGCCCCCCATCGTGGCCGGATGGGCCCGCAACGCGTCGTAGAAGTCCTGATCGTAGGTGCGCGTCTTAACGACGATCGGCATGGGCACGGCGTGGCCCAGCAGGAGCGCCTGCTGCTTCGCGTCGAGGGAGGCCAGAATCTCGCGCAAACTTGAGGCGTCGCTCGTGCCCACGAGGGCCGCGCCGATGTCCTTGTCGTCGCTCAGCTTGGCGACCATCTTGGTGCCGATCTGGCTGACCACCTCCTCGTCGATCGCGCTCGGCCGCTGGTCCACCACCAGCAGGCTCACAAAAAACTTCCGCATCTCGCGGGCAATCTTGCCGAAGGGCGTCTCCTGCGCAATGTCGGGCGACAGAAATTTGTGCGCCTCCTCAATCGTGATCATGAGGGGGCGCGGCTTGTCGGCCTCGTTTTTCGTCTGCCGGTAGCGGTTCGTCTTCTGCTCGTAGGCCCGCCGGATGCGGCGCGTGAGGGCGTTGGCCACCAGCAGGTACACCCGCAGGTCGTCGTACCGCCCAAACTCCAGCACCACCGACGTCCCCCCTTCCAGGTTTTCGAGCAGCGCGTCGAGGACGTCGTAGTCGTCCGGCGAGGGCCGCGTGGTAAAGAAGTCGTACTCCTGGAACGGCGCGAGCTTGCGGCGCAGCGCCTCGATTGAATTCTTGTGCGCACCGGTCTCGTCCGCCAACCGCTCGAAGTCATCGGTGGACTGCGCCTCCAGGAGCGTCGTGAGCCACTGGTCGCCGTACTGATTTCGGAGGAGGTAGCTGCTCTCGGCGGCGGTGGCGTTCAGGTTGAGGGTGTCGCGCAGCGGCAGGATGTCCGCCGGCTGGATCTGGTCGGCGTGGAGGTGCACCTCGTGGTCCGGCGTGTGGCCGCGCTGGCGGGTGGTGGACGGATCGAGCGAGAAGAGGCTCACCCTGCTCGGAAACAGGTCGCGCAGCCCCTTCACGAACTGCGCCTGCCCGTTCTCCCCCTCCGCCTGGCTCCCATAGCCGTACTCCGAGTGCATGTCGAACACGAGGTTCACGGCCCGCCCCGTCACGATCGTCCCCGCAAGCAGCAGGCGCGTGAGGAAGGTCTTGCCGGTCCCCGTCTTGCCGAAAATCGCGTTCGAGCGCTCGGCAAACTTCGAGAGGTCAACGCAGACCGGGCTCTCTTCCATGCCGATGGGGTGGCCGACGTGGAAGTAGGTGCGCCCATCGCCATGCGTCTCGTCCCCGAAGACGCGCGCCACGTCGTCGGCCTCGGCCTGCGCCACGGGCGAGAAATGAGCGGGGATCGTCTTGACCGACGCCGGCTCCTCCTCCGTGAGCTCCGGATGGTCCGTGTTCGGCATCATGAGCATCGGCTTCAGCTGCACCGTCACGTAGGTGCCGCTGCCCTGCATCACCTCGCGGAGGAGGTCGTCGGAGGGATCGGGCGGATTGAGCAAAATCTGCTCGTTGGCCGCCTCGATCTCCACGTCCGTGATCATGCAGAAGAAGTCGTGCTTCTCCCCCTGAATGACCACGAACGTGCCTGCCACCACGTCCTCGACCGACTCGCTCGGGTCGAGCTTCATCTCGATCCCCTCGTTCAGCGACCCATGCGTGATGACGCCGATGTGCTCGGAACGAAAAGGAGAGTCCTCAAACATGATGGCATCGGATCAGGCAGAGTCGGCGCGGATGCGGAGGAATCGTCTCTCGGACCGGGCGGCCACGGACGCGAATCGGAGGTGGAGGGGCCTCCCCCGGCCCTTTTAGGCGCCTCCGCTCCCCCTCGTCCCGCGGTCGTGTGTGCCCGCCGGAGCGGGGCCGTCGCGAGGAGGGCGCTCGGTGGCCCGGCGGGTGAGGAACAGCCCAAGGGCCACCAGCAGGATTTCGCCGATGAGCCCGAAAACGAAGCGGCGCGTCATGCTCTTAAGGACACGGGGCAGAAACCGGACGGCGGCGTAGAAGCCGAGAATGCCGAGCAGGCCCTGGACGAGACGGGTGATCCAGTCGGGAGCGTTGGAGGTAGAGAAAGCCATAGGAAGAAGCGACTCTGAACGAAATGGACATGCATAGAACGGTGCTTATTGAAGATCGAGAATCGGGAATCGCATTTGCTCCCCCGAACTCGATCTTCAATTCTCGACCCTCTACCCACCTTCCTCGTCATTCGCCAGTTGCCCACAGGCCGCGTCGATGTCCTGCCCCCGGCTCCGACGCACGGTCACGGTCACGCCTTCCTGCACAAGCACTTCGACAAACCGGTCGAGTTGCTCTTCGGAGGTGCGCTCGAAGTTGAGGCCCTCGACCGGATTGTACATCAGCAGGTTCACCTTGCTCGGGGCCCAGCGCGTGATCTCCGCCAGGTTGCGGGCGTCCGCCTCGCGGTCGTTGACGCCCTTGAAGAGGCAGTACTCGTACGTGATCTGGCGGCCGGTCGTGCGAGAGTAGTACTGAAGCGCCTCCTTGAGCGCGGGGAGGCTCGTCTTTTCGGCCTCGTTCACCGGCATGATGCGGCTGCGCGTCTCGTTGTCCGGCGCGTGGAGCGACACCGCGAGGTTGGTTCGCCGCTGGTCGTCGGCCAGGTCTTTGATGCGACGGGCAAGGCCGACGGTGGACACCGTGATCTTCTGCGCGGAGAGGTTGAGGCTGTCCTCGTCCGTGAGGATGTCGATGCTGTCGAGCACCGCGTCGTAGTTGAGGAGCGGCTCCCCCATGCCCATGAACACGACGTTCGTCACGGGCCGCCCGAAGCAAGCCTCGGCGACCTCGTTCATGTGCCACACCTGGTCGAAGATGGCGCCCGGCGTCAGGTTTTCGCGAAAGCCCATGCGGCCGGTCGCACAGAACTCGCACCCCATCGCGCAGCCCACCTGGCTCGACACGCAGACCGTGAGCCGATGGGCCTCCCCGCGCTCGTCGATGGCCGGGATCAGGACGGTTTCGGCCTGGCGCCCCGAGGGCAGCCGAAAGAGCGTCTTCACCGTCTGGTCGGCGGCCTGCTGCTGCTCGACGACCTCAATGGCTTCCACGGTGGCGTCGCGCCGCAGGCCCTGTCGCATCCGCTTCGGGAGGTCCGACATCAACTCGAAGTCGGACACGCCTTTTCCGTAGATCCAGTGAAAGAGCTGCTCGCCCCGGTAGCGGGGCGCGCCGTGCGCGGCGACAAACTCCTCCAGACCCGCGCGGTCCATGGTTTTGAGGTCCACGCGGTCGTCCGCAGTGCCGACAGTATGGGAGGCGGTGGGTGCGTTGGGCATAACAGAGGGTCGAACGCTCCACCCTCTTCCGACGTTTCGCCGGGCGGCGATGCGGGGGCGACTGCCCTTATCCCTCCGCCAGCATCGGGGTGAGCGCAAAGAGCAGGAGGAACGCGAGCCCCACCCCCACGATGGTGAGCACCACATGCACCCACCGGCGGTCCGTCACAATGAGCAGGCCGTAGGTGGCCACGAAGGGGAGGCTTGTCCGCGTGGCCGACCAGAGGGCGCCCGGAATGGACGCGCCTTGCTCGGCCGCGTGCTGAACGTGCGCGACGACGGCGAACAGGACGACAAAGACGATGGCCGTCCCGAAAAAGAGCATCCGGTGCGACTCCGAGAAGTAGTACGCTTTCAGGTCGAGGTGCTCCTCCCCCTCCGGCGGAAACGAAAGCACGTCCTCTTTCCAGTCGATGTCCGGCAGGGCAAACGCACAGAGCAGGTATAGGCTCAGCGACGTGAACAGGATGAGCATGAACGCGACCGGGCTCCGCCACACCTCCGCTTTCAAGAAGTCGAAGAAGCCCCACCAACAGGCCACGACCATCAGGAGGGCCGCGACGCTCCAGGTGAGGGGGAGCCAGTGCCAGCGCACCGACTGGTCCGGATTGATGAGATACCGAACGCTCTCCGCGAGGTCAGTCACCCCGAGCCCCACGACGATGGAGACGAGAACGGTGAGGTACTCGAGGATGGACATGGCCCGGCGTGCCGTTGCAAGAGGGATGCACAACGGATACGAGCCGTCCCGCCGACGGTTACGTGCGGAAGAAGGGCTGCCGCACCTGCCACACGGCCAGGGCGAGCATGAGCGCCGCAAAGGCAGTCGTGACCAGGAGACACACGACGGGCCCTGCCAGGGTGGCGGCCTCCGTTCCGGTGTAGAGCCCGTGCCGGAGCCCGCTCACCGCGTAGGACACCGGGTTCGCCCACACGAGCGCACGGAGCATGGGGGCGGCCCCCTCCACCGGAAACATGGCCCCCGACAGAAACCAGAGCGGGAGCAGGACGAGGTTCATGACAGCGTGAAAGCCGCGCGTGGTGTCCATCCGCCAGGCGATGGCAAACCCGAGGGCCGTAAACCCGATCCCCGTCAGCACACAGATCCCAGCGACCAGGGCCATCCCTTCGAGGGTAGGGCGGACCCCAAGAAGCGGGAGGGCCAGAAGAAACAGCAGCGCCTGGCCCGTCGCCAGGACGGTGCCCCCCAGCGCATTCCCCAGCACCAGGGCCGTCCGGGACGTAGGGGCGACCATCACGGCCTGGAGGAACCCCGAGGTGCGCTCATCCACCACCGAGATCGTGGAGAAGATGGCGGTAAAAAGCAGGACGAGCGCCAGAATGCCGGGAAACAGAAACGCCACGTATCCCCCCTCCACCTCCATCCCCGCCGGCGGGCGAAAGGTCCCCTGGAATCCCAGCCCCAGAAGCACCCACAGGGCCAGCGGCTGCGCAACGGCCCCAAGCACACGGCTCCGGTCGCGCACAAACTTCAGAATTTCACGGCCCGTCAGGGCGCCAATGGTGCGGAGAACGTGCATCGCGACGTACGGTCGAGCAGACAAGAAAACGGGACGGGAAAAAAACCTACGGGGACAAGGGGCCTGCGGAGTCAGGAAGACTCGTCCGGCGAGCCTCCGCGGGCGAGCACCCGCCCTCGGGGCGCCTCCGGAGACGTGCCGGCATGGACCATGAACACGTCTTCCAGCGTCGGGGTGCGAATAGTGGCACTCTGAATGTACTCGCCAAATGCCTCGTACAGCGACGCCAGGAACGTAGGAGGGTCCGGCGGTGCTACCTGCACACGCGCTCCGACGAGGCGGGTCGATACGCCAAACTGCGCCTCAATGCGGTCCCGGAGCGCGCGCGGCTCATCGGCGTCCAGCCACAGCGTTTCTTCGCCGAGTTTCCCCTTCAGGGTCGCCGGGGACCCATCCGCCACGAGGGCCCCCTCCGACAGAATCCCGACGCGGTCGCAGCGCTCGGCCTCGTCCATCAAGTGGGTGGCCATGAGGAGCGTGGTGCCCTCCGCCTCCTGGAGGCGACGAAGCGCCCTCCAGAACGAGCGGCGGGCCGCCGGGTCCAGCCCCGTCGTCGGCTCATCAAGAAGCAGCAGGCGCGGCCGGTGGAGCAGCCCGCGGGCCAGGTCCACCCGCCGACGCAGTCCGCCGGACAGCTCCTCCACCGGGTCGTCCGCCCGCTCGGCCACATCGAACCGGGCCAGCAGCTCGTCGATCCGGTCCTGGAGGGCCGCGCCGCGCAGGCGATAAAGCGCCCCCTGGAACCGAAGGTTTTCGCGCACCGTGAGCCCCCCATCCAGCGCTGCCTCCTGAAAAACCACCCCGAGCGCCTGGCGCACCGCCACAGGATCCAACGTCGTGTCCGTCCCAAACACACGGGCCGTGCCGTCCGTCGGGGGCATCAGGGTCGAGAGAATCCGGAAGAGCGTCGTCTTTCCACTGCCATTGGGACCGAGCAGGCCGTACAGCCGCCCGGCCTCCACGCGCAGCGACACATCGCGGAGTGCGGTGTGCTCTCCGTACCGATGCGTAACCCCCTGAATGTCGACGGCGGGGTCAGCCATAAACGGGCAATCGAGTCTAGAGAAACAAAAGAAGCGAGCGGCGTCCCCTCCGCCCGAGTCAGATCCACCAGTCGGCCAGCAGAAGCACCGTGAGGGCCGGCACGTAAAGGACCGAGGCCTTCAGTACGCGGCGGGCGTTTCGGCCGGTCCGCTCTCCGTAGAACACGAGCGTCGTCCACAGGAACCAGAGCCCGACCGGCAACACCCCAAGGCCGTAGAGCCATCCCGCGGCCCCCACCAGCGTCGGAACCACACTCAGCGGAAGGAGAAGCACGCAGAAGCCGACCATCTGCCGCGCCGTCGAGTCCCCTTCCGGCTCCACCACCGGAAGCATCGCGTAGTCGCCGCGGGCATAGTCCTTTCGGTACATCCAGGCCAGCGACAGGAAGTGGGGCATCTGCCAGCACGCCAGCACCCCAAACACAGCCCATCCGCCCGCGCCCAGCGATCCGGTCGCCGCCGTGTATCCCCCCAGGGCCGGGAGCGCGCCCGGCACCGTCCCAATCAGGGTATTCCACTTCGTCACTCGCTTCAGCGGCGTATACACGAACAGATAGAGCACCGCCGTGAGCGCCGCGATGACGGCCGTCAGGACATTCACGAGGGGACACAGAAGCCCCACCGACGCGCACACCATGAGCACGCCCACCGTGCGGGCCCGCGCCGGGGACACCCGGCCGGCCGGAAGCGGGCGCGACGTCGTGCGTTTCATCTGCGCGTCGTATCGGCGCTCCAGCACGTGATTCAACATGCCGACCCCTCCCGCACAGAGGGCAACCCCAATCATCGTCCAGAACAGGGTCCAGCCGTCCAGCCCCGCCGGCGACCCCACAAGAAACCCCGCAAACGCCGACAGGGTGACGACGGACGAGATTTCCGGCTTGGCCATCTCCAGGTAGTCGCGGAGCACCGCCGTCACGGATCGCGATGGCGACCGAACGCCCCCGGCCTCTCGCGCCACCGACACCGCGGCCGGGGCGTCCGATGAGGAGCGTTCAGGAGCGTTCGACATAGAGGAGGAGAGTGCAGAGTGGGAGCACGTGCAGGGGCAGCGGAGGAATTACGACCTGTTCGCAAGTACAGGCTCGGAAGGCAACGAACGAGCCCGTCCGTCAGACGATTCTGCGAGCTGCGGGCGCGCCACCAACAGGGTCGTAACGATCGACATTCCGAACAGGAGCGCCCCGACGACCAGGTGCCCCACCGTCAGCAGAACCGGGGCGAGGCTCAGGCCCGGCTGGGCCTGCTCGTAAAGCATCACGACGAGGGCCGCGAGCCCGAGGGCAAACTGCAGCCCCATCGTCCCGAGGAGCCCCCAGGCCGCCCGGCGCACCACGGGATTCTCGTCAAAGTGTTTTTCCGCCATCACAAACGCAGCCCCCACCAGCCCGACCACCACGAACGCCCCCGTCACGTGGACGGCCGTAAACCCGCCCGAGATCCCTCCCCCCGCATGCCGGAGCAAGGCCCCGAGCACAATCTGGATGTACACCGTCGCCGTTGTGGCGTAGGTGACCCAGCGCAGCCAGCGCGCCTTGTCCGTGTCCGCAAGGACGCCACGCCCCTTCTGCCACGTGTCGGTCGTAAACAGGGTCATTGCCACAAGAACGGCGAAAAACAGTTGCGCCACGCAGGCATGCACCGCCGCCAGGTCAATCGACACCCACAGCACACGCAGCCCGCCCAGGATGCCCTGTGCGATAACCAGGACGACCGCGGCGACGCCGAGCCATCGCATCCACCGGCGCGGGTCGGCCCACCAGGTCCACCCGGCCAGCACCACCGTCATCATCCCCACCAGGCTGGCAATCAGCCGGTGCCCGTGCTCGGCCAGGTACGCGGGCACGGCCCACCACTCATCGACCGGGTTGATGAGGTTGTACGACCCGAGCGAGGTGGGCCAGTCCGGGAACGCCATGCCGGCCCCGATGCTCGTCACAACCCCCCCCCAACAGATGAGCAGAACGGTGGTGAACACCGTAAGTCCGGAAAAGCGACGACGCCATCGCCGCTCGGTCGTCGAATGTGCTTCGTTGGGAAACGCCATGCGCCGCAGGGGGAGAGTGAGGACTGTATTTTCTCCTGATTTTTGGCACGGCAGGGGGCCTTCCCGGTTCCATTAAGAGGGCGCGAACGGAACCATCTGGGAGCCCTTCGCTACCCTGCGACGTCCCGTCACCCCGGGCCTTTTCGACCTTTTCCCGAACAGCCTGCGTCCATGTCTTCCTCCGGTACGCTCATTGCCTCCATCTCCGGCATCCGTGGCATCGTAGGGGACGGCCTCGACCCCTCAGTGTTGGTGCGGTACGCCGGCGCCTATGGCACGTGGTGCCGCGAGCGCGCCCAGGCCCTGGGGCGGCGGCCCGCCGTCGTTGTTGGGCGGGACGCACGGACCACGGGCGACGCCTGCGCCCAGATCGTGGCGGGCACGCTGCGCGGCATGGGGTGCGACGTACTCGACGTGGGCCCAGCGCCGACGCCCACCGTCGAGATGGGGATTCTGTTCGAGAAGGCCATCGGAGGGATCGTGCTCTCGGCCTCCCACAACCCGGAGGAGTGGAACGCCCTGAAGCTGCTCAACGAGTCGGGCGAATTCCTGACGCCGGAGCAGGGACAGGCGGTGATCGACCGGGCCGAGGCCGGCACCGCCGCGCCGGTCCGTCACGACGAGATGGGAACGTACGCGACGAAAAGCGTCATCGGCCCCCACATCGACGCCATCCTGGGGCTCGACCTGATTGACCCGCACCGGATTGCCCGTCAGAACTTCACGGTCGCCGTGGACGGGGTCAACTCGGTCGGCGGGGAGGCCCTGCCGCGCCTCCTCCATCGCCTGGGCGTGGCCGAGGAGAACATCCATTGCCTGAACTGCGAACCGACCGGTCGCTTTGCCCACCCGGCCGAGCCCCGCCCCGCCCACCTCACGGAACTCGCCGCAACCGTGCCCGAGGTGGGGGCCGACCTGGGACTGGCGGTGGACCCCGACGCCGACCGCCTCGCCCTGGTGGACGACGAGGGGACCTTCATTCTCGAGGAGCTCACACAGGTGCTGGCGGCCGACTTCGTGTGGGGCCACCGATCCGGCCCGTTCGTTACCAATCTGTCCTCCTCCCGCGCCATCGACGACGTCGCGGCCCGCCACGGCCAACCCGTCCACCGCTCCGCCGTCGGCGAAATCAATGTGGTCCAGCGCATGAAGGCGGTCGACGCCGTGCTGGGGGGCGAGGGCAACGGCGGCGTCATTCTGCCCGACCTCCACTACGGCCGCGACGCCCTCGTGGGCACCGCCCTCCTCCTCCAACACCTCGCCGAAACGGGACGCCCCCTCAGCGCCCTGCACGCCGACCTCCCGCAGTACGCGATGGCAAAGGACCAGCTGCCCCTCCCCGACCAGTCGCCGGACCGCCTGCTAACTGCACTGGCCGAACAGTACGCGGACGCGGACACCTCCACCATCGACGGCCTCAAGATTAGCTTCTCCGACTCCTGGGTTCACGTGCGCCCCTCCAACACCGAGCCCATCCTCCGCGTCTACACCGAGGCGCCCACCGACGCCGACGCGCAGGCCCTCGCCGATCGCTTCAAGGACGAGCTCCAGGCCCTGCTCGAGTCGCTCGACACCCCGGCGTAGCGCCGCACGTCCGGTGTAACGGTTGCGGAATTCGGTCGCTGAGCAGGAACGGTTGTCCGGGCTCGCTGATTTCACGGAGTGATAACTGTTTGCTCAACCCAATGTGAGGGTTGCCACCCACCCTCTCCCTGCGATGACTGAGTCCCCCGACCGGCCCGACGACTCCTGGTACCAGGACCAATGGGAGGACCTCATGGACCTCCTGTCGGTGTCGGAGCCGCAGGCGGTCGTGCCCCGGATGCGAACCCTGCAAACGGCACTCTCGCACTCTAACTTCAGTCGCTTTGAGGACGCCCTGCAGGCGATGAAGAGCATGGAGGCCCAGCTGGACGACCTCTACACCGAAAAAGCCTCCACCGCCCGGGCCGCCGCGGAGGAGGACGAACACGACCCGGATACGTACGAGCAGCTTCAGTTCCTCCTGGCCCGCGAGGACAAGCTGCAGCGGGCCCTCGGCGTACGCTCGCCCGATGCCGTCGTAGAGATGGTGGAAGGCCTGACCGACCAACTGGATGTGCTGTACGCCGAACGCGACGCCGACGCCCCCCCGTCCCCGGACGCCTTCCTCGACGGTTCTAACTCCCAATCTGAGCGGACGCAGGCGGAACTGGACGCCTCGGACCCCGACGCCGTTCTTGCGATGGTCCGCCGCCTTTCCGAACAGCTCGATGCGCTGTCTGCCGACCGAGAACAGCTGGCCGCGCACGGGATCGACGACCTCGACCATGCGCTCGAGCTGATCGACCGTGTGGAGGACCAACTGGTGGATCTGTACGCCGAGCGCCGTCGTCACACGGTGGACGACCCGCTGCTCCCACCTCACACGCTCCACCGCCTCGACGAAATGGACGACGACGCCCTTGATGCCGTGCCGGCGGGCGCCCTCCGTGTGGACGACGACGGCATCATTCAACGCGCCAACCGCGCGGCCCTTCAGTGGCCCGGCTTCTCGGCCGATCGCACCGACGCCCTGGCCGGCCGCCCATTCGACGACCGCGCCGCGCCCGGATCCGATACCGCTCTGTTCCGCCGCTCCCCCGAGGACGACGCCCCCGCCACCACCTGCTTCTTGTACACCTACGCAGGAGCGGACACTACCACGACCCTGCTTGTTCAACTGTACCACCCCCAGGATGCGTCCGGCGACTGGATTCTGTTTCGGCCGACGTAGTGGATCGCCGTCTTTCACACTTCCCCCTCACTCATCCCCCCGACCCTGTGTCTGAGAACGACGCACAGCATACGCCCGACGACGCCTCGGTCCTCGACTCGGATCCGGCGGAGTCGTCTGAGGAGCCCGCAGATGGCCTTTCCGCGGACGATCTGCAGTTTGAGGACGACGCTCTCGGCGAGAAGCTCCGGCACGTCCCCGAAGAGGAACTCAATGCCGTGTCGTTTGGCATCATTCGGATTGATGACGACGGGGTCGTGCAGTTTTTCAACGACTATGAGTCCAAACTGAGCGGCGTCCCCCCGGAGGAAGCCATCGACCGCAACTTCTTTACGCAGGTGGCCCCGTGTACGAACAACCGCCTGTTTTGGGGCCGCTTTAAGCGAGGGGTGCGGCGGGGCGACCTCGACGAGGTATTCACCTACACGTACACCTACAAGATGCGACCGACGCTCGTGGACGTGCACCTGTATCGCGACGAGGCGGGCAACAATTGGATTCTGGTCCAGAAGTATTAACGTGTCGGTGTCGCTCGCGCACGGTGCGCCGCGCACGGTACTTTTTTCTGTGTGATAACTCTCCTTTTTTCTCAATGCGGATGAACGGCACCTCGGACTCGTCGGAGTCGACCGGCCTTCCCCAGACGTCGGATGCCCCCGACGCCGTGGCGGCCGTCCGAGCGGCCCTGGATCAGTGCCCCCCGCCCACGTCCACACCGGCCCCCGCCTCGCCCAACCCCTGGCACGACCTGCTCCACGACCGCCTCTGCGACGAGCCGCTCCCGGCCCTCATCGCGGACGACACCATCACCCCGGCCGCCTCCCTCTGGACGGGCTCCCGCCTCTGGGTCGATACGTTCCGCGCACACGACCTGCAGCCGGGCGACCGGCTCGTCCTCAGCCTTCCGCCCTCCACAGCCTTCGTTCAGATCCTCGTCGCCGCGCTCTGGGAGCAGCTGACGGTGGCGTTCGCCCCGCCGGACACGGACGCCGAGTCTCTTCTCTCTCCGCTCGACGCCCGCGCCGCGGTGACGCCCGACGACGGGCCCCACGCCTGGGCCTCCGACGAGCTCGCCGGTCCGCGCTCCACCCCCGAGGCCCTGCGGTCCCCCCGAGAAGAACCGACCCCTGACGTCCGCTTCCTGCTCCGGACCTCCGGCACCCACCACGGACGCTGGGTCGCCCTCTCGGACCGCAACGTGCTCTCCGTGCTGGCCAGTCACCTGCCGCACCTCGCGCTCCGCAACGCCCGGGTGCTCTCCGTTCTTCCCTGGACCCACGCCTTCGGGCTGGTCCTCGACCTCCTGCCCGCCCTTCTGGCAGACGCCGAACTGATCCGGGACCCCGACGGGGGACGCAACCCTGACGGACTGGTGTCCCTGCGGGACGCCTGGGGCACCACGCACCTGTCGGCCGTCCCCCTCACCATCCAGCGCCTGCTCGACCACTCGGCGGGCCGGGCCCTCGTGCGCGACCTGCAGGGCGGGATTGTAGGCGGCGCGCCGGTATCTGCCCCCCTCGCCACCACCCTCACCGACACCGCACTGCGGGCCGGGTACGGACAAACGGAAGCCTCGCCCGGCATTGCCCTTGGGGCGCGCGGCGAGTGGGGCCCCCACTACCTGGGACACCCGGTCGGCTGCAACGTCACGATTGCGGACGACGGAGAACTGCTGTTTGACGGCCCAAATGCCTGCGTGGGCTACTGGCGCGACGGCCGCCTCGAACGCCTCGACCCGACCCGCACGGTCCATACGGGGGATCTGGTGGAGCACGGTGACGACGGCCTTATCTTTCGGGGGCGGAAGGACGCGTCCTTCAAACTCTCCAACGGCCGCTTCGTCCCGGCCGGCGTCCTGGAGTCGACCCTCAAGACGACGTACGCCACCCTTCGCGATGCGCTGCTCTTCACCCCCGACGGCGACAACGTCGCAGTCGCCCTCTGTCCCCAGTCGCCCACCGCCGAGGTGCCCGACCTGGACGCCCTCCGAGCAACCCTTGGCTCGCTTGGCAGCCGCCTCGTCTGGCACACCACGGTGGCCCCGGAGGCCTGGCAGACGCAGTCCAAGGGCACCGTCGACCGCCGCGCGATGAGTGCCTCTTTGTCGGAGGCCTACCGCTCCAAAACTCCTTCGTCGCCCTAGGTCGCCCTCATGTCTGCCTCGCCCCTTCTCCTCGGCCCCGACGCCTCCCTCACCTGCGAAGCGGTCGACCGGGCCGCCCGCCGCCCAGCCCCGAAGGGGTCGCTCACGACCGCCGCGGACGAGGCCCTTCCGCGCTCGCGCGACGCCCTCGCCGACGTACACGAGCGTGGGGACGAGATCTACGGCCTCACGACCGGGTTCGGCCCCCTCCTCGACCACTCGGCCGCGGAGGACGCCTCCGCCCAGAGCGACCAGCTGCTCGCCCACCTGAGCACGGGGAGCGGGGAGTGGGCGGCGCCCGACATCGTGCGGGCGATGGTCCTGTCGCGCCTGCAGTCGCTGGCGCAGGGCCACTCCGGAATTCGTCCCTCGACCGTCCGGTCCCTCCTTCGTCTGCTGAACGCGGCGCCGCCGCCCGCCGTCCCCGAAATCGGATCGCTCGGGGCAAGCGGCGACCTGACCCCGCTGGCCCACGCGGCCCGGGCGTACACCGGCCAGGGGCACATGCTGGCAGAGAACGGAACGCTCGTGGACGCCGCGACCGCCCTGCAGGACGCCGATCTCACGCCCGTCTCGCTCGACGCCCGCGACGCGCTTGCGTTCGTGAACGGCACCGCGTTTATGACGGGGACCGCCGCGCTGGCCCTCGCCCGGGGGCGCCGCCTGCTGGAGCGGGCCGAGGCCCTCACCGGATGGGCCTACCGCCTGCTCGGGTGCTCGCTGGAGGCCCTCGCACCGCGTCTCCACGCCGCCCGCGGCCACGACGGCCAGCAGGCAAGCGCCGCCGCCATCCGGGCGGAGGCAACCCGCCATGGGGCCGCCGAGCAGGACGATCGCCCGCTCCAGGAAGTGTACTCCCTTCGCTGCGCCCCGCAGGTCCTCGGCGCCGCCCGAGATCAGTTTCGATACGCCCGGAATCAAGTTGAAACAGAGCTGAACGGGGTGACCGACAACCCCGTGATCGATCCCGAGGGGCCCGCGGCCCTGCACGGCGGCAACTTTCAGGGGCAGCAGATCGCCTTTGCCGCCGATGCGCTGAACGAAGCCCTCACCCAGATCGGAGTGCTGGCCGAGCGTCAACTCGATGTCCTGCTCTCGCCCGACCAGAACGGAGGGGCGCCGCCCCTCCTCGCCTGGACGCCGGGCCCCACCAGCGGCCTCGCCGGCGCGCAGCTTACCGCCACGGCCCTGGTGGCCGAGCTCCGACAAAACGCACAAATGGCGGCCACCTCGTCGATCCCGACCAACAACGACAATCAGGACGTCGTGTCGATGGGGGCCCTGGCCGCCCGCACGGCCCACGAACAAACCGAGCGCCTCGCCCCAATCCTGGCCGTCCTCGGCCTCAGCCTCGCCCAGCTCACCCACCTGCGGGCCGCCAACCGCGCCGACGGCCCCGCGCCTCCGCCCCCCGACTGGATGCCCTCCGTAGAGCCGATCGTGGAGGACCGGCCCCTCCGCGCCGAGATCAACGCCCTCGCCCAAGAGTGGCGCCTCCCCGCCCCCTCATAGCCCAACCATCCGACATGCCATCGCCCACATCTCGTCCCGCCCCCGGCCCGAACCAGGAATCCGTGTGGGACTACCCGCGCCCGCCGGCCCTGAAGCCAGAGGAACGGCGCATCCGGGTCGTCTTCAACGATACGGTCCTCGCCGATACGACCGAGGCCCTGCGCGTGCTCGAAACGAGCCACCCGCCGGTCTACTACCTCCCGCCCGCCGACGTGGCGATGGAGCACCTTCAGCGGGAGTCGCGGACCTCAATGTGCGAGTTCAAGGGGCGCGCCGTGTACTACACGGCCACGGTCGGGGACCGCTCGGCCCGGCAGGCCGCATGGGGCTACCCAAACCCCACCGATCGCTATGCGGCCCTCGCGGATCACCTCGCCTTCTATCCCAGCAAAATGGACGCGTGCTTTGTGGGCGAGGAGCAGGCTCGCGCTCAGGAGGGCGACTTCTACGGCGGCTGGATTACCGACGACATCGTGGGCCCGTTTAAGGGCGGGGCGGGCACGATCGGCTGGTGACGCCCCGACCGCCCCTTACACCGCCGCGAGCGCCCGGTCGAGGTCCGTGCGCAGGTCGTCGATGTCTTCGACGCCCACCGACAGGCGGATGAGCGAGTCGGTGAGGCCGATCTCGCGGCGTTCCTCCGGCGGAATCGAGGCGTGCGTCATGGACGCGGGGTGCTCGATGAGGCTCTCCACGCCGCCCAGGCTTTCGGCCAGCAGGAACACGTCGGTGCCCGAAAGCACCGTCTTGGCGGCCTCTATCCGGTCGTCCGTCAGTTCAAATGAGATCATTCCCCCAAAGTCCTCCATCTGCCGGGCGGCGATGTCGTGCCCCGGATGGGAGGCGAGGCCGGGGTAACGCACGCGCCCCACCTTGTCGTGGTCATCCAGAAAGTCCGCGAGGCGGCGCGCATTCTCACAATGGCGCTCCATGCGAAGGTGAAGCGTCTTGGTGCCCCGGAGGGCGAGAAACGAATCCATGGGACCGGGCGAGGCGCCGGCGCTTTTGACCTGGAAGCGGAGGGCCTCCGCCCACTCATCGGAGTCGGTGCAGACGGCCCCGAGGATGAGGTCGGAGTGGCCGCCCAGGTACTTCGTCGCAGAGTGAAGCACCAGATCGGCCCCCAGGGACAGCGGCTGCTGCAAAAAGGGCGACGCGAAGGTGTTGTCCACGGCCACGTCGGCATCGTTCGCCGCGGCTAGGTCGCAGAGCGCCTCGATGTCGGCGATGCGCATGAGCGGGTTCGTGGGCGTCTCGACCCAGAGGAGTTCGGTCTCGGGCCGCAGGGCCGCCTCGGTCGCCTCCAGGTCCGTCATGTCGACGAACGTAAAGTCCAGCCCGTAGGGCTCAAACACCTCTTTGAAGAGGCGGAAGGTCCCCCCGTACAGGTCGTTCGTCGTCACCACGTGGTCCCCCGGGCGCAGCCCGCCCTTCAGAATGGCGTCGATGCCGGCCACGCCCGAGGCGAAGGCAATGCCGTGCTCCGCATTTTCGAGGCCCGCCAGATTGCCCTCCAGGGCCGTGCGGGTGGGATTGCTCACCCGGGAGTACTCGTAGCCTTTGTGCTCGCCGGGGGCGGACTGGGCGAAGGTTGAGCTCTGATAGATGGGCGTCATGACCGCCCCGGTGGCCGGGTCCGGTTCCTGCCCGGCGTGGACGGCGCGCGTGCCGAACCCCGACGGGATGTCGTGGTCGGCGGAGGCGTCAGAAGTAGACATGATGCGTGGGTGCTGTAAGGGGTGTACTGAGAAGGAATTCGTTCCGATAGGAAGCCCCAACGACCAGAGCCCGGACCCTGCAGGGCCCGGGCTCGCACGGTCGGATCGAATGGGGAGTCCCGGCCAGAGGGGGGGGGGAAGGCGTTAGTTCCCGCCGCCCGGCTCCTGCTCCTCCGTCATCTCTTCGGCTCGCCCTTCTTCAAAGCCGGCGCACTGCTCCACGTCGGCGGCCTTGTCCGTTTGCTCCGTCTGCACGTACGCCTGGAAGAGGGCACGGCAGGAGTCCTCCAGGTAGCCGCTCTCGCCCTGCTGGCTCAGCTGGCGGGCCCGCTCGAGGGGCGGAATCGCATTCTGGAAGGCCTGCTGCCGCTGCTTGGCCAGCGTCCGAATCTGCTGGCTCTCCTGCTCCGTCGCCTCACGGTCCTCCTCCCGTACGCGGTCTTCAATGGTCGCGATGCTGTCGTTTGTCGCCACCGCCTTGTTGACGTACGCCGCGCCCAGGTTGTATTGCGCCTTCGCGTTGTCGGATTCAAGGTCCACGGCCGCCTGCAGCTGCTCAATGGCTTCGTCGAGGCGATCCGCGCTGAGAAGCATGGAGCCGTAATTGTAGCGGTACGTGGCGTTGTCCGGATTCTCCTCCACCTCCTGGCGGTAGGCCTCCATGGCTCGTTCGGTGTCGCCCGACTGTTGGTAGGCGTTCAGCAGAAGGGAACGCATCTCTTCATTGTCCGGGTGCACCTCAGTGCCCTTCTCCAGCAGCGAGATGGCGTCGTCCATCCGGTCGTTCGAGATGTACAACCGGCCGAGGATGGCGTAGGCGTTCGTGTCGGCCGTATCGGCCGCCTCCATATACCGCTCCAGGACGGGGATGGACTCTTCCCGTTCGCCCAGGTTAATGCGGGCGTACGCTTCGTTCAGGTGCGTGCTGGCCGAGTCCGGGTACGTCGCCCCGGCGGCCCCAAACGACAGCGCCGCCACCCGAAAGGCCGTCGTGTCTCCTTCCTGCTGGGCTCGGTTAAAGGCGTTGGCTCCACGCTGGAATTCATTGAAGTACGCGAGCTGGCGGCGTCCCTGAATGTCGCTCCGCGCCTCCGGGTTGAACTGGATGGCCTGCTCCTCTGCCTCTCGGGCGCGGACCCAAAGCTCGCGGTACTCGTCCGGGGCCATCGTGGTGTCGGACATCTGGCGGAGCACCTGTGCCCGCATCTGGTAGGCCGATACATTGGCCGAATCCTGTGCGAGGGCCGAATCAATGTTGGCCAGGGCGCGCTCGTAATTCTCTTCCTCCATGGCACTCTCAGCCGTACTCATGTAGGGATTGCCGCCTGAGCAGCCGGCCATGGTAGCCAGAACCAACGCAGCGGCAAGCAGCGAGGCGAAAAAAGGGCGTCGTGTCGTCATCATGGGTTCAGAATCGGTCCAAAAAAACAGGTCGTGTGCGTGACGGTCGTCTGTGGGGCCTCGGCCGGGCAGGGCCTCATGCCCTGCGTCACGCTCGGTCCTGCAATACAGCCCAGTGCCCCGGATGAGCGTGCTTTATACTGCTCGCAATCTATAAGGCAGCACCAGCCGATGCAAAATCGATCACGTCATGCCTTCGTGAACTCAGAACACCGTCGGTGTTTCCCGTTGTAACTGAGCGCCGGGATTTCTTTCTTGGAAGCGCTATCACCTGTTCCTGCCACTCGGCCTGTGGCTTTTCCCCAACCCGTCTCCCTCCATGGAGTCTACCGACCCCGCCGACACGCCGCTCCCCCCCAGCCTCCAAGCCCTCCTCCACGAGATCGTGGACTACGCCGGTCTCTTCCCGCCGGCCGACCTGTCGCTCCGTCGGGCCCTCCAGAACTACGCCGACTACCGAGAAGAATCGGAGGCGTGGATGCTGTCCCGCTTCGTGCTCCCGGTCCGCCGCCTGCCGGACCTCAGCCCCTTCCACCGCTCCTTCTCTACCGGTGCCCCCTACCAGTTTTCGGTCCTCGGCACGGGGGGCGACACCCCGGACACCTTCCTCGATGCGCTCGGGCGCGACCTGGACGTGATCGACGCCTTCGACGAGGAATATGGCGGGCGGGCCACAGTGGACCTCATGGAGGTCCCCCTCCCCACGTCGCTCATCGGGAGTTCCCAGGCGGATCTCCGCTCCTTCTTCGAAAGCGTACACCAGCGACTGGTGGCCGACGGCACCGCGCAGCTCGACTTTTTCTTCGAGGTCTCGACCGAATCGGACACGATTGAAGGGCTCCGCCCCCTCTGCGCCGCCGTCGCCGGGCACAACAGCCGACAGGCCGTGCCCGCCCGTTCCACGCTCGGCCTGAAGCTCCGGTGCGGCGGAGCCGAGCCCAGCGACATTCCCAGCGTCGAACAGGTGGCCGCCCTCATCGTGGCCTGCCGCGACGCCGGCGTCTCGTTCAAGGCCACGGCGGGCCTTCACCACCCCCTCCGCCACTACGACGACGGATTCGACACCGAGATGCACGGCTTCCTCAACATCTTCGGGGCCGCCGCCCTCGCCGCGGAGCACGGGCTCGACGCCGACGACCTCATTCCCGTCCTGCGCGACGAGGACGCGACCAACTTTCAGTTCCTGAAGGAGCGTTTTGCCTGGCGGAACGCCGCCGTCCCCCTCGACGGCATCGAACACGCCCGAAACGCCCTCGCCCTCTCCTTCGGCAGCTGCAGCTTCGAGGAGCCGATCGACCATCTGCGCGACCTCGACCTGCTGTAGCCTCCCGCCCTTCTCACACACCAACACGACCCTCCTCCCTACATGGCTGACTCGTCCCTCACCTCCTTCCTCGACGGGGCCGACCAGAGCCCCTTCCCCATCCAGAACCTGCCGTACGGCGTGTTCGTGCCGCCGGCCGCCTCGTCGCCCCGCGTAGGCGTCGCCATTGGCGACCACGTGCTCGACCTCGCCGTGCTCCAGGAAGAAGGCCACTTCGAGCACCCCGACGTGCAGGCCGCCGAGCCGTTTTCGGAGGCCACGCTCAATACCTTCATGGGCCTCGGGCAGGACGCCTGGTCGGCCGTGCGCGAGCGGCTGCAAACCCTCCTCCG
Organism: Salinivenus iranica; assembly: GCA_002894665.1. Lineage (GTDB taxonomy): Bacteria > Bacteroidota > Rhodothermia > Rhodothermales > Salinibacteraceae > Salinibacter > Salinibacter iranicus. The sequence goes on from NCRB01000005.1 coordinate 48,259, forward strand.
CGCCGACACCGCCGATCTGCGAGACGACGCCGCCCTCCGCGAGCGGGCCCTCCACGAGCGCGCGTCCGTCACAATGCGGATGCCCGTCGACGTGGGTGACTACACCGACTTTTATTCCTCGGAGCACCACGCCCGCAACGTGGGCTCGATGTTTCGCGACCCCGAAAATGCCCTGAAACCGAACTGGAAGCACCTGCCGGTGGGCTACCACGGACGCGCCAGCAGCGTCATCCTGAGCGGCGAGGACGTGCGACGCCCCTGCGGCCAGACGCGCCCCGACGCCGACCAGCCCCCGGTGTACGGCCCCTCCCAGCTGCTCGACTTTGAGCTCGAGGTGGGCTTCTTCGTCGGGCCCGGCAACCCGCGCGAGACGCCCATCCCCATCGAGGAGACGCCGCAGCACATCTTCGGCTTCTGCCTCGTCAACGACTGGAGTGCTCGCGACATTCAGGGCTGGGAGTACGAGCCGCTCGGGCCGTTCCTCGGCAAGAGCTTCGCCACCTCTATCTCGCCGTGGATCGTGCCGACGGCGGCCCTGCTGCCCTTCCGCGTATCGGGGCCGGAGCAGGACCCCGCCCCGCTCGACTACCTGCAGCAGGACGCGGACTGGACCTTCGACGTGGCCCTGGACGTGGGCCTCCAGACGCCCTCGATGGACGCCCCGCACACCGTCTGCGAAACCAACTTCCGCCACATGTACTGGACCGTGTGCCAGCAGCTGGCCCACCACACCGTCAACGGCTGCAACGTGCGCCCCGGCGACCTCATGGCCTCCGGCACCATCAGCGGCCCCACCAAGGACAGCTACGGAAGCATGCTGGAGCTGTCGTGGCGCGGGCAGGAGCCCGTGGAGCTCCCCGGGGGCGAGACGCGCTCGTTCCTGGAGGACGGCGACCACGTGGTGATGCGCGGACACGCGGACGGCGACGACTATCAGATCGGGTTCGGATCGGTCGAAGGCACCGTCCGTCCCGCCTCCTGTCAGTAAAACGCCCCCTCCGCGGCAGAACTGGCGAACCGTCAGGCGACTCGAAACTGTGGCAGAGCCCGGACAGAGGCGATTGCCACATTTTCCGTCCGGCAAAGACGGTATTGCCATCTCGTCGGGCGCCCCGCCGTTCTGACAGTTTTGCGTGGCCTCGGGTCCGAACTGGTACGGGTGTTGTAACAAAGAATGAGCGAGTGCTTGCGCGAGGGCCGGCGGCCACGGGCCGTCGCCTCGCTCTCGTTCCGTTCTTCTTCTGAATTGATTCCCACCCTCCCATGACTGGTATCACCCGCCGTACCCGCAACCTTGGCGACCTTCAGCGCGAAATCGACCGCCTGTTTGGCCGCTTCTCCCCCTCGCGGGATCAGGACGGCGACCGCTCGTCGCGGCAGTCCGTCTGGGCCCCGCGCATGGACCTCCTCGAGACCGAGGGGGCGTACCGCATCCGCCTCGACGTGCCCGGCATGAGCAAAGACGACCTGACGATCAACTATCAGGACAACGAGCTCACCGTGAGCGGCGAGCGCACGAACGACCGACCCGGGGATGATGCCGAATTCGTGCGCGTCGAGCGCCCGTTCGGTCACTTCCACCGCGCCTTCACGCTTCCCCAGACGGTAGACGCGGCCGGCATTGAGGCCACGTACGAGAACGGTGTGCTGACCATCTCGGTGCCGAAGACGGAGGACGTGAAGCCCCGCCAGATCGAGATCCAGTAGTCTGCCCCCACGAGACCTCGTGGACGTTCAACGCCCCCGGCCGCATTGATCGGTCGGGGGCGTTTTTTGTGACGCGTCCCCTGCTCGGAACCTCTGCCTGTATGCCGGCTTCTCGGTGGATGCCCATGCCGCTCCCTGTTTCGTTCCTCGACCGGCTCTCTTCGCGCCTCCAGCGCCCCCTCCCCGGCCACGAGGCGCACCGCCGCATGGCCCCGCGCTACGAGCTGCGACGGGACGCCCTCTCGGTAGACGATCGGCATTGCCGGGAAGCCGCCGTGCTGGCCCTCCTCCTGCCCTCCGACGACCTCCCGTCGGTGATCCTCACGGTGCGGCGCGACGACCTGCCGGACCACGGCGGGCAAATCTCGTTTCCGGGGGGAGAGCGCGAGGACGAGGAATCGCTCCGCGACACGGCGCTCCGGGAGGCCCACGAGGAAATTGCCCTGGCCCCGCAGTCCGTCCGCCTCCTGGGCGGGCTCACGCCCCTCTACATTCCTCCGTCCAACTTCTGCGTCCACCCGTTCGTGGGGGTCGTCGATCCCGCCCCGCCGCTGCGCCCCACCGACCGGGAGGTGGCCGAGGTGCTCCACGCGCCGCTCCATCACCTGCTAGATCCGAACACACGCGTGGTGGAGACGTGGAGGCTACACGATCAGGCGGTGGAGGTGCCGTACTACGACGTGGCCGGCCGCACAGTGTGGGGCGCCACGGCGATGATGCTGGCCGAACTGCTGGCCCTCGTCGAGGAGGCCGCCCCTCCAGAATAGCCAGTTGCTCAAAGATACCGACGCAGATAATCGGCCACGGCGTCGGGGCCCGCCAGGCGATGACTGGCGCTCGTCGTCCCCTCCCCCACCTTGACCGTGACGGCCGCCCGGTCGAGGGCCTGTAGGGACTCGAACGCATCCTCGTCCGTCGTGTCGTCGCCCAGGTACACCGGCGTGGCGTCTGGGTGCTCCCCCGCGATGCGTTCGACGGCCGTTCCCTTCGTAAGCCCCGCCGGGCGGAGCTCGACCACCTTTTTGCCCCACACGGCGTCGAGCGCGTCGGGAAGGTCGGCGAGCCAGTCCGCCAGTTGCTCCCGTGCGGCCTCTTCGTCGTCCACCGCGCGGTAGTGGACCGCAAAGGTCTGGTTTTTCTCTTCCACCTGGAGGCCCTCCAGGGCGGGGACGGACGTTCGGAGGCGCCGCAGGGCCCGCACCGCCTCCTCGGGCAGGAGCTGACGCGCCTCGCCCCCTACGGTCCCCTCCTGCGCCCCATGCAGGCCGATGGCCCGATACGGGCGGTCGAGAAACTGCGAGAGGGCCTCGATGTCGCGCCCCGTGACGATCCACAACGGGTGCTGCGCCTCGAGACGCCGAAGCAGGTCAGGAATGTCCGGGTGCGGCACGGCCGCGGACGGGTCGTCCACGATGGGCGCCAGGGTGCCATCGTAGTCGAGGAAGAAGAGGGGGCGATCGACGACGGGGGGCATGGCCGGGCGGGGGGTGAAATGAACCGGAGGACAGGATCGCGGCCTACCGGTGGAGCGCCTCCAGGAAGCCGTCGGCCCAGTTGTGGACATCGAGCGTCTCGATGGTTCGCTTGAGGCCCCGCAGGCGCTCGACTTTTTCCTCGTGGGGCATCTCCAGCGCCGTCTTGATGGCCCGGGCGAGCCCGCCGTGGTCGTAGGGGTTGACCTGCACGGCCTCGGGGAGCAGATAGGCCGCTCCCGTGAGCTCCGAGAGAATGAGCACGCCGTCCTGCGTGGCGGTCACGAACTCCTGCGTCACCACGTTCATGCCGTCGCGGAGGGGCGTGATGAGCGCCGCGTCGGCGGCCCGGTAGAAGGCACACAGCTCGTACTGCGTGTAGGTGCGGTAGCGGTAGTTGACCGGCACCCAGCTCTCCTGCGCAAACCGCCCGTTGATGCGTCCCACCACCTCGTCCACCTCCCGGCGAATCTGCTGGTAGGATTCGAGCTCCGTGCGGCTCGGCGTGGCAATCTGGAAAAAACTGACCTTTCCGTGGTACTCCGGATTTTCCTCCAGAAACTTCTCGAACGCCAGCATCCGCGAGCGAATGCCCTTCGTGTAGTCGAGCCGGTCGATGCCGATCACGACATAATCGGTGCCGAGGCGGTCCCGAAATTTCTGCGCCTCCTCCTCGATGGACGGGTCGTGCGCCATGCTCTTGAACCGCTCCACGTCGATGCCAATGGGATGGGCCTCGGCGCGGATCTCTCGGCCCTCGTAGTGGATGACGTTGCCCTCCACCTCGGCGTCGAGCAGCGTCTCCGCGCTCTCCAGGAAGTTGTCCACGTACTCCTCTACGTGAAAGCCAATGAGGTCGCAGCCCAACATGCCGCGCAGCAGCTCGCGCGACCACGGAAGGATCCGAAAGACCTCCATCGCCGGCCAGGGAATGTGCCAGAAATGGCCGATGGTGACATCGGGCCGGTCCTCGCGGATATAGCCCGGCGAGAGCATCTGGTGGTAGTCCTGAATCCAGATGGTCTCGTCGCCGCCCTCCTCCGTTTCTTCGAGGACGGCGTCGGCAAAGCGCCGGTTCACCTGCCGGTAGGTTTCCAGGAACGCCTCGTTCAGCTCCAGGTGCTGAACGAGGTAGTGCGACAGGGGCCACAGAATCTGATTGGCCATCCCGTAGTAGTAGCCGTCGAGCTCTTCCGTGCTCAGGGGCACGCGCCGCACCACAAAGTCGGGGTCGTCGGCGGGGTACTCTTGTCGCTCCGGCAGATCGGGGTCTTCTCCCATGCCAACCCACACGCCGCCCTGCTCTTCCAGAACAGGCAGCAGGGCCGTGGTGAGGCCGCCAACGGAGGTTTCCCACCCGTCATCGGTTTGTCGAATGGGCACCCGGTTCGCTACGACGGTGAGACTCAAAGCAAAAGAAACGGGTCGCGTGAGAAAGAAGCGGTAGGGAGAGCTTTCTACAATACAAAACGGGCCCGGTCCGTTGTATCCCACTCCCCTCTCTTCACAAAAGCATATCATTCCGGACAACCGATGGCAAGGCCCGTCCGGCATCTCCCCCTTGCAGTGGCCGCCCCCCCCCTCACCGGCCCGCCGCGCGGAGCACGGCCTGGGCCCGGTCCGGACGGTCGGTAATCAGGCCGTCGACCCCGAGCGCGATCAGGCGGCGCATCTCGTCAGGGTCGTTGACCGTCCACGGAATCAGGGCCAGGCCGCGGGTGTGCACGGCGGCCACCAGGTCCGCATCCACGAGCCCTGCGTGGGGACTATAGATCTCGGGCCGAAAGGACAGCGCCCCCAGGGCCGGCCCGATCTCTTCCTCCCTAGTCTCCTCCACAAGGAGGGCCACCCGTCCCCCGGTCCCCTGCCGGTGGACTTCTTCCAGAACACGTGGGTCGAAGGACTGAATCGTTGTGCGGGGCGCGACGCCTTCCTCCGAGACCACCGCCCCCACGCCCTGGACAAACGCCTCGGGGGCGGGATGAAACGTCCCGTCCCACTCGGGCCGGCTCTTCACCTCGATGTTGTAGAACACCGGGGGGCGATCGTGCGTCTCCACGTACGCCTCCGCCAGGTCGAACACGTCGCGGAGGCGCGGCTTCGACGCCGATTGCGGGGCCTGTTCCGGAAAGTCGGGATGCCGCAGGCGTCCGCAGTCGTACGACGCCACCCGGTCGTAGTCCATCGCGTAAATGCTGTGCGCCCGCTCGTCGGACGCCGCAATGCGCTCCCCCGCCGGCGTCCGGCAAATGTGGGCGGCCATCCAGGGCTCGTGGGACACGACGATCGTCCCGTCCCCGGCCACCACCACGTCCATCTCCAGCGTCGTCACGCCCAGTTCCAGCGCGCGCCGGAAGGCCGGGAGCGTATTCTCCGGGGCCAGGCCGCGGCATCCCCGGTGTCCCTGCAGGTCGAACCCTTCGGGCGTGCGGATGGAATGGGGGGCGTTGGGCGGCATGGCACGAACGGACCGGCGGAAGCGACACGTTTGGAGGAGAAAGGCCTGACGCCCACACCCACGCCCGCCCGCCTCGTTCCCGACCCGCGGGGGCCGGGCGGCAAAGGGACCCCGCCGCTCGTTTCAAGAGCGTGCAGAGAGTCGGTCAATCCCGCCGGATCGGTAGCACTTGGGCCTCTCACTTTCTACGTTGACGTTACTTCCCGCGCGAGCGCAGGCGCGATCGGTCTCGTAGGTCTCCTCCACAAACGCCTCTTCGGAGCATGGAAGCGGACGATAGCCGCGTCATTCCCATCAACATCGAGGACGAAATGAAGTCCTCGTACATCGACTACTCGATGTCGGTCATCGTGAGCCGGGCGCTGCCCGACGTGCGCGACGGCCTGAAGCCGGTGCACCGCCGCGTGCTCTACGGCATGCACGAGCTCGGCCTCACCCAGGGCGCCAACTACAAGAAGAGCGCCCGCATTGTCGGGGAGGTGCTCGGGAAGTACCACCCCCACGGCGACTCGTCGGTGTACGACACGCTGGTGCGCATGGCACAGCACTTCTCCATGCGCTACCCGCTGGCGGATGGACAGGGCAACTTTGGCTCGGTCGACGGCGACTCGGCGGCGGCCATGCGGTACACCGAGGCCCGCATGACGCGCATCGCCGAGCAAATGCTCCAGGACATCGGCAAGGAGACCGTCGACACGCAGGAAAACTTCGACGGCACGATGGAGGAGCCGACGGTGCTGCCGGCGGCCTTCCCCAACATGCTCGTCAACGGGGCCGACGGCATCGCCGTGGGCATGGCGACCAAGATCCCGCCGCACAACCTGGGCGAGACGATCGACGCCACGGTGGCCTACATCGACGATCCGGACATCGAGATCGACGAGCTGATGGAGCACCTGCCGGCCCCCGACTTCCCGACCGGCGGCATCATTTACGGCTACGCCGGGGTCTACGAGGCCTACCACACCGGGCGCGGCCGCGTGGTGATGCGCGCGAAGATGCACGAGGAGGACGTGCAAAGCGGGCGGCGCGCCCTGGTGGTGACTGAACTGCCCTACCAGGTCAACAAGAGCCGCGAGGTGGAGCGCATCGCCGACCGCGTGCGCCAGGAACGCATTGAAGGCATCGCCGACCTGCGCGACGAAAGCGACCGCGACGGCCTCCGCATCGTGATCGAACTGAAGCGGGACGCCAACGCCGAGATCGTCAAGAATCAGGTCTACAAACACTCGCGCCTGCAGGACACCTTTGGCGTCAACATGGTGGCGCTGGTCAACGGGCGGCCCCAGGTCGTCAACCTGAAGGACGCGATCCGGCACTACGTGGAGCATCGCCACGAGATTGTGGTGCGCCGCACGAAGTACGACCTGCGACAGTCGCAGGACCGCGCCCACATTCTGGAGGGCCTCACGCTGGCGCTCGACCACCTCGACGCCGTCATCGCCATCATCCGCCACTCGCCCGACACCGACACCGCCCGCCAGAGCCTGCGCGAGGGCCGCTACCCGGACACGCTCCGCGAGGCGGACCTGCGCGAGCTCAACGTCCCGCTCACGCCCCCTGTCGAGGCCGACCGCGAGCAGGACACCGTACAGGAGCTGTTGGGCGACGAGTACGAGGAGCTCGTCCAACAGCCCGAAGCGGGCCACTGGCTCACGGAGGACCAGGCCAACGCCATCCTGCGCCTGCGGCTCAGCCGCCTCACGGGGCTGGAGCGCGAGAAAATCATCGGCGAGTACGAGGACATCATCGACGAGATCAAGCGCCTCCAGCACATCCTGAACAGCAAGGAGCGCCGGATGGAGCTCATCAAGGAAGAGCTGCTGAAGGTGAAGGAGCGGTTCGACGACGAGCGCCGCACGATGATCGACAAGACCGGCGGCGACGACATCATCATCGAGGACCTGATCGAGCGCGAGCACGTGGTGGTCACCATCACACACCAGGGCCTCACCAAGCGCACACCCATCGACACGTACCGGACGCAGGGGCGCGGCGGGGTTGGCATGCGCGGCACCGGCAAGCGCGACGACGACTTCATCGAGCACCTCTACGTCTGCCACTCGCACGACGTCCTGCTCCTCTTCACCGACAAGGGCCAGTGCTTCTGGCTGCGGCCGTTCGAGATTCCGGAGGGCAGCCGCACGGCGAAGGGCCGCTCCATTCGCAACCTCATCGACATCGACCGCGACGACCGCGTGCGGGCCGTCATCAGCGTCGGCAAGGAGAACTTCGAGGACGAGGCCTTCCTCAACAGTCACTACGTGCTGGCCGCCACGCGAGAGGGACAGGTCAAGAAGACGGCGCTGGAATCCTACAGCCGCCCGCGCCGCGGCGGCATCATCGGCATGAAGGTGGAAGACGACGACCAGCTCATCGAGGCATCGCTCACCGGCGGCGACAACACCGTCGTGGTGGCCTCGTCGGGCGGGCGCGCCGTGCACTTCCACGAGGAGGATGCCCGCCCCATGGGCCGCAACACCGCCGGCGTGCGGGGCATGCGACTGCCGGGGAACCAGACGATGGTGGGCATGATTTCCGTCTCGCCCGACCGGCGCGAGGCCCTCGACGTGCTCGCCATCGCCGAGAACGGCTACGGCAAGCGCACTCCCCTCACCGACTACCGCGTGCAGAGCCGCGGCGGCAAGGGCCTCATCACCCTCAACCGCACAGACCGCACCGGCGACCTCGTGTCCCTCAAGGGCGTGGCCGGCGACGAGGACCTGATGATCATCACCGAGAACGGCATCATGATCCGCACGCGGGTGGAGGAGATCAGCCAGATGGGCCGCAACACGCAGGGCGTGCGCGTCATCAACCTCAAGGACGGCGACGCGATTGCCGACGTCAGCTGCGTGGCACCCGATGCCCTGGCGGCTCCGGAGGCGGACGAGGAGGACGAGACAGACGAGGCGGCCGACGCCACGGTCAGTAACGGCGAGTGGGACGAAGAGGCCGCCTCCGATGCCGTGGACGACGCGGAGTAGTCCCGCCATGGCCTCCGTCCGACGCTAAAGCCGCGCGCAGCCCCGAACGCCAATCGGGGCCCTGCGCTATCGGACGTGAATCGCCTGCACCGTCTCCGTGAATTCGGTGCCGTCCGCTCCCTGCCCGATCACGCGGAAGAAGTACACCCCACTGCCCAGCGCCCGAAGCGTGCGGGCGTTGAGCCGAATGGACTCGGAGTCGGTGATCGTTCGCTCCAGCGTAGGAATCGCCACGCGACGCCCCAGCGCATCGAACACCTGAATCTGCACGTCGACCTCGCGGCCCTGGAGGTCTTCGGGCAGGGTCACGGAAACCCGTGCCTGTTGGCGAAAGGGGTTGGGAGCCACCGACACATCCACCCCGTCCGCTCGGAGGACCGTTCGGAGCGTGCTCTGGGCGAGCACCCGGTCTTCGGGGGACCCGTCCCCGTCGGTATCTACGCGCTCCACCGCCGTCACGCGGAACTCATGCTCTCCGGGCGTGAGGCGCTCCACCGTGCGGCTGTACTCGCCCGCTCCCTCCGTTGCAAACCGATCCTGTTCTGCAAATCCACCATCGAAGAAGCGGCGCTCGACGACGAGCTCATCCACATTCTCATCGCCGATCTGTCGCCACCGCAGGGTCACGGTGCCGTTGCCGGATGACACCGACACATCGTCCGACTGAAGGTTGGCAATCTGAACGCCCGAGGGCGTAGGCACGGCCTGGTTGGCCTGCACGAACCCGTGGCCGCTCCAGGGGTCGACCCCCGACGCAATCTCGACGAAGTCGCCCTCCCGGTTCTGTCGGACCGTCACGTCGGCCGCCGTCGACTCCAGGCGGTCGTACACCTCCACAGGGGAAAGATCCGGACGGGCACTGCGAATCAGCGCCCCAATCGCCGCGATGTTGGGCGCCGCCGCCGAGGTGCCGAAGAAGTTCGGATGGGGATCGGCGTCCACGCCGTCGAAAAAGTCGTCGTCGATGTCATTTCCAAAGAACGTATTATCGATGCCGTCCGCGCCGGTCACATCGGGCTTTTCACGATCCTCCGTGGTCGGATTCCCATTCTGGTCGAACCGGATCTGAATTCCCCCCTTCGAGGAAAAGGGCTCCAGCGCCGCCGGATCGGAATTGGAATTGTACTCCGCGGTGTTATAGAACGGCGCGGCGGCCACCGCCATCGCGCCCTCGGCCATCGGGTGCCCAAAGAGGGTGGGTCCGAGCGTGTCGTACTCCTCAACCGTAAAGTCACTTCCCGAGTAGACGTACTTGATTTCGTCCGGATCGGGACCGGCGGCCTTCTCGATCACGAGGTCGAGCGACTGGGCGCTGCCGGTGCTGTTGGTGTACTCCATCGTCTCGGACGGCACCCCGGTGGCGATGTTGTCGGTGCTCGACTCCGCGACAATTTCACCGTCCTGGTCGACCAGCGCAATGTCGAGATCCGTATCGGCTCCCGACGACCCCTCCACCTGTGCCGACGGATCGGTCCACTGAAACGAAAACACCTGAAAGGTGCCGCCGGACTCTACCGTAATCCGCTGCTCCGTATCGGTCGATAGGGTCGAGCTGTCGAAGTCGTGGCGCGTGGAATTGCTGCTGATGACCCCGGGCTCCCCCGAGTTGCGGAAGGGGGCCTCGTACGACTCCTGCCCGTTGTTGCCCGCAGACGAGAAGTACGCCGCCCCGTCGCTGGTTACGACCTCGTCGACGGCGTTCGATACGGGGCCATCCTGATAGAACGGCTCGCTGCTGTAGCCGACGTCGTCGACAATCACGCCGCAGCCGGCCGCGGCGAGTTCCCGGATGCCCTCCGCAAAGTTGCCTACGCCCCCGAACGCCGTGTGGAAGCCCAGCGTAGCACCCGGGGCAATGTCGTGGATGAGCTGGAGCATGGCACGCCCCTCGTCGGTGGGGGACGGGTCGCTCCCGTCGTAGTCCGCAAGCACGTCGACCGGTGCCGTTCGCCCCTCCGGGTTGCCTTCGCCCGGCAGGTCCCCGGACTCCACATCGTCGGAGGCCGAAGTGATGGTCCCGCTCGCCGTATCATAGCTGTCAGAGAGCCCGCACACCTTTTCTCCGGCCCCATCGACGCCCTTCTCCATCCGGGCCCGGAATGCTCCGTGAGACGTGTCCGCCTCCGACTCCACGCTCCCGACGTGGACCCGCATGTACGACGGGAGCATGCCGCGCAGCGAGGCGAGTTGTGCCGCCTCTTCGAGCGCCCCAATCGGAAGGCGCCCCGACACCACGGCCCCGGTCGTAGCCCCGTCCTCCAGCCCGAGGGCCCGCAGGTCGTCAAGCAGGGTGGCAACATCCGTCGCGGCGACCGCGTCCACGACCACCGTGCGCCCGTCCGCCGCGACCGGCGAATACACCCGGCTCTCCCCGCGGGCCGGGTCCGATGGGCCCTGCACACTCGCCTGGCGCGACCGGTCTCCCCGGAGCGACTGCACCGCGGCCCGGCCGCCCGCCTCGTGCTGATGGTAGAGCAGCGCCAGCTCGGTCCCAAGCCGCGACATGGGGCCATTCTTGGTCGCGTCGTCCGGCCCTCGGAGCGCCTGGCGGGCCGCCCGTCGCACCTCGTCCGACACCGCCTCTACCGAAAGCATTCCCACCGACTTCGTCGCAAAGCCCTCCGTCTGCGCCTGCGCCTCCGCCGGCCCCAGGAGTCCAAGAGCAAAGACGACCGCCATGCAAAAAGACCCAACGCGAAGCATACGAGAAGCGTGTTGTGATCGTGTCTGTGGTGAGGCCCATCGCTACCGGACGACGAGCATATTTTGCGTTTCCGTGATGCCGCTTTCGCCCTGCACTCGGAGCACGTACAGCCCACTCCCCCACGTGTCGGCGTCAATGGTAATCCGGGTGGGGACGTTCGCGTCCACGGTCCGGTCTTCCGAGTACATACGCTGGCCGAGAGAGTTAAACACCTCCACCGTCACCGACTGTGTCTCACGGGCCGTCAGCTCGAAGGTCGCCCGGTCGCGGACGGGATTTGGGTAGGGCCCCAGCGCGTACACGTCGCCGTCGAAATCAACCTCCACGTCCTCCGACGCACTCACGATGGAATTCCCCTGCCCGTCCTCCGCCCGCACGCGGTACTGGTAGCGGCCCGGCGTCTGCCGCTCGGCCGTATAGCTCGTCTGATTGGTCGTCGTCACCGGCCGAAACGACCCGCTCGTCCCCAGCCGGCGCTCCACCCGGTAGCGCACGGACGACGGCGTGCCCGGCGGCTCCGTCCACGAGAAGGAGACAGTGCCCCGCCCCTGCTCGTCCCGCCCCGCGACTTCCGTCGCCACGTTGTCCACGTTGACCGTGTCCCGTACCGTTTCGAGGGAGGTGCCCTGCGACCCATCCGAGCGCACCCAGCGGAGCCGGAAGGAAAACACCCCGAGGCCGAGGCTGTCCAGCGTGACCGACGGCTCCTCTAGCGAGGAGGCGTCAATCTCCCGGATCGTCTCAAACTCGCCGTCAAAGTACATCCGATCCACGAGGTACTCATCAATGTTGGCATCCGCCCCTACGCTCCACGAGAGCGTGCGGCTGCCGTCGGCCGTATTCGCCGACTGTAGGTCCAGCGCAAAGACGTCGCGAAAGAACTGTTGACATCCCGTGCCGAGGGGCCACCCCATGTCCTTCATTTGCCCACACACGACGGCGCCGGGGAGCCGATTGGTCTCCGCCGTCCCGATTTGCGGGGTCATAAGGGCGTTCGGGGACTCCGGGGGGTAGGCCGACTCGTCCAGATGCGCAATGCTTGATCCGGCCTGAAAAAAGAGCGGGGCGTACATCATCGGAGGAACGGGGCCGTCGCCCTGCTCCGCCCCCCGGATCGCCTGCTCCCCATCGAAGAAGAGACGGTCACTCGTCAAGGCATCGCCGAGGGCCTCCGACGGATTGGGAAACTGGTCCTCGTTCGTCAGAACACGAATTGGGCTACTCGGGGGGTCCTCCACAAGGAGACGCCCAAACGGCCCGGGCGACCGTTCCTCGCCGTCGATCTGCCCATCACTGTCAAAATCAAGCCCGTACCCCCCCGTCCCGTTGTTGTAGTTGAAGACGTCGACGTAATTGAGGCCGTGGGTAATTTCGTGCAGGACCACACTCGTAAAGTCGATGGTGCCGGCCGGGGCGGGCCCCTCCCCGAAGTGCCAGTCGCTCCGCTGACTGTTGAATCGGGCAACCATGTCAAACCCGCCCTCCGATTGGTCGGTCCCGGTCAACGCATCCAGGAGCGGAAATCCGATAATGGTATCGCCGCTGCCGTCATCGTTCGTGTCGATCAGACCGAGCCGTGGCCCCGCGGCCCCCAACGTATTCCCCCCAAGCGGCTCCCACTCCGCGTTCAGTCGAATGGGCACCGGCGAGGAGATGTGTGTCTCCCAGATGTCCACCGCCCGCTGGAATGCCGCCTGGGCATCCGCCGGGAAGGAGTCACTGTAGGTCACCTCGATGGTGGCCGTCTGATTGGCGGGCGCCCGCTGAAGGGCCCCTTTTGGAAGGCGTTCGACGAACATGTCTAAATCAAGCTTCCGCAGCCCGCAGTCCTGGTAGGTGGCCAGGGCCTGCTCGTACGACATGCGATCGACCACATCCCAGGACGCTGGTTGAGCCGCGGCTGGAGGTGCCCCAAACACAAACAAACACAAGCCGATGCACAGTGCCGTGGCGGTTCGAACAAAAGAAATCACGAGATTTGAGAGGTGTCAACGAAGGAAAAGCGTACAAAACGGGTTCTCATTCATGACCGACGCGCCACGTACCCGAGAAGAAGCAGCTACGGACGCCCAAAATGATAGGCGAGACCAAGGGATAACGGCAACACTGTAACAGCATTCTCTTTTCCGCCCGGCAAACTTCCGGTGACCCGAAACTCCCCGTCGAGATGCAACCCGCCGGCGAGGTGTACGGAGGCCCCAAGGCCCACGTCGCCCCCCGCATCCGTCACCTCAATGTCCGAGAAGTCCACCTGTCGTGGGTCGTTCACGAAATTGACCGTGGCCCCATCCATTGTCGTGTGCACGACGCCAAGCCCCACGAGCAGATACGGTTCGATGCGCCCGAGGGAGGTCAGGACGATTCGGCCCTCCAGTGTCAATGCCCGCAGGCGCCCATCCAGAGAGTTGGAGAGCGTGCAGTCCACACTGCAGCCCGCTGTGAGGTCCGCCCCGTCGCCCTCAAACCGCGACTCCTGGGCGCGGAGGCGCACCCCAAGATCGAAGTTGCTGGAGATCCCCCGAACAAAGCCCGCCGATACGTACACGTGACGCCCAAACGTGGTGCTTACATCCGCCTCCACCTCCTCAGAATCTTGCGGGTCCTCAAAGACTCCAGAATACGTCACCTCGGTGACGGCCGGGGCCCAGCCGCCGCCGGCCCCGATCCGGATCTGTTGCGCCTGGGCGGAGTGGTGGTGTGAGAGGGTGGGGAGCAAAAGACCGGCGCCGAGAAGACAACACCCGAGGACCTGCAGGATGCGCATAGACTCAGACAGTGCAGGTGTAAGGAAGCGAACGATTTATCCGACTTCCCTTACGCAGCCTGGTCCCACTCGTTCGCGCCCTGGCGCGCCCGATCTCGCCTTCCTCCCGTGGGGAGCACGCGCTCAGCGCCGGATGGCTTTTTCGGGTGCGGCTCCCTTATCTTATGGGCGGCCCTCGCGGGTCGCTCACCGTCATGTCCCACTCTGACTGGAGCCCTCTCCCATGTCCGACTCCTCAATTGCATTCGGCACCGACGGCTGGCGCGCCGTCATTGCCGACGATTACACCTTCGAGAACCTCACCCGCGTTGCCCACGCCACGGCCACGTGGCTGCACGACGACTACGGCGACACCCCGAGCGTCGTACTGGGGCACGACCCCCGCTTCCTGGGCCGCTCCTTCGTCGAACGGGCCGCCCAGGTCCTCGCGGCGGCGGGCGTGCACGTTACCTTTGCCGACACGATGGTGTCCACCCCCGCCGTGAGCTGGGCCACACAGGCGATGGGGGCCGACGCCGGAGTGGTCATCACCGCCAGCCACAACCCGCCCGAGTACAACGGCTACAAGATCAAGGCGCACTTCGGCGGGCCCGCGCCCCCGCCCATGATTGCCGCCGTGGAGGACGCCATTCCGTCGGCCTCGGCCCTCCCCGACACGCTCCCGCCCTTCGACGACCTGACGTCGGACGGCCACGTTGCCCTCCACGACGTGCGCTCCGGGTACCTGAACGCCCTCCACGAGACCCTCAACATCGACGCAATCACGGCGGCCGACTTCACCATCGCCCACGACGCGATGTTCGGCGCCGGACAGGACCTCGTGATCGACCTGCTGGGCGACGACAAGGTCCATCCGCTGCGGCACGACCTGAACCCGGGCTTCCACGGCGTGGCCCCCGAGCCCATCGCCGACCGGCTGCAAACCCTCTCGGACACGGTGGCCGCGGACCCGGACTGTGCCGTGGGCCTCGCCAACGACGGCGACGCCGACCGCATCGGCATGGTGGACGAGAACGGGGACTTCGTCAGCTCGCACCGGCTCCTCGCCCTGCTCGTCAAATACCTCCACGAGGAGCGCGGCCTTTCGGGCTCCGTGGTCAAAACCTTTTCCACCACCCACATGCTCGACCGCATGGCCGAGCAGTACGGGCTCCCGCTGGAGACCACCCCCATCGGCTTCAAGCACATCGCCACCAAAATGGCCGAGGGCGGCGTGCTCGTGGGCGGCGAGGAATCGGGCGGCATCGCAGCCGCCGGCCATATTCCTGAGCGCGACGGCATCTACATCGGCCTGCTCATCGTGGAAATGATGGTGGAGCGGGGCAAGCCCCTCTCGGCGCTCGTGGACGAACTGCTGGAGGAGTTCGGCCCGCACTACAACTACCGCGACGACATTCACATCCGCGAGGACCAGAAGGCCGACGTGCTAGACCGCCTCGACAACAAGGGCGGGCTCGACACGGTGAACGGCCACGAGGTGACGGAGGTGCAGACGCTCGACGGCTTCAAGCACGTGACCGACAATGGATGGCTCCTCATCCGCCCCTCCGGCACCGAGCCGGTGCTGCGGGTATACTCGGAAGCCGAGTCGCCCGAGGCCGCAGAGGCGCTGGTGAAAGATGCCTCTCGTCAGCTCGGCCTCGACGAGTGATCGAGGGCGGTCGACGGATGTAGAGATACAGGGCGCGGCGGCGTTCCCCTTGCCGGGAACGTCGCCGACCGCTCTTTTGGGCCTCTTCCCCTACGCCATCGTCGCGGGATCCTCCTGCGCGGACCGGCGCTCGTCGCCAACAACTCGGCCGCCGCGGAGGCTGAGCGTGCGGCGGGTGCGTCCGGCCAGCTCGCGGTCGTGGGTCACGAGCACGAGCGTCGTGCCTGCCGTTTCGTTGAGCCGAAAGAGTACATCCTCGGTCCGCTCCGCAGTGTCGGCGTCGAGGTTGCCCGTGGGCTCGTCCGCAAACAGCACGTCGGGCTCATTGATAAAGGCCCGCGCCATCGCCACACGCTGCTGCTCACCGCCGGACAACTGCGACGGGTAGTGGCCGAGCCGGTCGCCGAGGCCCACGTCTTCCAACAACGATTCGGCCCGGTCGCGCGCGTCGACGGTGCCGCGCAGCTCGGCGGGCACCATCACATTCTCCCGGGCCGTGAGGGTTGGCAGCAGGCGAAAGGTCTGGAAGACAAAGCCCACGTGCTGGTTGCGCACCTCGGCCCGTTCGTCCTCCGTCAGTGGATTGAGGGCCACCCCGCAGAGCGTGACCGACCCGCTCGTGGGACGATCGAGCCCGGCGCACAGGCCGAGCAGGGTCGTCTTGCCGCTGCCCGACGGGCCGACGATGGCGCACGTCTCGCCCGCCGCGACCTCAAACGAGACATCGTCGATGACAGTGAGGGTGCGCCCCCCGCTGTCAAAGGTTTTGGTGAGGGCATCGACCTGAAGGACCGGGGTGTCGCTCATGTTCAAATCTCGTGCGTAACAGCATTGGTGAACACAGGGGGCCGTCGGGCCGGGGCGGAAACCCACCCGCTCAGCCCTCGGTTGGGCCGTCCGATCGTCTTTCTCGTCTTTTGCCTTCTCTCCATGACGACCGCCCGCCTATACCTGCTTCTGCTCTGCGGGGTTCTGAGTCTGGCCGGCTGCGGGGCCGATCGTTCCGCCTCCGACACATCCTCCCCTGACACCGCGGCGTCTGCCCCTGCCTCGGGCGCCGCGGACACGGCCCGGACGGCGACCGACACCACGACCGACGGCGGCGTCCGCGTGCTCGTCCTAGGCAATAGCATCGCCGCGGGCAGCGGCGTCTCGTCCCAGCAGGCGTTCCCCGCCCGGCTGCAACAGACAGTCGACTCGCTGGACTGGAACGTCACGGTCCAGAATGCCGGCGTGAGCGGCGAGACGACCGCCGGCGGCCTTCGCCGCATCGGCTGGCTCCTGAACGAACCGGTCGACATTCTACTGCTGGAACTGGGCGGCAACGACGGCCTGCGGGGCGTCGACCTGACGTCGACCCGCGACAACCTGACCGCCATCATCGACACCACCCTCTCCACCTACCCCGACGCCCGCGTGCTGCTGGCGGGCATGCAAATCCCGTCCAACCTGGGCGCCGACTACACCCGGCAATTCCGCAACCTGTATCCGTCCATTGCCGACCGGTACGACCGCGTCACCCTCATCCCGTTCCTCCTTGAGGACGTGGCAACGGTGGACTCGCTCATGCAGGACGACGGCATCCACCCCACCGCCGCCGGCCACCGCATCGTCGCGAAAAACGTCTGGGATCAGCTCCGCCCCCTCCTGGAGCAAATGCGCAAAAACGAGCCGAGCTCGCGTTGACAGGTGAACGTTCAAACGTTCCCACCTTCAACGCATCATGCCTCCTCCATCTTCTTCACCGACTCGGTGATGCCCGCCACCGCCTCCTTCGCGTCGCTGAAGAGCATCTTCGTATTGTCGGCGTAGAAGAGCTCGTTGGGCACGCCGGAATAGCCCGGGCTCAGGCTGCGCTTGATGACCACGACCGTCTCCGCCTCATCCACATTCAGGATGGGCATGCCGTAGATGGGACTGCCCTCGTCGGTCCGGGCCGCCGGGTTGACGACATCGTTGGCGCCCACGACAATGGCCAGGTCCGTGGACTTGAACTCGGAGTTGATCTCCTCCAGCTCGTAAAGCTTCTCGTAGTCCACGTTGGCCTCGGCCAGCAGGACGTTCATGTGGCCCGGCATGCGCCCCGCCACCGGGTGGATCGCGTACTTCACCGTCACGCCCTGGGCCTCCAACCGGTCGGCCATCTCGCGCACTTCGTGCTGCGCCTGCGCCACCGCCAGGCCGTACCCGGGGACGATGATGACGGAGTCGGCGTAGCGCGCCAGAATGGCCGTGTCGTCCGGCGAGGTTTCGTTGACCGACTTGCCTTCCGGCACGTCAAGTCCGCCGCCCCCCCCATCGCCGCCCCCAAAGCCGCCGAGCATCACATTCGCCAGCGACCGGTTCATCGCGTCGCACATCAGCACGGTTAGGATCATGCCGGCCGCCCCCACCAGCGTCCCACTCACGATAAGCGCGGTGTTGTCGAGCACGAAGCCGGTCGCGGCCGCCGCGAGCCCGGAGTACGAGTTGAGGAGCGACACCACCACCGGCATGTCGGCCCCGCCGATGGGGATGACGAGCAGGATGCCGAGCAGGAAGGCCGCCCCGCCGAGCCCCACGGCGGCCCAGATCATCGCCCCCGGCACGGCCGGAAAGCCGGGCGCCGCCGCCAGCATGGTGCCGAGCGCCCCGCCAGCCCCCAGCAGGAGAAGCCCCGTCAGCACCCGCAGGCCGGGGAACGAAATCGGGGTGCCCGTCACCCAGCCGCTCAGCTTGCCGTTCGCCACCACGCTTCCGGAGAACGTAACCGTCCCGATCAGAATGGAGAGCGAAATCGTCAGGGCCGACACGATGCCGAACCCCTCGGGATCCACCAGGCGCCCCCCACCTACGTACTGCGCAAGTTCGGCCCCCGCCACGAGGGTTGAGGCGAGGCCCCCGAACCCGTTAAAGATCGCCACCAGCTCCGGCATCGCCGTCATCTCCACCGTGCGCGCCAGCGCCACCCCGATGGCCCCGCCCAGCACCACGCCCGCAATCATAAGGGGCCACGACAGGATCTCGTACAGAAACAGCGTCGCCACCACCGCCACCAGCATGCCCAGCGACGCCAGCGCGTTGCCCGTCCGGGCCGTCACGGGAGACTGCATCCGCTTCAGCCCAAAGATGAAGAGCACCGCTGAAAGCAGGTACGTGAGATCGATGATCGCGGTTTTCATGGGAAAGACCGTGCGGTGGAGAAAATATCGGGGGGATGCCTCGCGAAAACGGCCTACTGTTCACTCACGGAGACCGCGCCGTGCACACGATGGGTCTCGAACGAAGCGGGACGCAACACGCAATACGCAATATGCAATACACAGCACGAAAACGCGCCTCAGCTCGCCGTGCCGTCCGTCCGCTGCGCCGCGGACGAGGCATCGACCTGCGAAGGGGGCGCCTGTTTTCTGCCAAACATCTTGAGCATGCGGTCGGTGACGAGAAAGCCGCCCACCACGTTGATCGTGGCCACCACGAGCGCCCCGAAGCCGAGCCACGTGGACCAGGGCCCCTGCGTCATGCCCGCCGCCACGAGCGCTCCCACGACGGTGATACCGCTGATCGCGTTGGCGCCCGACATCAGCGGGGTGTGAAGCGTCTGCGGCACCCGGCTCAGAATCTCGGTGCCCAGGAAGGCGGCGAGGACAAAAATAATCAGGTTGTCGAGCATGGCCGTCTGAAAGACTGGAACGGACTGATGAGTGCGCCTCTGCCGGAAGGCAAAACTGAGGGATGCATGCGATGCGACGCGGGAGCCTGAGCGTTTCCCCACGCCCGGGTCACGCCTCACGGTCTATGTCTCTTCCTCCGTCGCCGGTGCGTCTCCCCCGAGGAGCCCGCGCACCCGCTCGTTCCGGACGTCGCCGTCGTGCGTAAGGCAGGCGCCGGCAAAGATGTCGTCGTCGAAGTCCGGCGTGACGGTGCCGTCCGCCACAACCTCCTCCACCATCGCCGCAATGGTCTTCGCGTAGAGCTGACTCGCGTGCACCGGCATCTCGGCCGGGAGGTTGGTGGGCCCCAGGATCTGCACGTCGTGCTTCGTGACGGCCTCGTCCGCCTCGGTATAGGCGCAGTTTCCGCCGTTGGCCGCGGCGAGGTCGACAATCACGGAGCCAGGGTCCATGGCCTCGACCGCATTCTCGTTGATGAGAAGGGGCGCGGGCTGGCCGGGGATGAGGGCCGTGGTGATCACCACGTCGGCCTCGGCGATGTGCGGCTTCAGGAGCTCCGGCTGTCGCTCCTGCTTCTCTTCTTCCAGCTTTTCGGCGTAGCCGCTCTCGTCCTGATCCGCCTCAATGTCGACCTCCAGCTCCACGAAGTTGGCGCCTAGGCTTTCCACCTCCTCGCGGGTCGGCTCGCGGATGTCGTACCCGAACACCTTGGCGCCCAACCGCTTGGCGGTCGCGATGGCCTGGAGCCCCGCCACCCCGGCCCCCAGCACCAGCACGCGCGCCGGCCGGATGGTGCCGGCCGCGGTGGTGAGAAGCGGGAAAAACTTGGGCAGCCGTTCGGCGGCGCGGAGGGTGGCGCGGTACCCCCCCAGTGAACTCATCGCCGAGAGGGCGTCCATCTTCTGCGCCCGTGAGATGCGGGGCACAAGCTCCATCGCGAGGCTCGTGACTCCCCGTTCCGCCAGCGCCTGCGCAGTTTCGGGGCGGTTGAGCGGGTCCAGGAAGCCGATGTACGCCTGCCCGTCGGCAAGCAGCTGCACCTCGTCGTCGGACGGCGGCGCCACCTTGGCCACCAGGTCGGCGTCGAACACGGCGTCGCGGTCGACCACCGCACACCCCGCCGCTTCATAATCGGCGTCGGCGTGGTACGCCCCGCGCCCCGCCCCGTCTTCGACGCGGACCGTTGCCCCGTCCATCGTCTGCTGGAGGCGTTCGGCCACGTCGGGAATCAGGGCCACGCGCGTCTCGCCGTCCGCGGTTTCGCGAGGAATGCCAATCGTGAACGCCATCGCATCGAGGGCTGGGGTGAGGGGATTGAGTACCGCGTCCCGTACGGTGAATTGGTGTGGGTCCCTCTCGTTTTCGGGCCAACACCATCGTTACGGCATCCGTCTCGGGCCGGCAAAGAAACGAAGAAGGGAGCCCGCGTGCAAGCTGCCGGTCCCCCCACGGCCCCAGAGTCCCAAGGAGGGCTACCGATGGGCCACCTCAAAGGCGTCCATAAACGACACGAGGGCGTCGACGCCCGCCTCGGGCATCGCGTTGTAGAGGGATGCGCGGATGCCCCCCACGCTTCGGTGCCCCTTCAGACTCATGAGCCCGCGCTGCTCGGCCTGCTTCAGAAAGACCGGCTCCAGGTCGGGATCGTGGAGACGAAACGTCACATTCATGATGGAGCGGTCCGCGGGCGCCACGGTGCCCTGGTAAAAGTCATTCTGGTCGATGCGGTCGTAGAGCTTGGCCGCCTTGCGCTGATTGATGGCGTGGATCGCGTCGACGCCGCCCCGTTCTCGGAGCCAGCGGGTCACCTTCTCTACCATGTAGATCGGGAAGACGGGCGGCGTGTTGAAGCGCCGCTCGGCGTGCGTCCCGTAATCAAGCATGGTGGGGAGCGGCTGCGTGCGCCGCTGCAGAAAATCCTCGTGCACCAGCACCACGGTCACCCCTGCGGGCCCGAGGTTCTTCTGCGCCCCGGCGTAGACGAGGCCGTACCCCTCCAGGTCCATCGGCCGCCCCAGGAACTCGCTGGAGGCGTCGGTGACCACCGGCACCTCGAGCACCGGGTCGTCGGTCATCTGGTTGCCATTGACCGTCTCGTTGGTCGTGATGTGGACGTAGGCCGCGTCGTCGCTGAGATCCCAGTCGGCCACGTCGGGCACGGAGCGAAAATCGTCGTCCTCGCTGGACGCCGCGATGTGGACGTCGCCCAGGAGGCGCGCTTCCTTCACCGCCTTCGTCCCCCAGCGGCCGGTCACCACGTAGTCGGCCACGCCGTCCTCGGGGAGAAAGTTGAGGGGCACCTGGTGAAACTGCATCGAGGCCCCGCCCTGCAGAAAGAGGATGTGCCAGTCGTCGCCCAGGTCCAACAGGGCCCGGAGGTGCTCCCGGGCCGATTCTTCGATCTTGTCGTAGGCCGGCGAGCGGTGGCTAATCTCCATAACGGACGCCCCAACGTGGTCGTACACCGGGAGTTCGTCCTTGGCCTCCTGGAGCACCTCCTCGGGCAGGGTGGCGGGACCGGCCGAAAAGTTGTACTGCCGCTCACTGCGGTCGACGGTAGTGGAATCGAGCCTGGACGAAGAATTGTACATAATCGACAAAGCGATGCAATCGAACGTACAAACGCAGCCCCCCTCGGCCGGGCCCGCCGACAGAGAAAACGCCCCTGCCCGGCCGGGCCGCACAGGGGCGTCTCACAAATCGGATGCCGGTGTGTCGGTCGGACCCATGCCCGCCCACACCCAACCGGACAAATGCTACGGCGTGACAATGTTGCCGCCCTCGCCTCCGGCCGTGCCGTCGCCTTCCGCCACATCTACGACTTCAATTTCGAAGATGAGCTTGCGGCCAGCCAGCGGGTGGTTGGCATCAATCGTCACCGTGTCCTCCCCGAGCGCCGTGATCAGCACCGGAACGGTCTGTCCGTTTTCGAGCCGGAGCTGGAGCTGCTGCCCAACCTCCGGATCCACCTCGCTCGGAATCTGGTCTTTCTCCATCTCCATGACCATATCCTCGCGGTGCTCTCCGTAGGCCTGCTCCGGATCGACCTCAGTGGTTTTGGAATCTCCGGGCTCCATGCCCGTCACGGCCTCCTCAAACCCAGGAATGACCCGCTCCTCTCCAATGGTGAAGCTGAGCGGCTCACCGTCCTCCGAGGTGTCGAACACGGTTCCGTCTTCGAGCTTTCCCGTGTAGTGGACCTGTACCTCGTCTCCTTCTTTCGCTTCTGCCACGACGCTGTGTCGGTTTGGTGCAAAAAGTATTTGGGATCGCAACTGACAGTCCCCTACGCACCCGGGGAGACAGTGTTCACCTCCTCGCCCCGATTCCTCAGAAAACAGCCCCTCCCGTCGTCCCTTCGCGCCCCCCCGCCCTGGGAGTCCTGGCGCGTTTCGAGCGCCGCCAACGGCGTGTGAGGGGCGTACGGCCGGATGATCCAGCGTGATAAGAGTGCAACGTGCACGAAAGGTCTTCATTTCCCCGAAATATTTCTCTGGCCTTGAGCGTTGTGCCGAGTGCTTTTCAAGCATCCTTTTCATCACTCAACCCCGAGCTATGCACAACTCTCGACTTATCACTGCGTGCTTATCCCTCGCTCTGTTTGCGTTCCTAGCCGTTCCGGCCCAGGCCCAGCAGGGCGAAGCCACGCAACCGAACATCGTCCAGACGGCCCAGCAGGCCGAGGGCTTCAACACCCTCGTGGAGGCCCTTCAGGCCGCCGGCCTCGTAGAGGCGCTTGAGGGCGAGGGCCCGTTCACGGTCTTCGCACCGACGGACTCGGCCTTCGCCGCCCTCGGAAGCACGCTGGACCAGCTCCTGGAAGAGGGAAATCGCGACCAGCTGCGCTCCGTGCTGCAGTACCACGTGGTCTCCGGCAAAGCAATGGCCAGTGACGTCGTGGGCATGGAGTCCGCCACCACGCTGGCAGGCCCCTCCGTGGGCATCCAGGTGAACGATGGCACCGTGAAGCTGCAGGGCCGCAACGAGGCCACTGTGGTGCAGGCAGACATTGAGGCGTCCAACGGCGTTATTCACGTGATCGACACGGTCCTCCTGCCGCCCGAAGAAGGTGACATGTAGGATCGTCGCGTTTCAAATCGGAAGTGAGCCCCGGCCGTCTGTCCTGTGGGACGGACGGCCGTCTCATTTTCGGTTTGCACGGACGGGGGCCCGCCCTCGCCGCTCGCGCTGCCGATACAGCCGCTCCACGATAATCATGTGCGGCAGCGTCATCACCGCAATCAGGATAAACAGGAGCGCAATCATTTCGTCCCGGTCCCCAAACGCCTGCAGTCCGGCGTACAGCCCCCCCAGCAGAACGAACGAGAGTACGGTGAAGAGAGCCGCCTTCTGGTAGAAGTCGACAATCGACAGTTTTTGGCCCTGGTTGCGGAAAAACCGGATCAGCTCGAGAATGTGACCGAGCGAGTGCCAAAGGCCAAAGTACACCGCGAAGGCAATCAGCGGATGGACAAATCCGAAGAGTGCCGTGAGGACGACAACATTCAGGGCTTCGCGCCCGCCCTTCCACGCAGGCACGGCCCCCGCCCCGTACGCAAGAATCAGGGCCCCCACGTGCTGCCCCACCAGCCCGAGGAGCGTCGCCGTCTGGTACGTCGTCGCCAGCGACCAGTCCAACACCTGCACGCCCCCAATGGCCTCGAAGATCGGATCGACAAGGCCCGGGAAGGCGACGATCGGGAGGCCGATGAGGAAGAGCCCCCGTGAGATGTACAGGAGACGGGCCGGAACGGGCGACAGGTCCCAGTACGCCATGTCGGCCTGCCCGAAGTGGTACATCGTCATCGCCAAAAAGACGGCGAGACAGACCCCCGGCGCGATGGGCCACAAGGCGCCGTACGCCGCCATTAACGCCAGGTACGCCCCGTAAAACGTCGCCTGGTCGCGCCACGTGAATTGGAGGTCGTAGAGACGGGCCGCCACCAGATGATCGATGGCCCCGTGGGGAATGCCCGTGAGAGTGACGGCCACAAAGAGCACGACGAGCGCCGTCTCTTCGCCAAACGATCCGCCCCACCCGGCCACGACAGCCACAACGGTGGCGAGCACAACGGCAGCGTACAATCGGGGCGTGCGAAGGGACGGCGCGGGGGAATCAGACACGACGGGTCGGGACGCGATTCAAGTTTTTGGATGATGGCCGTAAGGTATTAATTGTGACGGGGTGGGTCCAACGCCTCGGTCTCGTGGCGCCACGTTCCGACAGAGACGTTGCATTCGGGCCCCGAAGACCGTCCAGCCTCGGGGACATGTGCCCCGGCGCTCCGTCCGTGAATCTGTCGGCGCACGTCTGCAATCGAGATCTCTGCCTTTTATCCTTCAAGTGTTCAATTCTACTGTTCATGCATCTCCTCGCCCCCTCATGACCGCGCTCGACCTCTCCCCCTACGGGATCGAACCCGAAACCGTCGTTCGCAATGCCGACCCCGCCCAGCTCTACGAAGAAGCGGTGCGGCTCGACCCCACCGCCGCCATTGCCTCCAGCGGCGCACTTACCATTCGCTCCGGCAAAAAGACCGGACGCAGCCCCGCCGACAAGCGGATCGTGCGGCACCCGGAGAGCGAAGACGACATCTGGTGGGGCCCCATCAACATGGAGATCGACGACCACACCTTCTCCATAAATAAGGAGCGGGCGCAGGACTACCTCAACACCCGCAAGCGGATCTACGTGATGGACGGCTTCGCCGGCTGGGACTCGACCCATCGGCTGAAGGTACGGATCATCTGCTCGCGGCCGTACCATGCGCTCTTCATGCACAACATGCTCATCCGCCCCTCCCGGGAGGAGCTTGCCTCCTTCGGCGAGCCGGACTTCGTGATCTACAACGCGGGCGAATTCCCGGCCAACCGGCAGACGAAGTTTATGAGCTCGAAAACGAGCGTGGACCTTTCGTTCGAGGACGCCGAGATGGTGATCCTCGGCACCCAGTACGCCGGCGAGATGAAAAAGGGCATCTTCACCGTCATGCACTACCTGATGCCCAAGCGGAACGTGCTCTCGATGCACTGCTCAGCCAACGAGGGCCCGGCGGGCGACGTGTCTCTCTTCTTCGGCCTCAGCGGCACCGGCAAGACCACCCTCTCGGCCGATCCCAACCGCAAGCTCATTGGCGACGACGAGCACTGCTGGTCGGACGACGGCATCTTCAACATCGAGGGCGGCTGCTACGCAAAAGCCGTTGGGCTCTCCGCGGAGGCGGAGCCCGAAATCTACGACGCCATCCGGTACGGCACCGTGCTCGAAAACGTGATCTACGACGAGGACACCCGCGAAGTCGACTACGACGACACGTCGATCACGCAGAACACCCGCGCCTCCTACCCGCTCGAGTACATCGACAACGCCAAAATCCCGGGCATGGGCGGGCACCCCGACAATATCATCTTCCTGACCTACGACGCGTTCGGCGTGATGCCGCCGGTCAGCAAGCTCACGCCGGAGCAGGCCATGTATCACTTCATCAGTGGGTACACGGCGAAGGTGGCCGGCACCGAGATGGGCGTCGACGAGCCGCAGGCCACCTTCAGCGCCTGCTTCGGGGCCGCCTTCCTGGTGTGGCCGCCGGCCAAGTACGCCGAGATGCT
Organism: Salinivenus iranica; assembly: GCA_002894665.1. Classification (GTDB taxonomy): domain Bacteria; phylum Bacteroidota; class Rhodothermia; order Rhodothermales; family Salinibacteraceae; genus Salinibacter; species Salinibacter iranicus. The sequence goes on from NCRB01000005.1 coordinate 74,264, forward strand.
GGCCGAGAAGATCCGGGAGCACGACGCCGAGGCCTGGCTCGTAAACACGGGCATCACCGGCGGGCCGTACGGCACCGGGCACCGCGTGCCGCTCAAGTACACCCGCGCCATGGTCGACGCGATCCACGACGGCGCGCTGCTCGACGCCCCGAAGGAAACAGAGCCGGTCTTCGGCCTGGAGGTGCCCACCGAATGTCCCAACGTGCCGGACGACATCCTGATGCCGCGCAAGACGTGGGACGACCCGGCCGCCTACGACGAAAAGGCGCGAACGCTGGTCGGCCTCTTCAACGACCACTTTGAGAACTACGAAGACATGGCGGCCCCTGAGGTCGCGGCGGCCGGCCCGCAGCTGCAAGCCGCGTAGCCCGTTGCTCCGCCCGTCGACGGCGCACCCCCGAACAGGTCGAAGCTCCCCTCCCGGGTGCGCCAATCTTCCCGGGCCCCAATTGGGTGTCCGCCGTACCCTGCGTGTGTCCTCCTTCGGGATGCGCCTTCCGGGCACCTACGACTTTCACCGAAGGGGGTGAAACCGGTGTGAGGGAGCTTCGGCTGACTCACGCCGGGGGCTTTGCAAGAACCGGGTGGTCCACGGACCGCCCGGTTTTTTGCGTTTTTAGGACCCCGACGCCTCGGTCGGCCACCGCGTCTCCTCCGGCAAATCGCCGTCGGGCGGCTGCAGCAAAAGCTCATCGGGCAGGTCGTTCACCTGATCGTCCGGGTTCACCACGGCAACGATGGGGAGGGCCAGCGCGGTGAAGAACTTCCCCAACGCCGCAATCAAGAACTCCTGCTGGAATTCGACCATGTCCTCCACAAAGCGGCCGTCGTCGTTCAGGTGCCCTTGGATGTCGAGGTACAAGACGCGGGGCCAGTCGGGGAACCGGTCCTGCGCCTCCGTGAGCAGGTCGAACACGTCGTGGGCGGCCGTTTCAAAGTCGTCGCCTTCTTCCACGATGTGATAGAGGGACACGGTGTTGTCGAAGTTCATGTGGATGCCCGGCGCGTCCGGCTTGTTGTAATCCGGGATAAACTCCGGCGCCTCATCGCTCGACGTGCTCATACGACTGGTACGAAACGGTGAAAAGAGTGCGGGCGGTTGAATGTCCGCACAGGGCGTGAGATTCCAGTGCCCGCCCTCCCGCCTAAGACGCCTCCGGCACTGCGTGCGCCTCGTCCGTCCGGCGCCGGCGCCGCTGCCGCTCCACCGACTGGGACAGCACCTCCTCGTAGATCTGCCGGGCCACCTCCGGGGCAAGGCCGTGCTCTTCGGCCAGGGTCGTCACCCGGTCCAGGAGCTCTTGCTCGCGATCAGGATCGCGCACCGAATTGCCGTTCTCGGCCTTCGTCTCACAGAGCTCATCGACGAGGGCGTAGCGCTCGGCCAGCAGTTCAACGACGCGGCAGTCGATTTCATCGATGGTCTCGCGGGCGTCGCGGAGGGAAGGAGTCGACATGGGTGGAAGCAACGGGTATGAACGAAAGCGGAGGAATGTCCACCGACGTTGGCCTTCGCTCCCACACATACAAAACCCGCCGGGACCGAAGGCGATCGACCGGCGGGGACAACACAGGAATGCGGGTGCGTGCGGGCTACGAACCGCCGGCTGGGGGAAACAAAAACAGATACAGATAGAGATATCCCAGCCCGGCACGACCGAGGGCCCGGCGCGCCGTGAATGCGGAGTCCGTAAGTGTTGGAGCACGCAGATTCATGATGGTCAAACGGTAGGGACTGCGGGACGGGATGTCAAGGCCGAGCCCGAAAATCCGTCTTTTTCGAGCCAATGTGCCGTCCGACCGAAATTGTTCAGGCGAGTAACGGACAGGGCCGTACGACCAACGCCCGGCGTGGCCCTATCCTTCCGAGCGATGCGTGTGCGGGCGCGACGCCGCATCCGGACGTCGCTGTTGCACCAGGCCTCCCAAAATGGCGAGGGCAAAGCCGAGCCCGGCCACCGCAATGGCCACACTGGAGCCTGACAGCGCCCATCCAACGCCCGCCGCAACCACGACGGTGCCGCCAATGCCCATGAGGCCGAGCCCAAGGGCCCGCCACACGTCCTGCCCGTCCCCCACCACCGTGCCGCCCGTTCCGGCGGCGTCCGGCGGCAGCATGTCCAGGTCGTCGAGCATGTGCCAGGCGCGGTGCGCCTCCTGCCCCGACACCACCAGCCGCACGCCCTGCGTTCGCTGCATCTGGGGATAGGCGCCGCCGGCATCGTCGGTGGCCAGCACCGCACGAATGCCCTGGGCATCGAGTCGCCCCTTTGCCATTTCCGCGTCGTAGCGGGCGGTGTACGTGGCAATGACGGTCGGGTCATCGAAGGACAAATGGACAGGCATGGCCCCGACAGGTGGTCATGGAGCAAACGGTGGGTCTCCTGCTTCCCCAAGCAGTACGCTGGGAAAGGACGGTAGATACGCCTGTCCCCACGCAGTCGATCCCTCCGCGTGGGAGAACCTCCTCCCGCCCCTCAACACGACGGCGGGGAATCGAGGGAAAACGAATCGAGCGTCGCGGCCGACCCGTCCGCCGCGTACGCCAGCAGATCAAACTGTGCCTCCACCCGGTCCTTCACCCGAATGAGCCCAAAGGCCTTGCTGGGCGGATCCACGTTGAAGTCGGTCATCTTGAGCGGCGTGCACCCGCGCAGCCGAAAATGACTCGCGTCCAGGGCGTGCCCGATCGCCTCCAGACGCACGACCCGCTTCGTGCCCGAGATGGAGAGCGCCCCGATCGCATTCACCTTCCGCCACTGCCGCGACGTGTCGGTGGGCGCCCCCACGGTTGCGTGGATGAGCTCAAACCGAATCTCGGGGTGCTCCTCCATGTTTAGGGCCTCCTGGAGATCATCCGTCATCCGGCCGTTCCCACAATCGAAAGCCTGAACCGGCATCTGCACAACGACCTCGGTCTGTTGCTCGGGCACGGTGTCGGGCACCGTATCGCGCTGCGCCGGAAGCCGCGCCCGACCGTCGACCTGCTGCACCGCACACGTAAACGACCGAATCGATGCGTTCCCTCGAATCTGAAACTGACTCTTCGGGTGAAGGACGAGGCGCATTTCCTCCGTACGAGTGGAGTCCTGGTCCCGGGCCCGGTCCTGCGTGCGGGCGAGATCCTGCGTGCGGGAGAGGTCCTGCGTACGAGCAGGGCCCGAAAGCAACAGGAGCCCCGCAAGCAGCCCCACTAGACCGCCGATCGTCCACGCTCGAATGCGCATCATAGGCCTCATGTCCGCTACGGGAAAACTATTGGGCTTGCAACATCACGTCGAAGGTCAGCCGGATGCCGTCCGAGACCGTCAGGGCTCCCAGAAGGGCCGACGGACGCTCCACATTGAATTCGCTCAGCTTCAGTTCGTGCTCGCCACGAACGTGATACCCGTTGTCCCCCTGCGAGGCTCCCTTCGCGCGCAACGTGACGGTTCGGGTCTCGCCCGCAATGGAGAGGTCGCCGTTGGCAATCACGGCAAACGAGTCCGCCTCGGCCGTGGCCACGGTCACCGAATCCGAGCGGAACTGCACCGTGGGATAGTCTTCTTTTTTGAGCGCCTTGTGGGCCTTCTCCTGCATCGAGCTGCGGTTCGCGACGAGCGCCTCGACCGGCACCTCGACGGAGATCGAGTGAATGGCTGGGGAGCCGCTTTCGGCCGGACTGAAGTCGGCCTGTCCACTGAACGACTCGACGTCCATCGTCCAGTCGCGGACATTCGAGGAGCCGTGCACGATCATCTCACTCTCCTCGTGAAGTTGAAAGGTCGTGGTATCGGTCGGCGCGGTAGCCGAGGCCGCCGGGGCGACGCCAGCAAACAACAGGCCGATCAGGGCAAAAAGGAACGAGAGTCTCATAACAAATCGGAGCTTGGTGTACGGGATGCTGCCCCCGCGGCGGGCCGCCTCGATTCAGGCGGCCCGCCAAAGCGGATCGAGCAGCGCTTGAGAGTGGGGACAGGGATGGTTAGAAGGACACAACGCCCTCAACCATCACCCCGTCGAATTCGGCGCCTACTTCCGGACCGGTTGGGTAATCGTCGTAGGACTGCGTGACGTATTCGGCCTTCACGACGATGTTCTTCGTCATGAACCACCCGGCGCCCAACTGCCAGCGGTCGATGGACACCTCGTTCCAGTTCGGCGTGTCGGTGCCGAGGTCGCGGTCGGACGTCACGGTGTTGTACCGGGCCCCGACGTACAGGTCGTCGTCCAGGAACCGGTAGATGGCCTCCGCGGCGTACTGGTTCGTGGTGGCGTCGTCATTGCCGGTTGCCTCGCCGGTGATCGTTTCGATCGTACCGAACAGTTCCAGGCCGCCGACCTTCACGAACGGGTTCAGCATAAAGGCCGTCGTCTGCTCGCCGTAATTCACCCGAAGGCGGCCCGACCAGTCTCCGCCCGAGACGACGTTGTAGTAGCGCGAGCCGGCCCGGTCGCCCGAGTGCAGTTGCCCATCGTTCGAGTTGGTCGTGTAGTACGCTGACCCCGTCAGGCGAACCCGCGCCAGATTCCCAACCCGGGTGTCGTATCCCACTTTGCCGTGGAAGGAGGGTGCCCGGTCGTCCGGATTCTCCACAGTAGGGTTCAGCGCTCCACCAAAGCCCCCAACCGCGAGGAAGCCGTTCGACTCAACCGTGGCTTCCGCGCCCACCTCTGTCGTAAAGGCATCCACGATGTTGTTTCCGACAAACGGGTTCTGAATCGCGTCCGCATTGTCGGTGCGGCGGTAGTGTGCGTCTCCGTAGTTCGGCATGAAGTGCCCGGCCCGGATCGATATGTTCCGCATCAGGCCTTCCGCGCCCTCAATCGGCAGCTCGTTCACCTGAAGGTATCCGCCCTTTACCCAGGCCTCGGGGTGGTGTCGGGACGACAGGTAGGTACGCACGTGCAACCGAATGCCCCGGGCCATCTGCGCGTCGAGGTCAAGGTTAGCCGTCGCAAGGTTAAACCCTCGGCCAATGTCGGTCAGCGAGCCAGCGTCGTTGCTCTGGGTAATGCCCTGCAACTGCTGCGTGAACGCTCCGCCGAGCTTCACCGCAAAGCCATCGTAGGCCGTGTCGTCCTGCATGGGCGGCTCAAAGATGTTGATCCCATCTTGGCCCACGGGTCGGTTGTACCGCAGGACGTCGTCCATAATCTCAACCGACTGGCCCATAGCCGACAGTGGAAGCGCGGCGGCCAATAGTAAAAGTGTAAGAGTGCGAGTAAAGGTATTCATAGTGTCGGAAGGGATAATGATACGGTAAGCGAAACGATGCACGCCGTCGACTCCAGCGTTTTTGTTTTAGGATCGTTACATAATTGTGCTTTAGGATGGGTACAAGATGCCCCCTCGCGGGGCCCGGTGTTGACAGCAACACCCCGATGCCCTCCCCCGGCCTCGCCCCGCCGTGGGGTAGGTGCATTCCCCACAGGGGTAAGGGGACCCCCCACACGCCCTACCGGCCCGACCGCACCAGCACCACCGGACCGGACCGGTCGCGCATCACCTGGGCGACCCACGCATTCACTGGGGGTTCGTCGGACGCGTGCTTCCCGGTGAGAGGAAGCATCAACAGGTCTATGTCCTGCTGTGCACACACGTCGCGAATTTGGCGGGCCGGAACCCCCGACCGGATCAACAACTCCACGTCTTGATCGTCCCCGAACTGCCCCGCCATCCACTTCTGCAGCCGCCGGCGCGCCCGATGTTCAGGAAGGGCCGTGCGGCTCATCGACAACCGGTCGCGGCGGGTGAGGGCCACGTACGGATTGTCGTCCACCACATGCAGGAGAATCACCTGGGCGTCGTACACGGAAGCCAGGCCCCGAGCGTACCGCACCCCCTGCGCCGCCGAGTCCGACACATCCACCGGCAACAGAATCCGGCGGACGGTGTCGGGGCGAGTGTCCGAGTGCATTACGAATACCGAGCAGGGCATCGTGTCAAGCACGGTTCGAAGCGGCGGATGGGCCCACACGTCCGTTTCGTCCTCCGTAGGCCCGTTAAGCATCGCCAGGCAGTCTCCTTCCGGCCCCTCGTCCGGGACGGCCTCCCATTCCTCCTCCGCGGCACAGTGGGCCGCCATCAACTCCTGGACGACCGCCGGGGACGTGCCCGGTGTCGGCCCCACGTACAACTGTCCCTTCGTCACAGCGCGGAGCCGGCCTCCCTCCCGGAGCACAACGGCTCCGGTGGCCGGCGACACGAGAGCCAGTAGGGAGTCGAACGACTGCATTGTGCCAAACCACACCGGATGGGAACGAGGCACAGGCGTGGCGTGAGAGAAGTTAAAATTGACTGTGCAGTAACAAACGAACGGGACATTTGTAAAGTGGTCGGCTCTCACCCGGCCTTTCCGTAGGATGAAAAAGACCCAACGTGTGGGGGCTTTTCCCACGCCCCGCGCCCTCTGCTCGCCGCTGGCCCCGCCCGCCCGATGCACGCCCCAACCCGTCCGGCCCTGCTTTACGGCGTCCTGGCCGCCCTGTCGGCCGTCCTCTTTGCGCTCGACAGCCTGCTGCCCGCGGCCCTGCCCGTAGAGATGCTTCAGGTCGCAGTCGTCCTCCTCACCCTGTTCGCCGAGGGGCGTCGCCCCACCCTCGTGTTCGGCGGCCTCACCACCCTGTTCGTGGCGGGCGGGTACGCGGTGCACCTCGAACAGGGTGACCAGGGCACCTCGGCCGAGGTGCTCGTGAGCTACGGCATCGTGCTGCTGGGACTGTGGGTCGCCGTGGGGGTCGTCCTGGCCTTCAAGCACCTGCGCCGGGCCCAGTACGAGAGCGAAGCCCACGCGCAGGCCATCCTCAACACCACCGTCGACGGCATCATTACCATCAACGCCGACGGCATCATCCAGTCCTTCAACCCGGCCGCCGAGGACATCTTCGGGTACGCCGCAGAGGAGGTGATCGGCAAAAACGTGAAGGTCCTGATGCCCTCTCCCTACCACGAGGAGCACGACGAGTACCTCCGCAGCTACCACGAAACGGGCCGGCGCAAGATCATCGGCATTGGCCGCGAGGTGCGCGGGCGCCGCAAGGACGGCTCGACCTTTCCCATGGACCTGGCCGTCAACGAAGTCGACCTCGACGACCGCCTCATCTTTACCGGCATTGTCCGCGACATCAGCGAGCGCCGCCGCCTCGAAAAGGAAATCCTGAACATTAGCGAGCAGGAGCGCCGCCGCATCGGGCAGGACCTGCACGACGGCCTCGGGCAAATGCTCACCGGCATCGGCCTGCTGAGTCAGGACCTGGCCCGCCACCTCGAGGACGAGGGCCACGAGCGCGCCGACGACATGGCTGAAATCACCGAGCACATCAAAGAGGCCGACCAGTACGCCCGCGACCTCTCGCACGGCCTCATCCCCGTCGATGTCGAGGCGAACGGCCTGTCGGAGGCCCTGCGGCGCCTCTCCCAGAACGCCGAACGCCTGTTCGACGTCGACTGCACCTTCCAGGAGGTGGGCACGGCCCGTGTCCACGACACCACCACCGCCTCGCACCTGTACCGCATCGCCCAGGAGGCCGTCAATAACGCCGTGCGCCACGGGGAGGCCGACCATCTCAAGCTGTCGCTGGCCACGGGCGAGGAGCAGATGCGCCTCCAGGTGCGCGACGACGGAAGCGGCTTCGAGACCACCGCCCTCGACGACGCCGGCATGGGCATCCGCATCATGAACTACCGGGCCCGCATCATCGGCGGCACGCTCGACCTCAGCAGCACCCTGGGCACCGGCACCACCGTCACCTGCACTCTGCCCCGAACCGCCTCGACCTCGGATGCCCCTGCGTCCACCGACGACGATCCTCTGGCCGCGGCCCGGGGCCGCCCGGTCTCACGTGAGTAGTTTTTCCGGGCGGGCCGCTTTGGTGCCCCGCTCGCACCACTTTTTTGAGCCTTGCCTGTTCTTCCACACCCGTTCCCTTGAATCTATGATTGACATCGTGCTGGTCGACGACCACCCCCTCATGCGCAAGGGCCTGGCCCGCACCATCGAGGCGGAAGCCGACCTGAACGTGGTCGGGCAGATGGACAGTGCCGAGGAGGCACTGGAGGCGCTGGACGACCTCGCGCCCGACCTCGCCGTCGTGGACATATCGCTCCCCGGCATGAGCGGGCTGGAGCTCATCAAGCACCTGCAGTCGCGCTTTTCAGACCTGGCGACGCTCGTGGTGTCCCGCCACGACGAGTCGCTCTACGCCGAGCGGTGCATCCGGGCCGGCGCCAAGGGGTACGTGATGAAGCAGGAGGCGGGCGACGTCATCGTGCAGGCCATTCGCAAGGTGCTGGACGGCCGCATCTTCGTGAGCGAGGAAATCAACGAGCGCCTCCTGCAGCAGATGGCCGAGGGGGGACAGGACCGCCTCATGCAGTCGCCCCTAGAGGTGCTAAGCGACCGCGAGCTGGAGGTGTTCGAGCTAACGGGCAAGGGCTCTACCACCCGCGAGATTGCCGACCGGCTCCACCTCTCCGTCAAAACCATCGAGTCCTACCGGGCTCGCATCAAGAACAAGCTGAATCTGGACTCCGCAAACGAGTTTATCCAGCACGCCGTGCAGTGGGTCGAGAGCGAGGACGCGCTCTAACCCCCTATGCGCTCGTCTCCGACGTGCACCCCAGGTAGCGCCGCGGCGGGACCGGTCGCCCCACACAAAGTACGCCCACGCCGGAAGCGAAAAGTTCAGCAGGAGCGTTCCGTAGAGTGCGGGGGCGTCCGTGGGAACGACGCCGAGCGCCCACTGCACCGCCCCACCCAGCGGCGCCAGCACGGCAAAAAGCAGCAGGCAGTCCGCGCCGTAGGCCACGATTCGTCGGGCAAAGAGAGAGGACATGCACATCGGCTCACTGAAAAAAACAGGGAGCCGCCCTCCACGCGGCCGCCCAAACCGAACAGACTAAAACCGGCCAACCGTCAACGACAGGTTGAGAACCGGACGCTGCACGCCCGGGGCGTACCCCACGTACGTCGTCAGCTTAAGCCCGCCCCCTGTATCTCCCACAGCCCGGACCAGCGCGAGGCCCCGGGCCCCCACCGAATACACGCCGTCCGACCGGAGCTCAACCGAGAACGGAGCGCCTCCCCCCGTCGCAAGGGCGTCGTACCGCCCGCCCAGCCCGACGGCCGCCCCAAGCTGGGGACTGTTGAACGCCCGGTGCTGCACGATCACCTGTCCCTGCCCGGGGACCGACACCGCCGCCGTGAGGTAGTTGCGCCGCCACAGCTGCACCGTCGCGTCCCATCCCGCCACGAACGCTCCGAGCGTCGCCGACACCCCGAACCGGCCCTCCGGATTGAAGCTTGCGAGGTAAGGCCCGCCACTCAATCGACGGGGGTTGAGGATGTCCCCCGAATCGTCGCCCGTCCCCTCTGCCCGGGCTGCCCCGTGCGTGGGAGCAACCGTTCCCGCCACACCAACGCCCCAGGTCCGATCGGAGGTCGGCCGGGTGTCCGGGTCGTGAAACATCGCCGATTCGCTCACCGGCACGTGCGCAACGCATCCGCTCATTGCCACGACGAACAGGACGAGCGCCGCAAGTCGGCATGCAGGGCCCCAAACAGTCAGGCGACGGAAAAGAGGACCAGTCATCAGGAAGAGAAAAGCAATAAGAAGGAGAAGAAGGGCGGGTTCCTCCTCGCCGACCACTCGCCCCCGCTCGTCAGCATCCTGCAGCGCCGTCTCCGCAGGGCCTCCCCGCACGCGTTCTTCCAATCAAGGCCTGTTACGGCTGCGTGATCGTAAAGCGATTGGACTGCCGGTTCCCCTCGCCGAGCCGATTGTCCGCCTCCCTCCCCCGGTACACCCCGACGAAATCCAATCGGTACTCCGCCGCATCGTCGAACCGGAGGTCGTGCACGTGTCCGCTCCTCAGGGAGACGGTGTCTCTGTACGACTCGTTCGGGTTGATGGCAAAGGCTCCCCCGCAATATTCGAAGCCGGCCACGGTCCATTCGTTCGAGAGCGTATCGCCTCGCAGTTCCTGCAGGACAATCGTGGGACAACCGGCCCGGTAGACGCGCGCCTCGCCCTCGTTTGTGAGCTCTACTCCGATGGCCGATTCAGCGGCATACACTTCCTGCCCCGTCTGCACCCGAACGGACACGCGCTCTTCCTCCGCCCCAAAGAGGCCACAGCCCGAGAGCATACATCCGAAGACCCCGAACACGCACGCGGCAACACAAGCCGAGAGTCGTCGAAAAGGAAGAATGAACATCACATCAGAGAGTCGCCGAAGTGAAGAATTCAGCCGGAACGGATTTTAAAACGCATAAAGTGACCGCGAGAACTCTCAACATTCGTGAGCACTATGAACCCGCCGTCGGATACAATGACGTGCTCTGCTTACAGGTCACGTCCTGTCACTGTAGCCAATGATTTCAAGCAGGTTCTCGTCGAGGTTTCGGCCTTCCGGGTCCCGAATCTCCAGAGACATCAAGTACCGACGGCCCTCCACAAACTGACGCGGTCGATCCCCCCAACGCCGGGTCTCCTCACCCGAAATGGAGATGAATGACCCAACAGGAATTGATAAGAAAAAGCGAATAGTCAGATGAAGTTTCCATTTATCGGCGTGCTCCGTTCCGACCGCAACTGAAAACGATCCGTGCCTATTTTCAACTGAAGTGCAAAGCGTTCCTCGACGAGAATCGCCCCCTCTTTCTTCTCCCTCCTCGCGCTCTCCCCTCGCC
>NCRB01000041.1 GCA_002894665.1 Salinivenus iranica
GACATGGGGGGGCGGGACGACCGATAACCCCGGATTGGGCGGCCCGTCGGCAGGTCCGATGTCCCGGTCCTCCGAGAATTGGGGCTACGGGGCGGTCTCGCGGAGGAGGAGGCCGGCGTGCGGGGGCAGTTCCAGGAGCAGGGCCGTGCCGTCCTGTTGTACGCGGAAGGCGCCGCCGCTCGGTGTTTCAAAGACCGGTTCGTAAGCGGCCTCCAGGGAGTCGGGCAGAGGGATGCGCGCGGAGTGCGCCTCGTCGCTTCGGTTGAGTATGGTAATGAGCGCGGGGGCGTCGTCGTGCGAGCGGGCATACGAGAGCAGGTCCCGCTCGTCGTCAGCTGCGAGCACCGTGGTGGTGCCGCGCCGCAGGGCGTCGTGCTCGGTGCGGAGGGAGACGAGGGACTGGTACGTGTTGAAGAGCGGGCGCCGGAACTGGACAGCGTCGGCCGGCCGGTCGTGGCCGTAGGGATGACGGTCCTCAACTGCGTAGGAGCGATCGGGCCACACCATCGGCTTGCGGTCGTCCGGGTCGTCGGCGCCCCACATGCCGGCCGCGGTTCCGTAGTAGATCATGGGCATGCCCGAGAGGGTCATCTGGGTGAGGGCGACGAGGCGCTGGAGGCGACGTTCCACGTCGGTTGGGGCGCGCACCTTGTAGTCGGGGTTCTGGCGGAGGTCGACCACCCCGCCCCAGTCGTAGTCGAACCGGTCGGGCTGAGCGTAGCCAGTGTCGGCTCGGTTTACGAGCATGGTGGCCAGCCGCGGCGTGTCGTGGGAGTCAATGAGGTTCAGGAGGGCCGGTCGCACCGCCGGGGCGTAGTTCTGCCGACGGGTGCGCACCATTTCCGCGAAGGCCGAGGGCCCGATGGTGTTGTCGATCAGGAAGCCCTTGACGGGGTAGGCGAAGCCGTGGTAGTTCATGGTGGCCGAGAAGCCGCCTTCACGCAGGAATTCGGAGGCGTCCTCCCACACCTCCGCGACGGTGTAGGCCGTCGGGTTGAGGGAGCGGACGTGGGCGTGCCAGTCGGCCCAGAAGCCGGTCGGGACCTCCTCAGCCACGTCGAGTCGCCAGCCGTCGATCCCGTCTCGGGGATCGCCGTCGCCGTTTGGGTCCATCCATCGGGCCGTCGCGTCGAAGATGTACTGCCGGGGGCCCTCGGCAAGGGTGGTGCTGTCGTCGCTGACGGCGAACTCGGGCATCGAGTCGAGGCCCCACCAGCCGGCGTAGTCGAACTCGCTGGTGTCGGGGGTCTCCGGGTCGTCGAACGAGCGGACCTCGTACCAGTCGGCGTATCGGGAATCCTGCTGTCGCTCCGCCAGGTCGCGGAAGGCAAAGAACTGGCGCCCGGTGTGGTTAAAGACGCCGTCGATGATGACGCGGAGGTCGCGGGCGTGGGCCTTTTCCAGGAGCGTGAAGAACAGCGAGTCGGCGGCCGTCACGTGCCAGGTCGACGGATCGGTGGGGTCTTCCTCGGCGATTAGGGCCTTGTCGCCTTCGGGGTCCGGGCCGAAGTGTGGGTCGATGTGGTGGAAGCTGCGGCCGTCGTACTTGTGGAGGGAGGGAGACCAGAAGATGGGGTTGAGGTACAGCGCGTTGACGCCGAGGGAGTCGAGGTAGGGAAGGCGGTCGATGACGCCCTGCAGGTCGCCGCCGTAGCGGCGGTCGTAGACACTCTCGTAGAAGCCGCCCATCTCACGCTCCCAGCCGGCCTGGGCGTACCAGTCCCCGGTCCAGTCGCTCGGGGCCCAGGAAGGGGGCACGGCCGACGGCTCTGTGAGGCTGGCGCGGGTCGGATCGTTGGTCGGGTCCCCGTTGGCGAAGCGCTCCGGAAAGATCTGGTAGACGACCGCGTCTTGGGCCCAGCCCGGCACCCGATCGGCGGGCGCGGGGGGCGGCTCGGCGGACTGGCAGGCCGCGAGCAGCACGAGGACACTCGCCATGGCAAGTCCGAGGAGCAGGCGACGCGTCATACAAGAGAGGGGTGAACAGGCCGAAGGCGGTGAGAAGGGAGGCGGCTACGCATCTTCGGGGGCGGGCACCAGGGACTTTCCGAAGCTCTTGATGGTGAAGACGGGGCAGGGGGCGCGCCGAACCACCTTTTCGGCCACGCTCCCGATCAGGAAGCGTTCCAGCCCGGTGCGCCCGTGGGTGGCCATCACAATGAGGTCCGAGGCATTCTCTTCGGCGAACTCGACGATGTCGCGCGCGGCGTAGCCGGAGAGGACGTGGGCGTGCACCATGTCGGGGCCGGCGTCGACCCGGGCGGCGAGCGTTTCGAGGGCCTCGCGGGCCCGGTCCTGCACGTCGGGCAGGGAGGGAGTCAGCGGATCGATGCCGTAGACGGTCGGGTAGGCGGCCTCCTCGACCACGTGCAGCAGGTCGAGTGGGGCGGCGTATGCCTCGGAGAGCCCGGCGGCGTGGTCGACCACCGACGGGGACTGTTCGGACAGGTCGACCGGGGCCAGGACCCGGTCGATGGTGGGGGGCGTGCGCTCGTCCTCGCCGGCCAGCACGGTGAAGACGGGGCAGGGGGCTTGTCGGACGACCTCCTCCGCCACGCTCCCGCTCAGCAGTCGATTCACGCCCTCGCGGCCGTGGGTGCCCATCACCACGAGGTCAATGTCGTGCGTGCGGGCATGCTCGTTGATCGCTTCCGTTGGGGAGGAACTGTCAGTCTGGATGTACACCACCGAGACCGTCCCGCGCTCCTGGGTGGCGGTTTTGACCTCCACGCGTTGGGGGGAGGCGTCGGCAACTTGGGTTCCCTCCACCGGCTCCACCGGCAAAAACTCCATCGGGTTTTCTGCGTCGCCCTCGTCGGGAGAGAGGACATTGAAGACGTGAATGGTGGCCCCGGTGCGCAGGGCGAGGTGGGCGGCGTGGGCAAAGGCGCCCTCGGCCACGGACGAAAAGTCGGTGGGAAAGAGGATGGTGTCAATGTTTAGCATGGTGGGAACGGGGCGATTCGACGAAACGAGGGAAGACGGCATACGGACGCGCGGCATCCGTGGGCCGGTTCGGATGTGGGAGTTCCATGATAGGGAGGGTGGGGCAACAAGACAACACGGAGGCCCGCCCGGACGGCAGAATGGACGAGATCCATTTGTTTTCTTACATTGGCCATCCCGCTCGACACTGTTCTCCGGATCTGTGTCTGTCTATGCCTACGCTTACACCGCACCAGGACCCCACCGCCACGACGCCTACGCCCTACCCGACGCAACCGGTGGCGGGGCGTCCGGTTGACGATCTGTCCCTGACGTTCGACTGGACGCCGCTGCCCAACACGATGCGCTATCGCCTGCAGGTGGCGACGACGGACACGTTCGACCCCCTCGCGTACGACGAGACGGTGGAGCGGCCGGCCACGCTCGACCTGCACGAGGCGCTTCCGGACGACGCGGGCACGGTCTACTGGCGGGTGCGGGCCGTGGAGGGAGACCGATGGAGCAACACGGCCCACTTTGCGACGCCCGGGGCAACGGACCTGGACGACAAGTCGGTCGTGGTGCAGGCGGAGCCGGTGCCCGTCACCCCCGCCCGCAACGCCGTCATCGACCCCAGCCCCGCGACGTTTACCTGGGAGGGCGTGCCGGAGGCGAGTGGATACCAGGTGCAGGTGGGGGCGACCCCGGAGATGGAGGCGCCAATTGTGGACCTGACGGTCGACCAGACGGCCGCGCTCGTGCTTTACGACCCGCTTCCGGAGGCGGAGGCGTTGCATTGGCGGGTGCGGACGCTCTTTCCAGAGGGGCCGGCGGGGCCGTGGAGCAATCTCGTGTCTTTCTCGACCGTGGGGGCGGAGGAGGACACGGCTTCGGGGTCGGACGAGGCCCGGGACCCGTCGCAGGATCAGGCGGCCGCGGCCGGGCCGGCCCGCCACGCCCGCACCGGACGTTTGGCCTCCATCCTGTACATCCTGATCGTCGTCGTCAGCTTTCTCGTGACGATTGGCATCGTGGCGTGGCTCGGATAGCGCCGCATGCTCTCTTTCTTTTCTTCTGCTAAGTCTTTTCTCTTCTATGATTCAACGACGCACCGTCGGCATTGTCGGAACCGGAAACGTGGGCAGTGCCGCGGCTTACGCCCTGTTCAATCAGAGCCTCGCCAGTGAAATCCTCCTTCTAGACAAAGACAGCCGCCGCGCCGAAGGGGAGGCGATGGACCTGATGCACGGGCAACTCCTGGTGGGGCGCGTCTCGTGCCGGGCCGTAGAGTACCCGGAGATGGGCGATGCCCAGGTGATTGTGCTCGCGGCCGGATCGAGCCAGAAGTCGCCCGACGAGTCGCGCCTGGAGCTCTTGGAGCGCAATGCCCGCATCTTCCGAGAGGTCATCACGCAGCTCGACAAGCACGCCCCGGAGGCCATTCTGGTGGTGGCTACAAACCCCGTCGACGTGCTCACCTACCTGTCACAGGAGATGAGCCGGCGGCCCGCCCGTCGCATCATTGGCACCGGCACGCTGCTCGACACGGCACGCTTCCGCGCCCTCCTTGGGCGCCACTACGGCGTAGACCCTCGGTCGGTGCACGCGTACATCCTGGGCGAGCACGGCGACTCGGAGGTGCCCATCTGGAGCAACGCCACGATTGGGGGGCAGGGCATCTACGAGGAGACGGTGCTGGGCCGCGAGTGGAAGGACGAGACGATGGACGCCCTCTTTGAGCAGGCCCGCAACGCCGCCTACGAGATCATCGACCGAAAGGGCTACACCGATGCGGCCATCGGCGTCGTGATTGCCCGGATTGTGCGGGCCATCGTGGAGGATCAGCAGAACGTGCTGCCGGTGAGCGTGCGGCCCCGGGGCGCCTACAATATTGACGACGTGTGCCTGAGTACGCCCTGCGTGCTGGGGCTGGAGGGCGTGGAGGCCCACGTGAATCCGACGCTCTCCGACGATGAGCGCACGGCCCTTCAGGGGTCGGCCCAGGCCCTCAAGGACAGCCTCTCCGGGCTCTCCGTCGAATAGGTCGGGGGCTACGACGTCGGGAGGTCCGGCTTCGTTACGCTCACGCCGTCCGTCTCTTCGTCGTCGGCCGTGCCGTCGGACGGGGCGCCGTCTCCGCCGGTGGGGGCGTCCGCGGCCTCGTCCTCCTCGTCCCAGTTTTCGATGGCTTCCAGGACGCGGTCCACGATCTGGTCCTCGGGGATGGTGTCGATCACCTCGCCGTGCTTGAAGAAGTGGGCGCGGCCCCGCCCCAGCGAAATGCCAAGGTCGGCGCCCGCGGCCTCCCCGGGCCCGTTCACGGCGCAGCCCATGAGGGCCACGTTCAAGTCCTTGTCGAAGCTGCGCCCCGCAACGGCCTCCTCCACCTCCTCGACGATTGAGAAGAGGTCGCCCACGAGGCGGCCGCAGGTGGGGCACGCGATGATGTTGACGCCGGGCCGCCCAATGCCGAGCGACTTGAGGATGCGGTGGCCGACCTTCACTTCCTCCACCGGGTCGGCAGCCAGGGAGACCCGAATCGTGTCGCCGATGCCGTCGGCCAGGAGCGACCCGATTCCGATCGAGCTCTTGACCGTCCCCGTGTCGAGCGTGCCGCTCTCGGTGACGCCCAGGTGGAGCGGGTAGTTTGTCTCCTCGGCCACCTTGCGGTAGGCCTGAATCATCATGTATGGGTCGGAGTGCTTCACCGAGATGACGATGTCCTCGAAGTCGTTTTTGTGGCACACCTCCACGTGACGCATGGCGCTCTCGAAAAGGGCCTGCGGCTTGGGGTAGCCGTGCTTTTCGAGGATGTCCTCCTCCAGCGAGCCGGAGTTTACGCCAATGCGGATGGGGATGCCGGCGTCCTGGGCCGCCTGCAACACCTCCCGTTCCCATTCCGGCTTGCCAATGTTGCCGGGGTTGATGCGGACCTTGTGGATGCCCGCCTCGATGGCCTTGAGGGCGTACTGGTAGTTGAAGTGAATGTCGGCCACGATGGGCACGGACGCCCCCTGCACGATGTCGGCCAGTGCGTCGGCGTCCTCGGGGCGCGGCACCGCCACCCGCACGATGTCGGCGCCGGCCTCGGCCAGGCGCTCAATCTCGTCGAGGGTCGTCTCCACCTCGTGGGTTTTGGTCGTGGTCATCGACTGAACGGACACCGGGGCATCGCCCCCGATCTGTACGTCGCCCACCTGCACGGGGCGGGTTTCGCGGCGGGGTCGTTCCATGAGGGGGAAGGGGATTCGTGAGAGGTCAGGATTGCACAATCATTACGGGGATCGCCGGCACGGGCTCCATCGGGGCCCGTCTCCCGGTGCAACGTTGTGTTCACGTCGTCCCATACCGAGCGAGAGGCGGCCTCGGCACCTGGGCGGGAACCCTGAGGCCCTGGCCAGGACCATTTGCCCGGACGGATGGGGGCCCGAGGCCCATGCCCGTTGGCAATCAGGACTCACTGGCCTCGTAGAGCGTTTTCTTCTCGTCGTCGCTGAGGGCGTCGTATCCCTGTTCGCTGATTTTGTCGAGGATGCGGTCAACTTCCTTCGACCGGTCTTTGACGCGTTGCTTCGCGTCGTCCGCGGCACTGGGCGAGGGGCGGGAGGGGGATGACGAGGACGTGGAGCCGTTGGGTTCGATCCCAAACCAACCCTTCACCCGCGTCCACACCCCATCCGACGAGCGCCGCCTCCGCGACGATCCGGGCCCGCCGAGCCACGCGGGCAGCCCGAGCTCGCCCCGCACGTTCTTTGCGTACAGGAAGCCTGTGAGGGCACCGCCCCAGTGCGCCGCCACGGCCGTGCCGCTGGTCGAGAGCATGAGGAGCGCGTCGATGACGAGGAAGCCGATCACGAGGTACAGGAGCCGCACCACCCCGAAGAAGAGCAGGGCGATCTGCTTGTGCGGGTACATGATGGCGACCGTCATGATGACGCCCAGCACCGAGGCCGAGGCGCCGACGACCGGCATGACGCCCGTGCCCGAGATGGTGGGGAAGAGGGGCTGGAGCAGCAGGCACATGAGCCCGCCGCCCACGCCCGCCACCAGATAGACGGTCCACATCTGCTGGGAGCCATGCATCTGCTCAAACTCCCGCCCAATCCAGAACAGCCATAGCATGTTGAACCCCACGTGCAGCAGTCCCCCGAGGCCCCCGCTCGTGTGCATGAAGTTATAGGTGACGAGCTGCCAGGGCTCCAGGAGCACGTCCGGGAAGACCGGGTGGAGGGCAAAGTGCTCCATAATGAACTGGAGCCCCCCGGGCCACAGGTGCAGGAACTGCGCAAGGACGTACACCGCCACGTTGATCGCGACGATGGTGCGCAGCGCCACGGGCTGTCGGTAGTACCAGGATTGAAACTGATTCACGACCGTTCGTGCGGCTGTTAGCCCCGTTGTGTCTAAAACAGAACCGGGCCCGACTCTGCTTTTGATTGCA
The DNA here is from genome assembly GCA_002894665.1 of Salinivenus iranica. Lineage (GTDB taxonomy): Bacteria > Bacteroidota > Rhodothermia > Rhodothermales > Salinibacteraceae > Salinibacter > Salinibacter iranicus. The sequence goes on from NCRB01000041.1 coordinate 7,367, forward strand.
GAGACGGGGTCGGCGATTCAGCACGGTGCGTATACCGTGCACCCCCCGGATGGGTTGCGCGCTGAGGGCGTGGCGCCCCCGCTACCAGCGCATGAGTCGCCTCGGCTGCAGCGGCAGCTTGCCGCGCCAGTATTGAATGAGCAAAAACCCGAACACCATGCCGCCGAGGTGGGCAAAGTTGGCAATGCCGGCCGACGTTCCCGTGACGGCGGAGTACAGCTCCAGGGCCCCAAACCCGATCACGAGCCACTTTGCCTTGATGGGAACCATGAACCAGAGGTAGATGGGCTGATTCGGAAACATCATGCCGAAGGCCAGCAGGATGCCGTACACCCCGCCCGAGGCGCCGACTGTGGGGACGGCGACCTCCAATCCCCCGGGCATCAGCAGGGGAGCAAACACCAGATGCGTCAGCGCCGCGCCGATGACGCAGGCGAAGTAGAAGACCCCAAAACGCTGCGATCCCCATCGGTTCTCCACCTGCACGCCAAACATCCAGAGGGCAAACATATTGAAAAACAAGTGGCCAAAGCTCCCGTGCAGGAAGCCGTAGGAGATCATCTGCCACGGATAGAAGCCCGGGACCTCGGCGAGCGATCGCCCCCCGGTGATGGCAAATCCCTGCTCGGGTCCCCCCACCGGATAGAGCGCGAGGTAGTTCAGCACACTGCCCAGGGCCGACGACGAGCCGAGGGTCTGTCCGGCAACGAACTGCGCGAGAAAAAACAGCCCGTTGAGAATGAGAAGGTTCTTGATGACCGGCGGCATAACCGAAAATTGCGTCGGCGGCCGGTAGGAGGTACGTTGTCGGGGCATGGGGGGTGGGGAAGGGCGCGCAGGTGAATGGCGCAACGAGCAATACGACCCGATTGTACGTGCTGGCCCGGCGAACCGTTCGGGACGGCCCCGTCCCATTTTGTGTGATTTTGGATAGGTTATGATGTTCTCCCGGGAGGGGCCGCCTGTCGGTTCTCCTGCAGGAGACTTCCCATCGTGATTCTCTTTCTCTCGGACATGCATTTTGGGCGAGGGGCGCCCGCCCACGAACGAGCGAAGGAGGCGGCGCTCATCGACTGTCTGGATGCGCACGCCGATCAGGTCGAGCATCTGTACCTGGTCGGCGATGTGTTCGACGGATACATTGAGTACCGCCACCTGGTGCCGAAGGGCACGACGCGCTTCCAGGGGCTCCTGGCGCGGTGGACGGATCGGGGCGTGCCGGTTACGTACCTTGTCGGCAATCACGACCTCTGGCACGAAAGCTACTTTTCGGAGGAGCTGGGCGTGCGGGTCGTCGCCGACGCGCTGGAGGTGGAGCACGAGGGGGTCCGGTTGCACCTCGCCCACGGGGACGCCCACGGATCCACGCACACACTGTATCCCTGGCTGCGCCCGCTCCTCCGCCATCCGTGGGCCGTGCGGCTCTACCGCTCGCTCCTGCCGGCGGACCTGGGCCTGGCCCTGGCCCGCTGGGTGAGCCGCCAGCTGCACGACGAGGCGCCCGACCCCGAGGTCATTACGGCGCTCCGGACGTACGCCCACACGCACCTGCGGCGCAACGGAACCGACGCCGTCGTGATGGGCCACAGCCACGTGCCGGCCCTCCACGCGTGGGCCGAGGGCCTCTACCTAAATACCGGAAACTGGTACGAACGGCGCACCTTCGGCCGTTTAGACCCCGGCACCCTTCGCCTGCAGCGCTGGAACGGGACGCGCGCCGTCGACATTGAATCCGCCGATGCACCATAGGGCCGCCCCGCCCCGTCCGGGCCCCGCGAGGGACACGGGCTGCGATGCGTGCTCTCGGCCTCAACCTGGATCTTTCCTCCATGTCTGACTGGTCATATTCTGAAGAGGAGCTCGACGAGTACTTCGACGACCCGTCGGCTCGGACCGAGCCCGCCGACTCCTCGTCCGACGCGGACCGCCGCCCCACCAGCGGGATCCGCGGGGTCTTCCACCGCCGGTTTGCCGACCCGCAGAAGGCGCAGGCCGCCCTTGCCCTCTCCACGATCGTCGCCCTCCTGCTTCTCGGCCTCCTTGGGGGCGGCGGCTACGTGTGGACCCTGACCGACGAGATTCCTTCCACCGAGCGCCTGGAGAACCCCTCCATGCAACTCGCCACCGTCGCCTACACGGCCGACGGGGAGGAGCTGGCGCGCTTTGCCTCCCAGAATCGGTCCTGGGCGCCGTACGACAGCATCTCGTCGCACGCTATCAACGCCCTCACCGCCACCGAGGACCAGCGCTTTTACCAGCACTGGGGGGTCGACCCCGTGGGCATCATGGCCGCCGTGGTCGACATCGTCACCTTCCGCGACTTCCGAGGGGCCTCCACCATTACCCAGCAGCTGGCGCGCAACCTGTACAACGAAGAGGTGGGTCGCGCGGTCACCATCGAGCGCAAGCTCAAGGAGATGGTGACGGCCGTGGAGCTGGAGCGCCGGTACACGAAGCAGGAGATCATTGAGATGTACCTCAACACCGTAAGCTTCGGAAACAATGCGTTCGGCATCGAAGCCGCGGCGCAGACGTATTTCGGCGAGCCGGCCCAGGACCTCAATGAGCTGCAGGCGGCGACCCTCGTGGGCATGCTCCAGGCGACCTCGTACTACAACCCGATTCGCAACCCCAACAACGCCCGCCAGCGCCGCAACGTCGTCCTGCGCCTGATGGTGGATCAGGGATACCTCTCGTCGTCGTTCTACGAGACCCACAAGGGGCGCCCGGTCAAAGCCGAATACCATTCAGCGGAGCTGTACAACAGCCTGGCCCCGTACTTTGCCGAACACGTGCGCACCACCCTGGCCCGGTGGACCCGCAACCCGAACCATCCGCTCAACGGGCACGACATCTACGGCGACGGCCTGCGGGTGTACACGACCCTCGACTCGGAGCTGCAGGAGCAGGCCCACCAGTCGGTCGAGCACAACATGTCGGCCCTCCAAAAGGTCGTCGGCTACCAGTGGAGCGCGGCGGACCGGGCGCTCTACAGCCAATCGCTCGATGAGTATCGGGACCTCACTTCCGGTGAGGACTACGACCCCTTCGACCACTTCTGGAAGACGCACCCCGCGGTGCTGAACGATGCCATCCGCCGAACGGCCCGCTACGACACCCTTCGCGCCCGCGGGCGCGGTGAGCAGGAGGCCCTCACGCAGCTTCGCGACAACGAGGAGTACCTCGACTCCCTGAAGACGCGCCGAAGCCAGCTCGGAGCGGGAATGGTATCGATCGATCCACGGAACGGGCACGTGAAGGCGTGGGTCGGGGGGCGAGACTTTCGCTCCGATAAATACGATAAGGTCAGCATCGCTCGTCGACAGCCCGGGTCCACCTTTAAACCGTTCACCTATACCGCCGCCATCGACAACGGCTGGTCCCCCTACGACACGTTGCTCGACAGCACCTTTACGTGGGAGGACACGGGAGCGGATACGACCTGGAGCCCGAAGAACTACAACCAGGAGTCCAGCGGGCAGATGCTCACGCTGAGCCAGGGGCTGGCCAACTCCAAAAACACCATCACGGCCCGCCTCGCGCTCGACCTCAATCCCAGTACGGTCGCCCGGTATGCGCGACGGATGGGCGTCCAAAGCCCGCTCGATGAGGTGCCGTCGATCGCGCTCGGGACGAGCAACGTCACGCTTCTGGAGATGGCCTCGGCCTACACGACGCTCGCCAGTGGCGGCATCCGCAACGACCCGGTGGTGATCACACGCGTAGAGGACCGCTACGGCAATGTGCTCTGGGAGGCCTCGCCGACCCCCAGCGAGGTGCTGTCGCGCCGTACGGCCTACACGGTGGTCGACATGATGCGGGGCGTGATCGACTACGGCACGGGGCAGCGCATCCGGACGCAGTACGAGCTGGGCGACTACGACCTCGCCGGAAAAACGGGCACGACCGAGCGGTCCGCCGACACCTGGTTCATGCTCATGCATCCTCAACTTGTGAGCGGGGCCTGGGTGGGCTTCGACGATCAGCGGCTCACCTTTCGGACGAGTTGGTGGGGGCAGGGCGCCCACAGCGCCCTCTTTCTCGTGGGGGACTACTATCGCCGGGTCGCCGACAACGACAGCCTGTCGCTCTCCGAGAAGGCCACGTTCCCAATGGTGGAGAGCTACGGAGCCCCCGAGGATACCACGGGCACCCAGGACGGTGGGCGGGTCGGCTGGTAGGACGAGCGCCCGGCCCCTTCCATGCACCACGAAGCCGCGACGCGGTACATTGAAGCTACTCCACACGGCCGACATTCACCTCGGCGCCAAGACGTACGGGCGCCGCGACCCGGAGACGGGACTCAACACGCGCCTGCTCGACGTGCAGCGCTCGCTCGATGCCGTCGTGGAGCGTGCCCTCGACGCGGAGGCCGACGCGTTTTTGTTCTGTGGCGATGCGTACCACACCGCCGACCCCACCCCCACGCAGCAGAAGATCTTTGCCCAGTGCCTGCAGCCCCTCGCCGATGCAGGCGTGCCGATCGTGCTCATCATCGGCAATCACGATCACCCAGTCACGTACGGCCGGGCCTCCTCCCTCGACATTTTCGAGTACCTGGATGGCGACATCTACTGCTACCGCAAGCCGACGGAGGCCGTGCAGGTCGTGGAGACGAAGAGCGGGCCGCTCCAGCTCATTCCGCTCCCCTGGCCCATCCGCAGTCAGATCCTGACGAAGGAGGCGTACCGCTCGATGGAGCCGGAGGAGCTGCGGGCGTTTATTGAGGAGAAGTACGTGACCTACATCCAGCGCCGGGCCGACGATATTCTAGAGAAGGGCACGGGCGTCGGGCCCGGGGGCGAGGCGCGTGCCCTCTCGCCGGACGTGCCCACCGTACTGGCGGGACACGTCACGGTGCAGGGCGCCGAGATGGCGGGGTCGGAGCGGACCACCCTCATCGCATCCGAACCGAAGTTCACCGTCGGGCAGCTGTCGGTGCGGCCCATCGACTACGTTGGGCTCGGCCACATCCATCGGGCACAGGTGCAGAATCCAGACGGGCACCCTCCGGTGGCTTATGCCGGCAGCATCGAGCGGATTACGTTCAAGGAACGCGACGAGTCGAAGGGGTGCTACCTCGTCGACATTGACTCTGGACGGACTCCGACCACCCGACCCACCTTCGTTGAGACGCCGGCCCGCCCGTTTCGGGCGTTTCAGGTCGACGTGCGCGAGTCCGAGGCGCCCACCGAGGACATTCTTCAGGTGGTCGAGGGGGCGGACGTGGCCGAGGCCATCGTGCGGGTGCGGTATCGGATCGAGGAAGCCCAGCTTGCCACAGTGGATCAGGCGCGTATTCGTGACGCACTGGCGGAGGCGCACACCATTGCGGCCATTGAGCGCACCGTCGACCCGGTGGAGCGGAAGCGCCGGACCGTCGTGACGCGAGAGTCGAGTCTCGAAGACGCGATTCGGCAGTACGTGGGCCAGCACGAGGACCTGAGCAGCATGGAGGACGACCTCGTCGAGGCTGCGCTTGCCCTCGATGCGGAGGTGCCGGACGATAGATCGTGAGGACCGTGTGACCATGTCCGGACGCGGCGCTGAAGCGAGCCTGCGGGTTGCATGTTCGCCCACCCGCGCTCATGTTGTATAAGTCCATAACGACACCACCATCAACGAAGCAGGGAGGTACACGCCAGAAGGCCGTGCCGTCCGGCTTCACCATCACACACACAGACCCGTGGACATCGAGAACCAAACCGTCACGATCCCGCGCAAAGAGAATACGACCAAGGGGGAGGAACCTCTCAAGGTCTGGCCGCTCGTCGACAAGGCGCTCGACTCGATCGACGCCGACCCGACGACGCGCCAGGCGGCCGAGGCCGCCCTGGAAGTGAGTGACGGATGTGCAACCCTCGCCAATTTTCTGCTGAGCCAGGAAGAGGAAGTCCCCAACCTGGACCGTCAGTTTAAGGTGCCCCTGCTTGTGCTGGGCGCCTCGCTGGCCCGCGAGGACGGAGAGGCAGAAACTGTGTACGATCCGGGGGAAGGCGTCCTGTACTTCGAGACGGACGACCACCCGTTTGCCTTCCCGGTCTATGAGGACTGGACCGTTGACTGGGAGCAGGTGGCCGACCGCACGCAGAAGGGGTATGCCTGGGACGGGGGGGAGACGGACGTATGGGCCCTCGACTGGCTCATGGCGTACCTCGACGTGGGGGCCGACGACTACATGGTCGACAGCGACGATGAGGACGACGACCAGTACTACAGCCGCATCTGACGGCAGCCGCATCTGACGGCCTGGGCCGCGCGTCCGTCTACACGTTCAACCGGTGCCCCGCGCCGGCCTACGAGCCGTGCGGGGTTGCGTGGCGGGCGACCGGCAGGGTCATGCACCGCGGTCCGCCGCGGCCCCGCGAGAGCTCCGTGCCCGCCAGTTGAATGGCCACCTTTTCTCCGCCGGGGTCGAAGGTGCCGGAATCGAAGTACGAGAGGAAGCTCTCGGCCGACACCACACGGTAGCCGTGCTCGTGGAGCCGGTCGAAGGTCCGCCGGTTCCGCTCGTAGCCAAGAATGGCCCCCGGGGCGGCCGCAAAGACGTTTGCGCCGTCGGTCCACTGCTCGCGCTCCTGGTGCAGGCGCTCGCTCCCCCCGCACGGAATGAAGGTCAAGTCCCGCTCCAGCAGGTCCTTCAGCGCATCGCGCAGGTTCATGCGCATGTCTGTCACGAAGCGGCCCGGCGTGTCGCCGGCCGTCAGATGCACTGAGTAGCCGAAGCCGTGGGTGTCGAGGAGCGGGGGGAAGACGATCGCCTCGGTGGGCGACGCAAAGGTGAACACCGTGTCGAGGTGCATGGTCGCCCGTCGCTTCGGCAGGTCGACCGCCAAGACGTGCTCGATCTGCGTCCGCTCGAACAGCTCGTGCGCGATGGCCATGATGGCGCTGTACGAGGTGCGCTCCGAGTGCCCGATTAGCACGGTGTCGGGACTGGCCACGAGCAAGTCGCCGCCCTCGAACGTGACGCCCGGGGGAAGCTCGATGACCTTGTCGCTGTGCGGAGCGAAGCGCGGGTGGTAGTTCAGGATGACACTGATGATGATGCTCTCGCGCGTGCGGGCCGCCGTGGCGGCGTGGCTTAGAATGATGTGGTCGTGTACGACCGCCGCCAGGTCGCGGGTAAACATGAGGTTGGGCACCGGCTGTACCCGGATGGGAAGGTCCGACTCTCCCGTGAGGGCAAACTGCTGCAGGTCGGACGGCGAAAACTGTTTCAACTCTCCCTCTACGGCCCCGAGGTTCTGCTCCGGCAGGCTGCGGCAGAGCTTTTCCACGAACGCGTACCGGGCCTCTTCCTTCTCAAAGGCCTCCAGGAGGAGGTCGCTCACCTGCAGCACGGTGTCCGGCCGCCCGACAATCTTCTCGAAGACCGAGCACATGAGCAGGTGCTCCTGCCGGGCGTTTCCCACGAACAGGATGTCGTCAAAGAGCAGTTCGGCGCGGTTGTCGGGCGCCACCAGTTCCATCTCCTGCCCCGGCGTATGGACGATCACCTGCTTCAGTAGGTGAGCCTCGGCCGGCACGCCAAAGACGGCGGCGGAGTCGTCGAGCGAGGGCGGGGCGGGGGCGTCCAGCGTATCCACGAGAACAAACGGATGGGTCGAAAAACAGTGACGTTGGGGATCCTGTAAGGTCGCAACTGCGCCGCGGAAAAACCAGATTCGATTCTGCGCCGCTAGCTGCGGAGGTGTTCCAACACACGGATGACGACCAGAACCACGAGAATCACGACCCCAACCTCGAGGACGAACGACAACAGGGCCCCGGCCACGTCGACCATGATGCCGAGCAGGCTGAGGCCGATGAAGACGAGGACGCCGAGGATGAGCCACCGAAGCAGCGTGCGGATGTTGAGGTCCATGGGGAGGGGTCGGCTCGTGTGAGAAAACGGAGGCGGGCGTTGTAGACGGGGCGGCGTCGGGCAGTGTTACGTCCCGATGGGGCGATCGCCGGTGAGGGCGCAGCCCCGGTTCGTTCGCACCCCTTCACTGCCGACTAGGCGAGGGCGACAGGGGGCTCGGCTACGAGCGAAGCGCGGGGGGCACCGCAGGTACGGACGGCGCCCCGTCGCGGCGTTCGAATAGGTTGGTTTCGTATCGGACGGACTCGAGGATCAGTCCCTCCGCCGGCATCGACGGGCCGGCCCGCCGGCGGTCCTCGGCCGCAATCAGAGATGGCAGCCCGTCCGCCGGGCGCTTTCCGCGACCGATCTCGACGAGGGTGCCGACGAGGGCCCGCACCATGCCGTGCAGGAAGCGGGTGCCGCTCACCTCGAACCGCCAGTGGCCGCGCCGGGGCTCGTCTATCCAGCGGGCGCGCCGGAGAGTGCAGACGCGATTGGTCGTCTCGGACTGCGTGAGGCAGAACGAACTGAAGTTGTGCTGCCCTAGGAGGTCGGGCGCGGCGGCGCGCATGCGGTCAAAGTCGGGGACGGGCCGCAGGAGCGTGCGGCTGTGGCGCTCCAGGGCGCAGGGCTGGGTGTGTACGCGATAGTGGTAGCGACGGAGGCGGGCGTCGTACCGGGCGTGAAAATCGTCCGGGGCCCGCTCCACGCCTCGCACCGCTACCGCATTCGGCGTAAGGCCGTTCAGTGAGCCTCGTAGTCGGAACGGGTCGCGGGCCGTCGGAAGATCAACGTGGGCGACCTGGGCACGGGCATGGACCCCGGCGTCTGTGCGCCCCGAGCCGGTGATCCGGCAGTGGGATCCCACGACGGTTGTTACGGCCTCTTCCAGAGCCCCTTGCACTGTCGGCACATCGGGTTGGATCTGCCACCCGTGGAAGTCAGTTCCGTCGTACTCGATGAGGAGTCGGTAGCGGGGCATGAGTCGGGCGACGCAGACGCGAGCGATTCAGTGTAGCGAGGGAGGCCCCTCATGGGGGACAGGCATGCTCGTCCCTCACCGTAAGATCCGGCCGTCGGTTCCTGCATCCAACATTCTGATCTCCCATTCGCCCTCCTTCCTCTATGCGTATCTACCTAACCGGCTTCATGGCGAGCGGAAAGTCGAGCGTAGGGCCCCGGCTGGCGGCCCGCCTGGGCACCGTCTTCTGGGATCTTGACCGGCTGATCCGCGCCCACGACGGCCGCTCGATCCCCGAAATCTTCGAAGAGGATGGCGAGGCGGCCTTCCGTACAAAAGAGTCTCACGTTCTACGCCGGACGACGGAGGTGGACGACCTTGTCGTGGCGCTCGGCGGCGGGGCGCTGGTCGACGACGACAACTGGGCGGTGGCCCAAGAGCACGGGCGCGTCGTGTACCTGGAGGTCGATCCGGAGACGATTCGATCGCGCGTGGCGGACGAGGCCGGTCGCCGCCCGCTGCTGCAGGACGAGGAGGGGCGGCCGTTGTCCGACGATCGGATGCGGCGCCGAATCGAGGAGCTACTGTCGGTCCGCCGATCGCGATACGAAGCGGCTCACGCGACCGTCGATGCGACCGGCCCGGTGCCGGAGGTGACGCAGGCGGTGGTCGAGGTGGTGGAGGCCCGCGGGTGGGCGTAGGCGCTCAGTCGCGGAAGAGAGTAAACGACCGGCGGTGGTGACGCGTGGCGCCGTGGGCCTGGAGCGCGTTGTAGTGTGCCTGCGTAGGGTACCCCACGTTCGAGTCCCATCCGTACGCCGGGTGCTCGTCGTGGAGCTCGCGCATGAGGGCGTCGCGCTCCGTCTTGGCGAGGATGGAGGCGGCGGCGATGGACTGGCTCGTCGCGTCCCCCTGCACGACGGTCTCGTGCGGCCAGGGCGCCTCCACGAGGTCGCGCGTCCACTGGTTGCCGTCGATGAGCAGAAAGTCGGGCAACGGGTCGCAGTCGGCCGCGGCCCGGCGCATGGCCTGGAGGGCCGCCTGCAGGATGTTGAGGTCGTCAATCTCCGCGGGAGACGACGCGGCAATGGCTGCGGCAACGGCCCGCTCCTCGATTTCTTTCCGCAGGGAGCGTCGTTTTGGCTCCGAGAGCGCCTTGCTGTCCTGCACGGCCGGCATCTCCACCCCGGGCGGCAGGATGACGGCCGCGGCCACGACGGGCCCGGCCAGGCAGCCCCGCCCCGCCTCGTCCAGCCCGGCCACCCGCTCGTATCCGTCGTTCCAGAGTTGGCGTTCGTAGTCCAGCATGGAAGGCGCGTAGGGAAATGGAGCGTGCGAAAAAGCGGCGAGGGACGTAGGAGGCACAAAGGCAATCGACGCCAGCCCGTGGACCAATCTCCGAATTCCCCACGGCAAAATCCACCGTTCGCCCTTACACCTCGTACTGATCCGGCAGGTCGTTCTCGTAGAGCACGACGTCGTCGGCCCGCAGATGGGACGAAATCCACTCCCGCGCCTCGAAGAGGGACGATACGACGACGACCCGGTCGCTCGGGTACCCCGCCTCGGCGAGCCCGTCCCGGATCGCAGCGGTCTGCTCCTCCCCGACGAGCACGGCCCAGTCAATGTCGTGGCGGGCGATGTGCGTCCCCAGGGTCTTGTTTTCCTCCCACTGCCGCTCCCCCATCTCCACCATGCCGGGCGTCACGATGGCGCGGCGCCCGCCCGACATCTCCCCGAGAATTTCGACGGCGTTGCGGGCGCCCACCGGGTTGGAGTTAAACGCGTCGTCGATCACCGTAAGGGCGCCCTCGTGCCGGAGCTGCAGGCGGTGCTCGATCGGGTCAATCCGGCGGGCGGCGTGGGCCATCTGTCGGAGGCGGAGCCCCATGCTTCGCCCCACGGCGACGCCCAGGAGCACGTTGAGCACGTTGTGGGCGCCCAGCAGTCGGGTCTGAAAGGAGGCCTCCGCTCCCGTATCGTCGCGGATCGTGAAGGAGGTGCCGCTCGTATCGTATTGCACGTCGTGGGCCGTCAAATGGGCGTCTGATTGCCCCTCCATGGACACCGTCCACACCGTGCCGTCCGCCCGGTCGGTCATGCTGCGCACGCGGTCGTCGTCGGCGTTGAGGACCGTGGGTCCGTCGGCGGCGGTGCGCTCCACGAGCTGCCCCTTCTCCTCGGTGATGGCGTCCTGCGAGCCCATGGTGTCGAGGTGGGCCACGCCGATGGTGGTGACGACAGACACGTCCGGCTCGGCAATGTCGCAGAGTTCGTCCATGTCGCCCGGATACCGGATGCCGTACTCCAGCACCAGCACCTGATGCTCGGGCTTCAGGTGCTCGTTGATGGCCAGGCACATGCCCATCGGGGTGTTGTAGGAGCTGGGTGTGGCGTAGACGTTATACTTCTGTCGGAGCAGCTCCGCGAGAATAAATTTGGTGCTCGTTTTGCCGTACGACCCGGTTACGCCCACCACGGTTAGGTCGGGCCGCTCGCGCAGGCGCCGCCGGGCCTGGCGCTTAAAACCCTCCTGGATATAGGTCTCGACCGGTTGCATGAAGGCGGCGCCGAGGGCCGTCCAGAGCGGCGCGCCGAGGTCGGCACACCAGAACCCGAGCAGGTACCAGAGAATCCCGACCGGTCGGCCTGTGCTCCATCCGTAGAGGCCGCCCAAAATCACCGGAAGCGCGGTCACCACGCCCGTGGCGACGGCCAGACGGGTCATGCGGTCGGTGAACGCGAGCGGTTTTTTCTCCTGGTCGCTGCGGTAGCGGCGCGAGGAGATGAAGGCGAGCGTCCACAGCACGAGCGCCCCCGCAGCGATCGCCGAGGGATCGGCCGCGGGGAGGCCCAGCGCGGCAAGGCCCAGGATGGCGGCCCCGGCGGCGTGCGACGGACGGAGGACCGTCGACCGCACGTGGTCGGCCAGCCACCGTCCGTAGCGGTCGAACTTGTAGGTCTCCAGCTGAAAGATGTGCAGGAAGAACCGAACCCGTCGCATGGCCCGCCATCCGGCAAAGAGCGTCGCGATGACGGCGAGAAGTGAGAGCGTGACAGTCATGCGCGGGGGGAAGCTCAAGTTGGAGCGAGAGAGAAAGCTCCTACGTATGCTCCACGAAATATCGAATGCCGGAGTGGACGGTGTCAATGTCGTCGAGGTGCCCGTAATGCCCGGCGCCCTCCAGCTCCACGAGCCCACAGTCTTCGATGTTCGATTCTAGGATCTCCACCTGCCGTCGCGAGACCGCCGGGTCGTCGGTGCCCCAGAACAGGAGCGTCGGCACCTGAATGCGCTCAAGCGCATCGTCGAGGTGGAAGTTCACCGTTTTGACGAACGTTTCACGCATGACGCCGGACGCCGCGTTGTAGTCGGCGGAGCCGAGCCAGCGCCACAGAAGGGTGTGCCGGAGCCAGTCCGCCGCCGGTTCCCGGAGCGGGGACGGAAGGGCCTGGACGGGGGTTTTGAGGGTGGTGGCCAGGCCGGACCGAAGCACCTGTCCCCAGGAGCGCTCGGGGGAGATCCCGGAGGGACTGATGAGCACCAGCCGCTGAATCCACTCGGCCAGGTCGGGGGTGCTGGCCATGTGGAGGGCAATGCGCCCGCCGTTGGAGTGGCCAATCACCGTTGCGGGACGCTCGATCCGGTTCTGGATCAGGTCCCGCACCAGGTGGGCGTACTCGGGCACGCCCCACGGAGACGGCGGGGGCGGCGAGGCGCCGTGCCCGGGCAGGTCGACCGCGTTGGTGCGGTAGGTGTCGGACAGGGCGTGGGCCAGCGGGCGCATGTTGCTTGCGTTGCTGCCCCAACCGTGGAGAAACAGGAGGGGGAGGGCGTCGGTCGGACCGTAGGTCTCAACGTGAAGGTCGTGCGAGGTCACGACGCGGGGCAGATCTGAGGGCGGAGCAAACCGGAACGCGGAAACCATCTCTATACGGCGGCGTTCCAGAGGCGACTATCACAGCGTTTGTCTTGAGGCTCCCGGTCTCCGACCTTAGCGTGGAGCCTTGTAGCTTGTCCGGATGGTCTCTCCCCGACGTGAGGGCGTGTCGATCTCCGACGTCGGTCTGCATCTGGTGTCTCACGGATGTATGGCACGGAGATCGAGTGTGCCTGTCGACGACAGAAGAGATGATCCAACGGTCGAATTGAGTACCGAAACGACGGAGCTGGATTTGCTCCGGTCCTATGCAGAGCATTCTCGCTTGCTGTCCTGCCCACCGCTCGTTTGTGTCGAAGACCGCTGTGGCTGCAGTCGTGGGAACGGTTTCTCTGCACGCCCCCCGTACGGATGGGTACATGATGGCGAGGGGCTCTCCGGTGCCGCGTCATTCGGCGGCGGGATAACGTCGGAAGGTCCCTGACTCGTAGGGCAAAGGCGAGGCATTCAAAACGAGCGTATTCAATCGGTAGCGTACCGGCGGCCCCTCCTGTCGGGGATGGGGCCGGTCCGCTTCATTACTCACCGCACAACAGATTATGTCCGACAACGAACAGAAGAAGTTTGAGCGTCTCCTTGAGCTGATTGGGGATAAGAAGTACGGCTTTATGCGCGAGCTGCGGCCGGAGCTTCCGAAGGATGACGACGACCCGTTCATGCCCCCGCCGCTCATCCGAAAGTTTAATCTCCGCGATGGCGTCATCGTGGAAGGGGACCTGAAGCCCGGCCGAAAAGGAGGGATGCAGGTCGGCTGGATCGACTCCGTGATGGGTCTGCCGCCCGGCGAGTGGGCGCAGCTCAAAACCTTTGACCACGGGGCCAGCATTTATCCCGAGGAGAAGCTGAACCTGGTGACGGGCCCGGACGACATGTCGATGCGCGTTCTGGACCTGGTGGCGCCGCTGGGGAAGGGACAGCGGGCCCTCATCGTGTCGCCGCCCCGGGCCGGCAAGACGGTGATGCTGAAGGGCATCGCCGCCGGGGTGACGCAGAATCACCCGGAGGTGGAGCTCGTGGCGCTGCTCGTGGATGAGCGCCCGGAGGAGGTGACGGACTTTCGCCGGACCACCGAGGCGCGCGTCTTTGCGTCCTCTAACGATCGGGGCGAAGACAACCACGTGCGCGTCTCGACGCTGGCCCTGGAGCACGCCAAGCGGCTGGTTGAGATGGGGAAGGTCGTGGTGCTCCTGCTCGACTCGCTGACCCGTCTCGGCCGCACGTTCAACCTGTGGGTGGACGGCAGCGGACGCACCCTGTCCGGTGGCCTCGACGCGGAGGCCCTGAAGGTGCCCCGCCAGATCTTTGGCGCGGCCAGGAATGTGGAGGGCGGCGGTTCGCTGACCATCATCGCTTCCGCGCTGGTCGACACCGGCAGCCGGATGGACGAGGTAATCTTTGAGGAGTTCAAGGGCACCGGAAACTCCGAAATCGTGCTCGACCGCGAGATGGCCGACAAGCGCATTTTCCCGGCCGTCAACCTCCGGGAGAGCGGCACGCGCAACGAGGAGCGACTGCTGGGCGAGGTGCGCCGGAAGAAGCACAACCAGCTGTTTCGGGCGCTCAACTCGCGCTCGCCCATTGAGGCGATGCAGGCGCTGCTGCGGCACATGAAGAACAGCCCGTCGAACGCCCACCTGCTCAATGAGCTGGTGGTTGAGTAGCCGGCGCGCCCGCGGCGTTAGGGCGAGTGGGGGACACGTGTCTGTACGGCACACCGTCCCGACCGAACCCCCCGCGCTTATGTCTTCTCCGCCGCCCGCCCCCAACGCGTCCGGCCCCGACGACGGGTCGGAGGAAGCCGACGAGCCCGACCTGCTGTACCACGTCCCCATCCACGAGTGGGACGAATCGGACCAGCCCCGTGAGAAGCTGCTGAAGCACGGGCCCACCGTTCTCTCCGACGCCGAGGTGCTGGCGCTCCTACTCGGTTCGGGCACCCGAACGAGCGACGGCGCGGTCTCAGCCGTCGAGTTGGGGCGGTCGCTGCTCCGGACCTACGGCTCGCTGCACGACGTCTCACAGCGCAAGCCCAAAGAACTGACGCGGACGCGCGGTGTAGGGCCGGCCAAAGCCACCAAGCTCGCCGCTGCCTTCGAGGCCGGACGACGCGTGGAATCGCAGCGGGCGGAAGAAGAACGGGTACAGGTCACCTGTCCTGGTGACGTCGCCGACGTGTACGGCCCGCTCCTCCGCGACCTAGACAAAGAGGTGTTCAAGGTCGTCCACCTCAACACGGCCAACGTGATCATGGGCGACTACACTGTGAGCGAGGGCGGCCTTTCCTCCAGCGTCGTCGAGCCGCGCGGCGTCTTCGAACAGGCCATCCTCGACGACGCGGCGGCCGTCATCTGTCTGCACAACCACCCCTCCGGCAACCCCGAGCCCAGCCGCGAGGACATTCGCATCACCCGCCAGCTGGTGGAGGCGGGCAACACGATGGGCATTCCCGTTCACGACCACCTCATCATCGCCGGGACCGAGTACACCTCCCTGGCCGAGCGCGGCGTTATTGGGTAGGATTCATTGGTCATTTGTTCATTTCTCTCATTGATCATTGGAAAAAATGAGACAATGGAAAATGGTAAAATGAAAAATGGCAGCGTCACCCCTGAAGAGCTTGAAGATCGCCTCATCGACTTTGCGGTGCGGATTGGGAATGTGGCGGACGCATTGCCAGACACGCGACTTGGGTAGCACATCGCGGGCCAGATTGTGCGCAGTGGGACCTCACCGGCACCAAACGACTCGGAAGGCTGTGCCGCGGAAAGCCGGCGCGATTTTGCCCACAAGCTCAGCAGTAGTCTGAAAGAAATGCGAGAGACCAAGACCTGGCTCCGCCTTATCCGAAAGGCCGACTTGCTGCCCAGTCGACGGCTTCACGCCATTACCGACGAGGCCGATCAGCTCTGTGCAATTCTTTCGAAGTCCGTGCACACGGCGAAGAAGAAGGTGCGCGGCCGATAGATCA
This sequence comes from Salinivenus iranica, assembly GCA_002894665.1. Taxonomy (GTDB): domain Bacteria; phylum Bacteroidota; class Rhodothermia; order Rhodothermales; family Salinibacteraceae; genus Salinibacter; species Salinibacter iranicus. Next base: position 23,086 of record NCRB01000041.1, read on the forward strand.
GAAAGCACACCAATGATCAGTGAACAATGCCCACTTCCCGTTGCATCCAGCACAAGCGGTTGATAGACTTTAACGTGACCACGCGACCTCTCCGTCATCAGTGTCCCGAGCGCCCATGAGCGACGATCTGTTCGACACCATCGTCTCCCTTTCCAAGCAGCGCGGCTTCATCGTGCAGTCGTCGGAGATCTACGGCGGCCTGAGCGCGACCTACGACTACGGCCCGTTGGGGGTGGAGCTCAAGCGGAACGTAAAGGACGAGTGGTGGCAGTCGATGGTGTACCAGAACGATGACATCGTGGGGCTGGACGCCGCCATCATGATGCACCCGAAGACGTGGGACGCGTCGGGCCACACGGAGGCGTTCAACGACCCGCTGATCGACGACAAGGCGTCGGGCAACCGCTACCGTGCCGACACGCTCATCGAAGATTACATCCGCGACCTGCGGGAGGACGGACAGGAGGCGCGCGCCGCAGAGGTGCACGAGCGGCTGGTGGAGGCCCTGAACGCGGACGAGGAGATGAACGACGCCCTCCACCAGATCATCATGGACGAGGAGATTCCGGCGCCCGAGTCCGGCGCGTTCGACTGGACGGAGGTGCGTCAGTTCAACCTAATGTTTGAGACGCAGATGGGGCCGGTGGACGGGCAGAAGGTCTTCCTGCGGCCCGAAACGGCGCAGGGCATCTTTGTGAACTTCCACAACGCCCGCGAGCCGGCGCGCCAGCACATTCCGTTTGGCGTGGCCCAGATTGGCAAGGCATTCCGTAACGAAATCGTGGCCCGGCAGTTCGTCTTCCGCATGCGGGAGTTCGAGCAGATGGAGATGCAGTACTTCGTGAAGCCGGGCGAGGAGCTCGACTGGTACGAGCAGTGGAAGGAGCGCCGGATGAAGTGGCACCAGAGCCTGGGCATCGACCCCGCCAGCCTTCGCTTCCACGAGCACGAGCAGCTCTCCCACTACGCCAACGCGGCGGTCGACATCCAATTCGACTTTCCCATCGGCTGGAAGGAGGTGGAGGGCATCCACTCCCGCACCGACTACGACCTGAAGCGGCACGAGGAGTACTCGGGCAAGAAGATGTCGTACTACGACCCGTGGGCGGAAGAGCGCTACACCCCGTACGTGGTGGAGACCTCGGTGGGCCTCGACCGCACGATCTTCATGCTCCTCTGCGACGCGTACTACGAGGAGGAGGTGAAGGGCGACACGCGCTCGGTCCTCCAGTTTCACCCGAAGGTGGCGCCGGTCCGGGCGGCCATCTTTCCGCTCATGGACAAGGAGGGGCTCCCCGACATTGCCCGAGACATCGAGGACGACCTCAATCAGCACTTCAATGTCCTCTACGACGAGCGCGGCTCGATGGGCAAGCGGTACCGCCGCCAGGACGAGGCGGGAACGCCCTTCTGCATCACCGTCGACTTCGATACGCTCGACGACCAGCAGGTGACGGTGCGCGACCGCGACACGATGGAGCAGGACCGCGTGGCCATCGACCAGCTCGCGACTTACATCTTCGACCGGACGAAGAACTGGGAGGCTGACAAGTAGAGGATCGAGGGTCGAAGATCGCAGAGCGCAAAGGGAGGACGGGTCCCCAACACCTCACCGGACGATCACGTCTTCGCTCGCAAGTGCCTCAATTCGGTCGGTCGCGTAGCCGAACCGTTCCTGTAGAATTGTCGACGTGTGCTCGGCGTAGTGCGGGGGTGGGGGCAGGGAC
>NCRB01000042.1 GCA_002894665.1 Salinivenus iranica
GAGGAAGTTGGGCCCTTCGTAGAAGCAGTCGACGGGGCAGACCTCGACGCAGTCGGTGTACTTGCAGTTGATGCAGGGCTCGGTGACGACGTACGGCATCGCGGGTGGGAAATTCGGAGGTCAAAATGCGGAAGACATCGACTCACGCGTACTGCGGCGGCGGCCGAAACCGCTGCCGGGCCGATGGGGCCATCATCTGGGGCGACCACGACGGCGACCAGACGATGTCGATGTGCACCCGGTCGATTTGCGCAACCTGATCGATCACGCGCCGAATGTTTTGCTTAATGTAGTCGCTGAGGGGACAGGCGGGCGTGGTCATGGTCAGCTTGATGGTGAGGTCGCCGTCTTTGAACCGGAGGTCGTAGACGAGCCCCAGGTCGACAATGTTGATTCCGAGCTCGGGGTCGTCGACGTGCCGGAGAATGTCGGCAATTTGCTTGCGGACCGGAGGCATGGGGCTGTTCGAGAACGGGGAGGAACGGGACCGCTCGGGGGGCTCCAGAGTTCAATGGGCTACGTACCGTTTTATTTTCCAATCCCTCGGCGGTGGAGGAAGGGGAAGGGCTACTCGGAGTCGACCTCAATCTCGTACGTGCAGGCGGCGCTTCCGTCGGGGATGTACGAAACGCGCTCAAGGGCGGCCTCGAAGAGGGTTTCGTAGAACTTCTCCTCCAGCCGACACGGCGCGTCGGTTTGCTTCACCGATTCAGGGAACGGGCAGTTGCACTCGCGGACGGTGATCCGTCCCTCTGCCCGGTGCACATTTGGCATAAACCCCTCTGCCTCCAGGATATTTCGAAGGACGCTCAGCTGGTCGTCGAGGGAGTCGGCGTCCTGGAGTTTGCTTTTAACGGCGGCCGTGCGGCTGTCCCAATACGTTTCGAAGAAGTCCTCGATGAGGGCCTCGGCCCCCTCGGCCCGCAGGTGCTGAATCAACTCGCCCATGAGCTCGCCGTCCCGCGACGGGAAGAGCACTTTGGCGCGCCGACTCATGGCGTAGCGGTGGCGGGGCCGACCGCGCCCCTCCCGCTCGGCGGACTGCTCCACGAGGCCCTTCTCCTTCAACTGCAGGAGGTGCTCGCGCACCGTCGTGCGGGCCATGTCGAGGGCCTCCATGGCCTGGTCGACGGACAGGCTGCCGCGTCGCTTGATGATCTGCAGCAATTCGCGCCGCGTATCGGACGAAACGAGGTCGAGGGCGTCGGCCATGAGCCTAGAACGGAAGGGAAGAAACAGTCGGGCAGGAAGCGAAGCACGTCCGTCTCTACTACGTTGTCGCGGAGCAATCGTGCCCGCCCGGGTCGGCCTACGCGGCGTCGGCCGCCTTGGTCAGCTTCACGCGCCAGACCTCCGGGCCCTCCTCCAGGTAGTCCCACTCCAGCTCGCCGGGGCGTTCGACCTCAAACTGGTAGTAGAGCGGATTTGGGTCGTGGTCGTTCACGAGGACGAAGTGGTCGCCCGGGGCCAGGTCGTCGAAGGTCTCGAAGATGGTCGGGTGCTTGTCCTTCGGCGGGATGGGGCGAACGTCGAGGGTCGGGGCGTCGGTTGTTTCCATGGACGGGGGGAACGTTGAGGAAGGGACCATCGAAATGGGCGGGGCACTCCCGTGAGTCTGGCGGAAGAAAAGCGTACGAGATGCCGAGCCCAAATAAAAGTTAAAGTAGCCAAATAACGTGTTATTCAAGGTAGGCCCCTACGGGAGGGGGAGAGGCGGGGGGACCGGTTACGAGCGGACTGGGAGACCGCGGACGCGGGGCCACAGGACCCAGGCGACGAGCACGCCCGCCAGGATTTCTGCGCTCCGTCCTACGACCAGCAGGGGGGAGGCGGAGAGCCACTGGGCGAGCACGCTGAGTGCGAGGCCGCCGTTCAGGGCGACCCACGCGCCCCACAGGCGCCGGTCGGCAGACACCTGGTCGGAGAACGGTAGGATCCACACCGCCACGCCGAGGGCGAGCTGGCAGAGCCATCCGACGAGCAGACCCTCCACGTGTAGCGGGCGGAGGGCCAGCGCGGACACGTCCAGCGCGCCGCTCGTGGCGGCCAGTTGCCAGGCGCCGACGGTGGCCCCGACGGCAAAGTGTACGAGGGCGGCACGTACGAACCAGACGCTGATGACGGGCATCGAGGGGGGTTATTTTGGGCGGACACGGGGCCAGAAGTGAACAACAAGAAGCAGGCTGGCGGTCCACTGCAGGAGGGCTGATCCCCCGAGGCCCCAGCGGCGCACGGCCGGCGAGAGCGCCGCCGGCTCACACGCCAGTCGAAGGAGCAGCCCCGTGTTCAGGGCGCCGTAGGCGATCCACACGAGGCGGGCGGAGGCTGTGCCCCGGGCTGTCCGGGTGGGAAAGAGCCAGAATGCCACGCCGAAGATGAGCTGGGTGAGCCAGCCCACGGTGAGTAGGTGCAGCTGTGGAAGCCAGAGGGCCGCGGCGGATCCCGGGAGCAGTCCGCCCGCCTGTCCGGCCCGGATCACCCCGAGTGCCAAGGCGGTCGCCAGGCACACGAGGGCCGTCTTGATCAACCAGCGGGCGGGACGGGGCATGGGGCGTCGGAAAGAGCGAAGGCGTCGGTCGAAAAAGATGGGAAGCGTTCGGAGCTGTCCCCACAAGGGAGTAGAAACCAAACAGACGAGCCAAATAAAAACTAAATTTTACTAATTTATACATCCTTCGTCGGCGCCGCAGAGAGGTCAGAGGAGAAGGGGCGGGTGCGGGAGAGGGCGTAGAGCAGCGTCACGGCCAGGAGAATGAGTCCGCCGTGCCCCAGAAGTGCCTGCCCAGCACGGCCCACGTGGTGCCGGAACGTTCCTCAGTATGGACGCTCAGCACGAACGCCGTGGGGCCCAGGCTCGGGAACAAGAACGGCTCGTCCATCCCTTCAGACGAGCCAATGGTCGAGGCGACGCGTGTACGAAGGAGGAGGCGCTCTTTCGAGAAAAGGCAGCCGAGGAGAATTGGGGACTGTACAGGAGCCCGGAAGACGTACTAAGAACCTCTATCAAAACCGTGACAGAGCGTCGCTCTGAACTTGATTCAGAGCCCATCCATCCACTCGATGAGGTCCTCCCCGTCGAATGGATAGGCTCCAGATCAAGTCTGGAGCGACGAAGGAAGAGTGTTTCAGATCCACAGTGCTGGTATTGTTAGAGACTCTAAAAACGTTATTCACCAAATATATTGTTGGAAAAGCCCCCGGAGGGGTTCTTTGGAACTGGATCGCGTCCTGTTTCGCCGGTTGCTTCGTCCCCATGTCTCTTCTCGACAGCGCCTCGTCTCCCGACACGATGCGGCGCCTCCTCCAGGCGCTCTGTTTCGTATGGCTCGGGTTGGTGGTCGGCATCTCCTTTTTGGAAGCGCCCGTCAAGTTTACCGCGCCCTCGCTTACCCGCCCCGTGGGCCTCGATGTGGGCCGGCACGTGTTCACGGCCCTGAACCGGACCGAGCTCGTCCTGGCTGTGTTCGTGGTGGGAAGCTGGTGGATGGGACGGCCGGGATCGTGGGGGACGGGCTGTCTTGCCCTCGTGGGGGGTGTGTTGTTCCTGCAGACCGTTTGGCTGCTTCCGACGCTCAAAGCACAGGCCGCCACCATTATCGACGGCGGGTCGGTGGAAGGGCCGAACTACGTGCACGTGGCGTACGGTTTGCTCGAGGGGGCGAAGGGGCTGGCCCTGGCGGCGGCCGGCTGGTGGTGTGGGGGATAGATGCCCGGGGAGCGTAGGGAAGGAGGCCCTGAAACCACCCAACCTTCAACGAGCCTCCTTTATCCCTACCGTCGGCGGTTCCTATGTTTGGAAGCGTCGCAGTCTGCTCTCGTCATTTCCGTGCTATGACCTGGTGGGAAGCGCTCCTTCTGGGCCTCGTTCAGGGGCTCACCGAGTTCATCCCCGTCTCGTCCTCCGGCCACCTGGTGCTGGGACAGTACCTGCTGGACCTTGAGGCGGCGGGCGTGACCTTCGAAGTATTTGTCCACTTCGGGACGGTACTCAGCATCCTCACGGTGTACTGGGACGAAGTGGCGGACTTGCTCGCGGAAGCGTGGGCGGGCCTGCGAGCCCCGGAGGCCGTGCCAACCCGGTTTCGGGAGAATGACACGTTTCGTCTCGGCGTCTACATCGTGCTTACGCTCGTCCCCACAGGCATCGTGTACGTCCTGTTTGAGGCGCAGATCGAAGGGGCCTTCGAGAATCCCCGCCTGACGTGTGCCATGTTGCTGGTGACGGGCGTGCTGCTGCTCCTGACACTGCTGCGCCCAAACCCTAGCGGGCGCCTGACGTCCGTCAAGGCGATTATCGTGGGCGTGGCCCAGTCGGCGGCCATGATTCCGGGCATCTCGCGCTCGGGCTCCACAATTTGCACCGCGCTCTACCAGAACGTGGAGGCGGAGCAGGCCGCCCATTTTTCGTTTCTCATGCTGCTGCCGGTGGTGCTGGGGGCCACGGTGCTGAAGGGGATTGAGCTTGTGGAGACCGGAATGGGAACGGCAGGGGGCGCGCTCGCGATCGGAACGGTCGCGGCGTACGCGTCGGGCATCGCGGCGATCTACCTGGTGCTCGACGTGGTGCGCCGGGGCAACCTGCAGTATTTTGCCTACTACTGCTTTGCGGTGGGCGGGCTGGGCCTGTGGCTTCTGTAGAGAAGGGGAACGGAGAGCACGGGGGGAACGGGAGACGAGGGAGGAGAAGTCGGAACGTGTTCATCACAGGGCAAGGCTTTGAAGGAGTCGTCGTCCACGCTTGTCGAGCGGAGCCCGGTGTACTACGGGTGGGTGGTGCTGGGCATCTCGACGCTCGGCATGGCGGCGACCCTGCCGGGACAAACGGCGGGCATCTCGCTGTTTATCGATGCGTTTATTGAGGACCTGGGGTTGTCCCGGTCGGCGGTCTCCTGGCTCTACACGGTGGCGACGGTCTTGGGGTCGCTCGGCCTTCCGCTGGTGGGGCGGCTCCTCGACCGGTACGGGCCGCGGCGGGTGGCCGTCGTTCTGATTGGGCTGCTGGCGGTGAGCTGTGCCGGGATGAGCGGGGTCCGCGGATGGATCGGCGTGTTTGTGGGCTTTTTGTGCTTGCGGGGCGTTGGGCAGGGGGCGCTCGGCCTCGTCAACAACCACGCAGTGAACCTGTGGTTTGAGCGGCGGCGCGGGCTGGCGGTCGGCGTGCTGGGGCTCGGCATGGCGGGCGCGACCGCGCTGTTTCCGCCTCTCATCGAGCAGGGCCTGCAGGCCTACGGATGGGAGGCGACGTACCTGATCATGGGAGCCCTCCTGGCGGGCGTGGTGTGGCCGCTCGGGGCCCTCCTGTACCGCGACGCCCCGGAGCGCTACGGCCTTTCTCTCGACGAAGGGCCGGCCGAGGATGAGAACGTATCCACTGCATCCGATGCCTCCGCAGATGCTGCGGCCATTCGGGGCGTGCGGCCCGAGACGGCGTACTGGACGGGGACCTTCTGGCTCTTTACGATCGCGGGGGTGTGCACGGCGGGCTTCGGGACGGGGCTCCTCTTCCACCACTTCGCGATTCTGGAAGAGGTGGGCGTGGCGCGGACGTGGGCCGCCCAATTCTTCGTCCCGCTCGGCATCGTGACGGGACTGTTCAACGTCGGCACCGGCTGGCTCGTGGACCGCTATCCGCCCCGTCTCCTCCTCGCCGGGCAACTCACGCTGTTTGGTGCCATGATGGGCGGGCTGCCGGCGGTCGACACGGCCGTCGAGGTCTGGGTCTACGGCGGGGTCTTTGGTGTGGCGCAGGGCATGCAGGGGGCGCTCCTTGGCAGTGCGTATGCCTACTACTTTGGGCGGGCGCACCACGGCACCATCCGCGGCCTGGCGAACACGGTGTTCATTGGCGGTACGGCCATTGGGCCGGCTGTGCTGGCGCTGGGGCCCAGTCATCTGGGCGGCTTTGCGCCAATCCTATGGATTCTTACGCCGGTGCCGCTGCTCCTGGCGGCCGCGGCGCTGTGGGCGTGGGCGGCGGACTGGGACGCGGACGTGCTCGTGCAGGACAGGGAGGCACGGCGAACTTAACGTTGCCGGTTTGAGTTATCCCGAGTGGATGTGGCTGTTTGTTCGATTGCCCCAAAGAGACGCGATGCGCACGCTTGAGGACATTCGGGCCCAGCTCCAGGCAGAGCTTCCTACGCTCCGGGAGCGCTACGATGTGGACCGCATCGGCATTTGCGGGTCGTACGTGCGGGGGGAGCAGACGGACGACAGCGATCTTGATCTGCTTGTGACCTTCACCGAGACGCCCGGCCTTATCGAGTTTGTCGGACTTGAGCATCACCTGGAAGACACTCTGGGACTGCCCGTCGATCTGGGAACACCAGATGGATTGAAAGAAGGACCAGCGGCGGAGAATATCCGTCGGGAGGTGGAGTATCTATGAGTCGACGTCAGCAGCAGTACCTCCAAGATATTTTGGATGCGATGGCGGCCACCGAGTCGTTCGTGGAGGGCATGACGTTCGAGGAGTTGGAGGGAGATCAGCGAACTCAGTTTGCACTTCAGCGAGCCTTTGAAATCATCGGGGAGGCAACCAAGCAGCTCGACGATGATCTTCGGGAGCGATACTCAGGGGTGCCGTGGCGGGAGATCGCGGGTATGCGGGACAAGCTTGTCCACGCATATTTTGCGGTCAATTTGGAGATTGTCTGGGAAACGGTTCACAACGACGTTCCTGAGGTAAAGCCAAAGATCCAGGAGGTTTTACAGGAGGTGTCCGAGTAGAGTGCAGTGAAATCAGGGCAGCCGTAACAATCGATTTTCTGATTGCGTCCTCCGCACTGCGCCGGGCGGTGCGCTCCTGCATCTTTCCGTTGTGCCCGGCGTTAGACCGATGCCAACTCCCGTCTCTCGTGCCTCCCCCGATCCCATGCGACTGACTGACACCGAGAAGGCCGTCCGACGCGAAATTGAGGAGTGGCAGCACGCCGACGCGTCGATGGCGTCGCAGGCAATGGACTGGGCCATGCGGCCGGTCGACTGGGCGGTCGAGCGGACCGTCTCGCCCGACACGGTCGACCGCCTCGCCGAGCGCATCCACGACGTTCTCTCCACCCTCAGCGACGCGTCGGAGTGGACGTTCGAGGACGACGACATCCTCGACGCGGCCCACGAGCGCGGCCTGCCGGCCGATACGGTGAGCGAGCTGCGCAGCCAGCCCCTCGACGAGCTCGACGCCCTTGCCCGCAGCCGCTTCCGGCAGAACACGATTTTGGCCGCGCTGGAAGGGGGCGGCACCGGCCTCGGGGGCGCCGCCCTCATCGCGGCGGACATCCCGCTGCTCTTTACGATCAACCTCCGCCTGATTCAGCAGATCGGGGCCAGCTACGGCTTTCCGCTGCGCGGGCCGATGTTTCGGCCGCTGGTGTTTTCCATCTTCAACGTGGCGGCGTCCGGCGGGCGCGAGGCGCGCAACGAGGCGCTCCGAGAGGTGAGCGTGGCCGCCGCGGCGTTCGCGAATGATCTCGACTACAAGGGCCGCGTGAGCGGCACCTTCCGCGACCAGAACCGGCACCTTCCCCGCGAGATCGCAAAAGCCCTCGTGGAGCGCAAGGTGGGGCAGACCCTTCCGCTGGCGGGGGCGGCCATCGGGGCCGGCGTCAACTACTGGTTCACCACGCAGACCGCCGAGGCAGCCTACATGTGCCTCCGCGCCCTGTACCTGGACTGGAAGGAACGACGGTAGCGGCTTGGGGAGGAGGGAGTGGGAAGGGGGAAGAGGGGGACGGTCTGCCTGTTTCACTGCGAAAAGCTGTCGATGTCCGATCGTGGCTCTGTAGAGAGTTATCGTGATCTGGAAGTGTGGCAGCGGGGAATTATGCTCGTGGAGCAGGTCTATGCGGTTGCCGATCATTTTCCGGATCGGGAGCAGTACGAGTTGACGTCGCAGCTTCGGCGGGCCGCGGTGGCAATTCCATCGAATATTGCCGAGGGCTGGGGATACAGTTCGCGGGACCAGTACGTGTACTTTCTGGAGCAGGCGCGTAGCTCCCTGCTTGAGGTGGAGACGCAGATCATCATCGCGGAGCGACGGTCGTACATCACAGAGGACACGCGGGACGACGTGCTTCGCAGGACAACGGTAGAAAGCAAAATGCTCCTTTCCCTGATGCGCTCCCTGCAGGCGTAAGCCGATCCCCATCACCCCTTCCCTCTTACCTCCTATCTTCTCCCCGTGCTAGTTGCCATTGTCGGACGTCCGAATGTTGGCAAGTCCACCCTCTTCAACCGCCTCACCGGTTCGCGCCAGGCCATCGTCGACGACGAGCCCGGTGTGACGCGCGACCGGGTGTACGGCGAGGCTGAGTGGGAGGGGCGCACGATTCCCCTGGTCGACACGGGCGGGTACGTGCCCCGCTCCGACGATCCCTTCGAGCGGGCGATCCGCGACCAGGCCGAGATTGCCCTCGGCGACGCCGATGTGATTCTGTTCGTGGTGGACGTCACGACCGGCATCACGGACATCGACCAGGAGATCGCGAACGTGCTCCGCACGGCCGACGCGCCCGTGCTCGTCCTCGCCAACAAATCGGACAACGAGGAGCGCGACTGGGCCGCGAGTGAGTTCTACCAGCTGGGCCTGGGGGACGTGCACCCGGTGAGCGCCACCACCAAGCGCGGCTTCGACGAGATGATGGCGGGGCTGACAGAGGTGCTGCCGGACGAGGGGGAGGAGGAAGACATCGAGCGCACGACCATTTCGCTGGTGGGGAAGCCTAACGTGGGCAAGTCGTCCCTCGTCAACGCCACGCTCGGGTTCGACCGGGCCATCGTGACGGAGACGCCGGGCACCACCCGCGACGCCGTCTCGTCGGTGGTGCGGTACGAGGACCGCGAGCTGTTGCTGGTGGACACCGCCGGGATGCGCAAGCGGTCGAAGACGGAGGGAGTCGAGTTTTACGCCGCGGTGCGCAGCGAGCAGGCCATCAAGGCGGGCGACGTGTGCATCCTGGTGCTCGACGCCACGGAGGAGCTGCACAAGCAGGACCTGAACGTGCTCTCCCACGCCCACGAGCACAAGAAGGGCATGGTGATCGCCGTCAACAAGTGGGACCTGGTGCCCAAGGACGGCGACACGATGACGCAGTACACGAAGTATCTGAAGCAGTACCTGGGGCAGCACGACCACGTCCCCATCGTGTACGTGTCGGCGGTGACGAAACAGCGGGTGTACAAGCTGCTCGACACTGCGCTGGAGGTCGCCGAGGAGCGGGAGAAGCGAATCTCCACCAGCAACCTGAACGACGTGGTACAGGCGGCCATCCGCGAGAAACACCCGCCGACCATGAGCAGCGGGGCCTTCGTCAAGATCAAGTACGCCACGCAGGTGCGTGAGGCGCCGCCGGTCTTCGTGTTTTTTGCGAACCACCCGGAAGGCGTGCGCGACTCGTACAAACGCTACCTGGAGGGCAAGCTCCGCGAGGCGTTCGGATTCGAAGGCGTGCCGCTGACGCTGGCGTTCAAGGAAAAGTAGGCCCGAGGTGAGTGGAATCCGCGAGGCTCCGGGGGCTGGACCTAACGTCGAGCCGGCTCGTTGGAGGGTTTACGGTTTGTCGTCTGTAGCCTGACCTCATGCCCACTATCGACTTCAGCGACCGGTCCGAGCGGGTGCGACTGGGCCGCAAAGCGCGGGCGTACCTGGTGCACATCTTTACGGCGTCGGGGGTGGCGTTTGCGTTTTTGGCCATGGCCGAGGTGGTGCAGGCCGACCTCGACCCCCGCTGGGTGTTTGCCTGGCTTACGCTCGCGGTGGCCATCGACGCGGCGGATGGGCCCCTGGCGCGCCTGTGGGACGTGAAGCTGTACGCCCCCCGCATTGGGGGCGGCACGATCGACCAGATTGTCGACTACCTCACGTTCACGTTCATCCCGATGGTGCTCGTGTGGCGGATGGACTGGCTGCCCGGCTGGGACGGCCTCTGGGTGACGCTGGTGATGGTGGCCAGCCTCTTTGGCTTTGCCAACACGTCGGCCAAGCAAGCGGCGAAAGGCTTCTTTCTCGGCTTCCCCTCGTACTGGAACGTGGTGGCCTACTACGTGGGCCTGCTCGCCGTGGAGTTTGGCGACGCGGGGGCGTACGTGTCGCTCGGCGCCGTGCTGCTGCTGGCGGTGCTGACGCTCGTGCCGGTGCGGTTCGTGTACCCGAACCACGTGCCCTCGCCCTGGCGCGCCATCGTGACCGTGGGAGGCATCGCGTGGCTGGGGGTGCTGCTGGCGCTCCTGCCCACCTTCCCCGAGCTGCCGGCCTGGGGGGGCGACTGGGTCCTGTGGGTCTCGTTCATCTACCCGGCCTTTTACTTCGGCCTCTCCGGCTGGCTCGACTGGACGACCCGTCGCGCCGACGCGGAGTAGCCGACCGGCGCTGTGCCGATGTCCGATCGTCTCCTCTTCGTGTGCCGCGGCAACACGTGCCGCAGTCCCATGGCGGCGGCCCTCGCCCGGGCGCAGGGCCTCGACGCCGAGAGTGCGGGCCTCGATCCGCCCGCGGGTCGCCGCGCCGCCCCAAATGCCATCCGGGCCCTGCGGGATGCTCGCGGAATGAGTCTTTCCGACCACACGCCGCAGTCCGTCGACGATGTGCGGCTGTCAGCGTTCGACCGCATCGTGGCCGTCACGCCCGCCGTGGCCCGCCGCCTCCGGTCCGAGCACGATGTGCCGGAGGCCCGCCTCGTCGTGTGGGCGATCCCCGACCCGTACGGCGGCTCCCTGGCCGACTATCGCTGGTGTGTAGAGCAGATCGCGATGGCGCTGGACGACCTGCACCACCCGTAACCGCTGGGATGTGCGGATCGTCCGTGGTCTTCCTGCAACTCTCAAATTCCCCGGTTCGTACATATCCCCACGCGATCTGTCGGACGGATGGGCTGCAGGACATGAGTGATACGACGACGCTGCTCGTGCAGGGCCTCGACGGCGAGGGGCCCGGCGACATCGTGGGCGCCGCGGCGAACGAGGCGAACGTGGATCCGGACGCGATCGGGGCGATCGACGTCGACGGCGGCACGGCCACCGTGGAGGTGCGGGGCGACGGGGCCGACCGGATCGTGCAGGCCCTCGACGGCGGGCGCATCGGCGCGGCCACGGTGTCGATCGCCAAGGTGGATGAGGCGACCGACGCGGCCCGGCAGTACACCGACCGGCTGTCGGTGCTCGTGGAATTGGAGCGGGAGGAAGAGATGCGCCGGCACGAACAGGAAATCCAGCGCCTCTCGGGGCGGGAGCGGGAGGCCAAAGGCCGCGCCCTGCTCGACCTGCGGGCCCGCGACGAGGGCGAGAGCCTGGGCGGCCACCTCGTCAAGTTTATGAAATCGGATAAGGGCACGCCCCTCCCCGACCACGAGCTCCGGGTGGGCGACCTCGTGATGGTGTCCAAGCGCGATCCCCTCCGCGACGACAACCCCACCGGCACCGTCACGCAGGTCACCAACTACTCCGTCACCGCCGCCTTCGACCCCACACCCGACGACTGGGCGATGGGCGATGGGCTTCGGCTCGACCTCTACGTGAACGACATTACGTATCAGCGCATGCAGGACGCGCTGGGCCAGTTGCCCACGGCCGACGGCGCGCTGGCCCACCTCCGCGACGTGTGCACCGGGGCGGCCGACCCGGCGGCGCGGGCCGACGTGACGGTGGACGACTGGCACAATTCGGCCCTCACCGCCTCGCAAAAAGACGCCGTGCGGGCCGCCCTGGGTACCGAGGATGTGCACCTCATTCACGGCCCGCCCGGCACCGGCAAGACCACCACCGCCGTCGAACTGATCCAGCAGTGCGTGGACCGGGGCGCGTCGGTGCTCGCCACGGCCGCCTCGAACACCGCCGTCGACACGATGCTCGGCATGCTGGTGGGACAGGGCGTCGATGCCGTCCGGCTGGGCCATCCCGCCCGCGTGACGGAGGCCTTGCACGCCCACACGCTCGACGTGCGCATCGAAGACAACGAAACCTACCAGCGCTCGCAGGCGGTGCGCGAGGAAGCGTTCGACGTGCTCGACGAGCAGGACGACTACACCGTGCCCTCGGGCCGCTGGCGGCGGGGGATGTCGGACGAGAAGATCCGCGAGCTGGCCGAGGAGGGCCGCGGCTCGCGCGGTGTGCCCGCCGAAAAGGTCGAGGAGATGGCCGAGTGGCTGCGCCTCCGCGAAGAGGCCGACGAGCTCTTCGACGAGGCCGAGCGGCTGGAGCAGGACGCCGTAGACGAGGTGCTGGAGGCCGCCGACGTGGTGTGTACGACCAACTCGACCGCCGGGAGCGACCGGATGGGCGACTGCACGTTCGACACGCTCGTGATCGACGAGGCCACGCAGGCCACCGCGCCCTCCTGCTGGATTCCGATGACGCACGCCGAGCGGGCGATTCTGGTGGGGGACCACAAGCAACTGCCGCCCACGATTCAGAACGAGGAGGCCGCCCGGAAGGGCCTGCGCTACACCCTCTTCGAGCGCCTGGCCAAGCACCACGAGACCACCCCCGACGCGCCCGGCACCATCCGGAGCCTGCTCCGCACGCAGCACCGCATGCACGGGACGATCATGGGCTTCTCCAGCCGCCGCTTCTACGACGGTCGGCTGAGGGCCGCCGACGTCGTGCGCACCCACACGCTGGCCGGCCTCGGCGTATCGACGGACGCACTGTCGGGGCCCGAGGCCGAAATCTTGGACCCGGCGGCCCCGCTCGTTTTCGTCGACACGACGGCCCTCAACGCGCCCGAGCTACAGCGGCGGGGCTCCCACTCCCGCGAAAACCCCCGCGAGGCCGAGATCGTGACCCGACTGGCCCGCACGCTCCTGACCGCCGGTGTGGGGCCCTCGCAGATCGCGGTGATCGCGCCGTACGACGATCAGGTGGATCGGCTCGACGGGGCGCTGGGCGTAGAGGGGCTGGAGGTCGACACGGTTGACGGCTTTCAGGGACGAGAGAAAGAGGTCGTGCTCGTCTCGCTCGTCCGCAGTAACGACCGGGGAGAGATTGGCTTTCTGAACGAGCCGCGTCGCTTCAACGTGGCCCTCACCCGCGCCCGCCGCAAGGCCGTGGTGGTGGGGGACGCGAGCACCGTGGCCGTGGGCGACGTGTTTGATGACTTCATCCAGTATGCCGACGCCGACGGGCGCATCGTGCGGTCGGTTCCCGGCGCGGAATAGCGGAACGCCCCCTCCCTGCGTTCCGTGGGCAGGACTCCGTTGGGTTCTTTCTCGCCGCGCGGGTGTCCCCATGTCGAACTGTAGGTGGTCTTGGAGAGGTGGTCTCGTGGTGCTGGGAGTCTTCGTCGCGCTGTCTTTCGCCCAGCCGATCCACGCACAGGAGGCCGACACGACGGGGGCCGGGGAGGCCGACGGGCTCGTGCTGCCGTACGCATCCTATGCGCCCACCACCGAGATTGCCGTCGGGCTCGTGGCGGGGTACTATCGCGCCTCCCGCCCGGGCCGGCGCGGGTCGAGCGTGGCGACGACCGTTACGGGGACGCAGCGCCGACAGCTGATCGCGGAGGTGGAGCCGGAGTTGTACCTGGCCGGGGGGCGGTGGCGGGTGGAAGGGCAACTCATTGCGAGCGAATATCCCGACTTCTTGTACGGAATTGGAGGCCACACGCCCGCGTCGGCCGAGACGGCGTACACGGCCCGCTACGCGACGGTCGACCTCTCGGGCCAGCGCCGCGTGCGGCCGCGGCTGCGGGTGGGGCCGCGCCTTTTCGTGCGCACCGGCACGGTGACGGACGTGGATGCCGGCACGCCGCTTGCGCAGGGCGCCGTGCCGGGGGCGGACGGGGGCACCACCGTTGGCGTGGGGGCGTCGGCGCTCTGGGACGCGCGCAGTCGCCGCTACGACCCGGCCCGCGGCACCTACGCCGAGGCGTCGCTCGTGGCCCACAGCGCGGCGTGGGGAAGTGACTATACCTTTGGCCGCCTCACCACGGATTGGCGCGGGTACCGGCCGCTGGGGCCGGGCGTGGGCGCGGCGCAGGTGTACACGGAGGCCGTGATCGGCACGGCGCCGTTCCCGTTGCTCCCCCTCCTGGGCGGCAGCGACCGGATGCGCGGCTTCCGCGAGGGCCGCTACCGCGACGACGTGTACTGGACCGCCCAGGCCGAGTATCGCGTGCCCCTCTTCTGGCGCTTCAAGGCCGCCGCCTTCGCGTCGGTTGGGGCGGTGGGGCCCCGCGTCGACGTGGCCCTGATCGAACACGCCGTCGCGGCCGCCGGGGTGGGTGGATGGCTCCGCCTCACCGACGACGGCGTGCACGGTCGTCTCGATCTGGCCTACAGCGAGAGCGGGGTCGAAGTCTACGTGTCGCTCGGCGAGGCGTTTTAGGCCTTGGGGAGGAATCCTCTCGCGTCGGGGAACGAGCGGCCGACGAAGGCTCGGAATGGAGCGCTCCCCTCGATGTCAGACCTCCCCCTTGGTTCCGGCCCGCCGGGGCGCGGCCCCGCGTGGAGAAACCTCCACGGCCTCAGCATCTCCGATCATTGTCGGCATGACCAGGGAGATGTCTCGACTCGCTATCGCTCGCTCGACATGACGCAAGATCGAGTGGGAAAAGGCATTCCCCACCGCCCCTGCGTCGTCTCGACCGGAGCGCCGCCGGGGGGCGGCCCGGAGCGGAGAGACCGCCCCGGGAACAGCAGTCCCGTCCGCTTCTGGCAGGCCCAAGGAGATCTCTCGGCTCGCTGTCGCTCGCTCGAGATGACGCGGCATCGGATGTAGGAGACACCGTCCTGCGAAAACACGTCGTGTCGACCGAAGGCTCGACTTCGGAGAGCCGAAGCGGAGACATCTCCATGGATGCAGCACGCACGGACGCTTTTTGCAGGACCGAGGGGGGCTCGAATTTGCTCGACACAACCAAGGATCGATTGGGAACGGCATTCTCCTCCGCCCCTGCGTCGTCTCGACTGGAGGACTGCTGCGGTACAGCCCGGAGCGGAGAGACCTCCTCGGATGGAGCGTTCTCGGTCGCGTCCGGCAGACCCCAGGAGAGCTCTCGGCTCGCTGTCGCACCCCGAGAGTACTCGTTCCCTTCGGTCACAGCGCTCGCTTGAGATGACAAGGTATCGGATGGAAGAGGCACCATCCTGCGAAAACGCGTCGTGTCGACCGAAGTCTCGTCTTCGGACGAGACGGAGTGGAGACACCTGCACGGCCTCAGCACCCTCATACGCTCCCGACAGGACCTGTGAGGTGTCTCGACTTCGCTCCCGTACCCCAGGAGTACTCTGTCGCGTTCGCTCCCAGCGCTCCGCTCGACAGGACTGGCATCAGGGGGAGAGGCACGCCTCGTTGAATCTGGGTCGTCTCGACCGAAGGGCCGTGGGATAGCGGCCCGAAGCGGAGAGACCGCCCCGGAAACAGCAGTCCCGTCCGCTTCCGGCAGGCCCAAGGAGATCTCTCGACTCGCTGTCGCACCCCGAGAGTACTCGTTCCCTTCGGTCACCGCGCTCGCTCGAGATGACGAAGGGTCGGATGGGGGACGGCAATCTCCTCCGATGCTGCGTCGTCTCGACCGGAGGACTGCTGCGGTGCAGTCTGGAGCGGAGAGACCTCCTCGGTTCCGGCATGTCCGATCGTTTCTGGCATGTGTGGAGGGAGCTCTCAGCTTCACTTCGGTCCGCTCTTTGGAACCGATACAAGGGAACGTCGAGGGGACAGCGCCTTTTCGCGCCCGTCCTGTAACCTCCCACATCCATCCACGAAAACCTCCAGCCATCGGGACGGGCCGCGGTTCACTTTGTCAGTGCCAGTCGCCATATTGTGAACAGGTCCGGCCGCACCGGCCTGCGGCGCGGGCCCGCGATCTACTGAAACCGCTGCTGTATTATGCGTCACGTTCTCCCAGCCCTCCTCTGCGCACTCCTGCTCACCTCCTGCGGCGTGCTTGGCCTGTCGTCCGATCCGTCGCCCGATCCGGCCGCCGCGACGACCATGGACGAGGAAGACGATGATCCGTTCGAGGACTGGGACGAGACCCTGGAGGACACCGAAACGATCGACGGCTTCCTGCCGCTGCACCAGAAAGAAGACCGCACCCTCTACGCCGAGATCGATCCCGACCGGCTGGGTGAGACCTTCGGCCTCGTCATGCACATCAGCGAGGGCGTGGGCGTCTTCAACATGCACGACGGGCTGCCCCTGAGCGACACGCGCCTGATGCAGTTCCGGCGGGTCGGAAACAGCGTGCACCTCGTCCACCGCAACGTGCGCTTCCGGGCCGATGCCGGGGGCATGCGGCAGTCGCTGGAGGGCAACACGGGCCACTCCATCGTCCAGTCGTTCGACATCGTGAGCCAGCACGACTCCACCGACCACCTGCTCGTGAATCTGTCCGACTTTCTGGTGTCGGACTATCCCCAGGTGGGCGAGCGGCTCAAACTGTACTTCGGGTCCGTCGCCCCGTCGCTGCAGTCCGGCAAGAGCTACGTGGACCGCGCAATGGGCTTCCCCGAAAACACCGAGATCGACGCGGCGCTCACGTTTCAGGCCAGCAGCCCGCCCCTCCTCGGCGGCGAGGCGGTGCCCGACTACCGCGGCATCCCGGTCGGCGTGCGCTACTCGTTCTTCGACCTGCCGGACACGCCCATGCAGCGCCGCCCGGCCGACGACCGCGTGGGCTACTTCGTCGACGCGGTGAAGGACTTCTCGAAAGACCAGCAGCGTGATCCGTACGTCCGTTACGTGCAGCGCTGGCGCCTCGCCCCCAGCGACACGGCGGCCTACCGGAACGGCGAGCGCGTGGAGCCGGTGGAGCCGATCGTGTTCTACGTCGACCGCAGCGTGCCGGAGCGCTACCGCCCGTACGTACAGGAGGGCATTGAAGCGTGGAACGAAGCCTTCCGGGCGGCGGGGTACGAGAACGCCGTGGTGGCCAAGACGGCCCCCGACGATTCGACCTGGAGCGCCGAGGACATCCGGTACTCGACCGTGCGGTGGACCGCGGCCCACCAGATGGGCTACGCCATCGGCCCCTCGCAGACCGACCCCCGCACCGGCGAAATCCTGAACGCCGACATCCTCATCTCGTCCTCGTTCGTGCGCGGCTGGCAGAGCACCTACAGCCAACTCACCCCCGAGGCGGGCGGGCAGGGGCCCGTCGGCCCCGCGTCGCCGCGCCGGACGGACGCGCGGGCGCAGGACGAGGTGGTGGCCGACCTGCGCCCGGCCGAGGCCCTGCAGCAGATGTTTCCCGAGCACCTGGCCCGCCGCGTTTGCCGGGCCGAGCGGGGCAAGGCGCACCAGCTGGGCCTGCAGCGGGCCCTCCTCCTGGGCCGCGGCACGCTCGACCCCGGCGCGTCCATGCCGGAGGACTACCTGGGCGCCGCCGTCAAGGACCTCGTGATGCATGAGGTGGGCCACACGCTCGGCCTGCGCCACAACTTCAAGGCCTCCAGCGGCATCCCCACCGACCGCCTACACGACGAGAGCTACACCGAAGAACACGGCGTGAGCCTGTCCGTCATGGACTACGCGCCGGTCAACGTCGCGCTGAACAAGAAGGAGCAGGGGCACTACTGGAACCCCAACGTGGGCACCTACGACGAGTGGGCCATTCAGTACGGCTACCAGCCCATCGCCGAGCAGTCGGGCGACGGCCCGCTCGTCCGCGACGCGCCCCTGGCCGACACCACGACCGCCGCCGTCCCCGGCCTCGACAAGATTGCCGCCCAGTCGAGCGATCCCATGCACCGCTACGGCACCGACGAGGACGCGGCCCTCGGGGCGTATGCGGTCGACCCCCTCACGAATACGTGGGAGCTGGGCAGCGATCCACTTGCCTTTGCGGACACGCGCACTGCGCTCGTTCGGGAGGTGGAGCCGAAGCTGGACGACCGCCTGATTCAAGATGGCGACCGCTACCACGCCCTTCGCGAGGCCACGACGGCCCTCCTTTCGGAACGGTACCGGGCCCTCCAGCCGGTGGTGAAGACCGTCGGCGGGTCCTACGTGTCGCGCGACCACAAGGGCACGCCCGACGCCCGGCCGCCCTTCCGCCCCGTCGCCCCGGATACGCAGCGCCAGGCCGTCGAGGTGCTGGTCGACAACGCCTTTGCCCCCGACGCCTTCGAGTTTGAGGCCGACCGCCTCAACAAGCTGGCGCCCGACCGGCACAACCACTGGGGAACCTCCGGCGAAATGCCGCTGGACTACCCGGTCCACCGCATCGTGAACACCATGCAGACCGGCCTCCTGGAAGACCTCGTGCACCCGGCCCGCCTGCAGCGCATGATCGACACGCAGGTGCGCACCGAGACGGGCGAGGGCTACGGCCCGGACGCGCTCCTCGGCCGCCTGACCGACGCCATCTGGCAGGAGCTGGGGCCGGACGGCCGCGCGCCCGAGTCCATCAACTCGTTCCGGCGGCCCCTCCAGCGCACCTACACCGACCGCCTCGTGCAGCTCATGATGAACACCACGAGCTGGATCACGATCAGCGTCGGCGGCATCGACCAGATCGACACGCCCGAGGACATCCGGTCCCTCGCCCGCCTCGAGCTGCGGGACCTATCCACGGCCCTTGGCCGCGCCCTGTCCGATCCGGGGCTCGACCGCGCCACCGAGGCGCACCTTGCCGAAACAAAAGAGCGCGTCGACCGGGCGCTGGAGGCCTCGATGTCGGTCTCGCCATAATTGACGTTGCCCCCTCCCCCTCTGCACTCCACTGTTTGTCGAACCGAGTCCACGTCCCATGCGAAAAGTTCTTCCGCTCCTCGTTCTCACGCTCTTCCTCGCCCCCGACGCGCTCGGCTGGGGGCAGACGGGCCACCGCGTCGTCGGCTACATTGCCCAGCAGCAGCTCAGCCCCGAGGCGCAGGACCGCCTCAATGAGTTGCTGGGGGGCGAATCCCTCGCGCAGGCCTCCACCTGGATGGACGAGATCCGATCCGACGACGCCTACGACCACACCGGCACCTGGCACTGGGTCACCATTCCCGACGGCATGCGCTACGCCGAGACCGACAAGAACCCGGACGGCGACGCGCTGGGCAAGACAAAAGAACTCATCGGCGCGCTGAAGGCCGACACCCTCTCCACCGACACGGAGCGCGAGTACGTTCGCTACCTGGTGCACCTCGTGGGCGACCTGCATCAGCCGCTCCACGTGGGCACCGGCGAGGATCGGGGCGGCAACGAGGCGACGGTGATCTGGTTTGGGGAGCCGTCCAACCTGCACAGTGTGTGGGACAGCGGCATGATCGACCAGAAGCAGCTCAGCTTCACCGAGCTGGCCCGCTTTACGATGCAGACCACCGACGAGGCCCGCTACGCCGACTGGGTCGACACGCCGGCCGAGGCCTGGGCCCACGAGTCGATGACGTACCGCGACCAGGTGTACGACCTGCCGCAGAATCGCGAGATCGGCTACGAGTACACCTATAAGAACTTCGGCACCCTCAAGAAGCGCCTCCTCCAGGCCGGCGTGCGGCTGGCCGATGTGCTCAACGAGGTATACGGGTAGCCCGGCCGGACAACCGACGCCCGTTCGGGCGGTGTAACGCCCCGCGTCCACGTCCTCTTTCGACGACCCTCCACCATGGCTTCCATGATGTCTTCCGATCCGGAGCGCTCGCCTCTGTTTACGGATCTCTACCAGCTCACCATGCTCCAGGCCTACTGGCACGAGGGCATGGACGAGCCCGCCGTGTTCGACCTGTTCGTGCGGCGCCTCAAAAACCGAAACTACCTGCTCGCCTGCGGGCTGGAGCCGTGCCTTGACTTCCTGGAGACCCTGTCCTTCTCGGACGAGGCGCTCGACTACCTGGCCGAGCAGGAGCAGTTTGGCGACGACTTTCTCGACTGGCTCGCCGACTTTGCGTTCACCGGCGACGTGTACGCCGTCCCCGAGGGCACGCCCGTCTTTCCCGATGAACCCATCGTGGAGGTCGTGGCGCCGATCGGGGAGGCGCAGCTCGTGGAAACCTTCCTGCTGAACCAGATCACCTACCAGACGAACCTTGCCTCCAAGGCGGCGCGCGTCGTGGAGGCGGCCGGCGGAATGGAGAGCGACCGACTGGTGGCCGACTTCGGCATGCGCCGCATGCACGGCACCGACGCCGCCATGAAGGCCGCCCGGGCCGGCTACATCGCCGGGGTGGACGCGACCTCCAACGTGGCCGCGGGGCAGCGCTACGATCTGCCCATCACCGGCACCATGGCGCACAGCTACGTCGAGGCGCACGACAGCGAGCAGGCGGCCTTCGAGCGCTTTGCAGACCTGTATCCGGAGACGATCCTGCTCGTGGACACCTACGACACGCTCGAGGGCGTGCGGAAGGTGATCCGTCTCGCCGAGGAATGGGGCGACGACTTTCGGGTGCGGGGCATTCGGCTCGACTCGGGCGACCTCGGGGCGCTGGCCCGGGACGCCCGGCGACTGCTCGACGACGCGGGGCTCGACGACGTCCGGATCTTTGCGAGTGGCGGCCTCGACGAGCATAAAATTGCGGACCTGCTGGAGCGGGGCGCGCCCATCGAGGGGTTCGGCGTGGGCACCCGGCTGGGCACGGTGGCCGACCAGCCGGGCCTCGACAGCGCCTACAAGCTGTGCGGCTACGCCGGCCAGCCGCGCATGAAGCTGTCGACCGACAAGTCGAACCTGCCCGGCCGCAAGCAGGTGGTGCGCCAGTACGAAGGCGACACGGCCGTCCGCGACGTCATTACGACCGAGGCGGAGCAGCAGCCCGGGGCGCCCCTTCTGGAGCGGGTGATGGCCGAGGGGGAGCGCACCGACGCCGGGCATCCGCGCCCCCTCGACGCCGTACGCGAACACGCCGCGGCCCGACAAGGAGAGCTCCCCGATGACCTGACGGCCCTCGCCCCCGCCGCCGACCCGTACGAGGTGGTCCTGAGCGACGCCCTCCGCACGCGGCGCGACCGGACCCGGGAGCACCTGGAGGCAACCATGGCCGAGCCGACGACGTAGAGAGGCTCCCTCCCGCCCCCTTGGCGCCGCCGCGTCCCCCGATCGCTGTCTCATCGTTTTCCCAGTGGTCCGACATGGAACGCTCGCCGCCCGAGCCGCCCACGGCCCCTGCCCCGCCCGACGCCCATGAGGCGCGTCGGCTGCGCACGCTGGAGCTCTACGACGTGCTCGACGCACCGCCCACAGAGGCGCTCGATCGCGTCACCCGCCTCGCCACCACGTTGTTCGACGTGCCGGTGGCCCTGGTCAACGTCATCGACCGGCAGAAGCAGCACTGCGTGTCGGCCCAGGGCTGGGCGCTGGGCCACACCGACCGCGAGGTCTCGTTCTGCAACTACACGATCCGGCAGGACGGTGTGATGGTGGTTGAGGACACCCGCGAGGACGAGCGGTTTAGCGACCACCCCCTCGTGACCGGAGCGCCGCACATTCGGTTCTACGCCGGGGCGCCCCTGACGGCCCCCAACGGCTACCGCCTCGGCACCCTCTGTCTCATCGACGATGCGCCGCGGACCCTGTCGGCGGAGGAGCAGGACCTGCTGGCCGACCTGGCGGACATCGTGATGGACGAGCTCAACCTCCGGCATTACGCCTCGGACCTCGACGCCTCCCGCGAGCTTAGCGAGCAGCGCAAGCGCATCCTCGAAAGCATCACGGATGCGTTCTACGCCGTCGACGAAAACTGGACCTTCACCTACGTCAACGCCCAGGCGGAGGAGTTTCTGGAACGGCCCCGCGAGGAGCTGCTCGGGGAGTCCCTCTGGGAGAGCTTTCCGGCCACCGTGGGCTCCCGCCTGCAGGACAAGTACGAGACGGCCATCGAGGAGGAGACGACCGTCGAGTTTGTGGAGTACTATCCGCCGCTGAACCGGTGGTTTGAGGTCAAGGCCTTTCCATTTGAGGGCGGCCTTTCGGTCTACTTCGACGATGTGACCGACCGCGTGCAGGCCCGGGAGAGCCTGCGGCGCGAGCGCGACCTTACGGAGGCCATCATGGGGACCAGCGTGACGGCCCTCCTGTCCGTCGATCGGACGGGCCGGATCACCTTTGCGAACGAGCCGGCCCGGTCCATCCTGGGCATCACGGACGGGCACCGGTACCAGGAGGTGGGCACGCTCTATACGCTCGAGGGACGCGAGAAGGTGCCCGAGGACGAGTGGCCGTTTACCCGGATCATGCGCGAGCGCACGCCGGTCAGCGACGAGCGATACGTGCTGGAGCGTCCCGATGGGGAGGAGCGCTACATTCGCATCAACGGGGCGCCCCTCCACACTCCCGATGGCGAGGTGCGGCAGGTCGTCTTCTCGGTCGATGACATTACCGACCAGGTGGAGTACGAGCACAAGCTGGAGGCGGCCAAAGAAGAAGCCGAGCGGGCCAGCCGCCTCAAGTCGGCGTTCCTGACGAACATGAGCCACGATGTGCGCACCCCGCTCTCCTCGATACTGAACCTCGCCGAATTGCTGAGCCGGGAGGCGCCGGACGACTGTCAGGACCGCATCGACCTGATCGAGCGCAGCAGCTATCGCCTGCTCAACACCATCGACTCGGTGCTCGACCTTGCGAAGCTCGAGTCGGGGACCGTCGAGCCGGACTGGGAGTCTGTCGATCTTGCGGACGAGCTTCTGGGAACCGCCGAGATTTTTCAGCCGCAGGCCGACGAGCACGACCTCACCCTCCGCACAGACGTACAGGAGCCCCTGACGGCCCGCCTCGATTCCTCGATGCTGCACCGCATTGCCGACAATCTGCTCAGTAACGCTCTCAAGTTCACGGAGCCGGGCGGAACGGTGACCCTTCGAGGGAGCGGCACCGACGACGCGGTGACGATTGAGGTTGAGGACACGGGCGTTGGCATCGCGGAGGACTTCCTGCCGGATCTGTTCGAGTCCTTTGCGCGGGGGCGGGGCCAGGCCGGGACGGAGGGCAGCGGCCTGGGCCTCGCCATCACGAAGCGTCTGACGGAAGTGATGGGCGGCACGATTGCGGTCGACAGTGAAGAGGGCGTGGGCACCACCGTCACTGTCCGCCTGCCCCGGCGGTAGGGCGTATCAAAGAACAGCGGGCGTCGCCATTTATCTCTCAAGATCTTGTCTCGCACCATGGCCATCGGCTGGGGCATCCTCGGCACGGGAACCATCGCCCACCTCTTTGCCTCGGACCTTCGACTGCTGTCGCGGGCGCAGCGGGTGGCGGTGGGGTCGCGCTCCGAAGCCCGTGCCCGTACGTTTGCCGACCAGTACGACATCCCGAACCGCCATGGCAGCTACGCGGCCCTCGTGGCGGATCCGGAGGTGGACGTGGTGTACGTGGCCTCGCCCCATACACTGCACGCCGAGCACACGCAGATGGCGCTGGAGGCGGGCAAGCACGTCCTCTGCGAGAAGCCGCTCACGATCAACGAGGTCCAGGCGGAGCGCGTGATTGCCACGGCGCAGGCCGAGAATCGCTTCCTGATGGAGGCGCTCTGGACGCGCTTCTTCCCGGTGATGGACGATGTGTGCCGGCTGGTGCACGAGCAGCAGGCCCTGGGCGATCTCCGGCTCCTGCAGGCGGACATCGGCGTGGCCCAGCCGTTCGACCCCGACCACCGGCTCTACAACCCGGCCCTCGGCGGCGGGGCCCTCCTGGACCTCGGCATTTATCCGCTGTCGCTTGCGTTCGACCTTTTCGGGCCGCCGGACGAGGTGGCGTCCGACGCGGTGATTGGCGAGACGGGGGTCGACGAGCAGTGCGCCGTGGTCTTTCGCTACGAGGACGGGCGACAGGCCACGTGGCAGGCGTCGCTCCGAGCGGACCCGGGGCGCACCTTTACCCTGTCGGGCACCGAGGGGCGGCTCCACGGGCGGCGGGCGTGGTGGAAGGGGGCGCCGGTGGTGCACACGCGTCCGGACGGGACGGAAGAGGCCACGTACGTTCGTCCGTTCGAGGGCAACGGATACCAGTTTGAGGCGGCCCATGTGATGGAGTGCCTCCGGCGGGGAAACACCGAGAGCCCCATACTGCCGCTGTCGGAGAGTCGGGCTTTTCTTCGGACGATGGATGCGCTCCGGGAGGCGTGGGGCGTCGCCTACCCGAGCGAAGCGTAGCCCCGCCCCGTCCCTGTTCAACCGATCG
>NCRB01000043.1 GCA_002894665.1 Salinivenus iranica
GCCCCCAACAGCCCCGCGCCCCCCGCGAGGAACCGAACGGCAGAGGGGGCCGCCGCGGACTCGGCCCGAAGCCGATGCACCAGGGCCTGCAGAGAGTCCGCCCGGGGCTGGTACGCCCGCGCAAGATGCACCATGCCCGCGGCAAGAGCAGTGCCCCACACCGCCGTCAGAAACAGATCCCCAATCGAGCGAAAGATGCCGCCCCCAATGGCCGAGGCAAATCGGGTGGGGTCGAACAGGGCACTGAGGAGGTCGGTCTGCCCGACCCAGCGCCCCGGCACATCAAGCCCCAGGAGCGCATACCGCGTCCCCACCCACAGAAGGGCGAGGAGGGCAAAGCGGCCCGCAGCCGCGGTGCGGGCACGGGCGAGGCGACGCAGTCCCGGCCGCCGGCCCAAGTTCAGGTACCAGGCGCCCAGCCCCCACACGCCCCATAGAAGGAAGGCCGTGATCCCTCCCACCAGGAGGTTGTCGTAGACCTGGGCCGTCCGCCGCACGAGCCGGTCGGGGGACGGGACCGCGACTCGGGCGTAGCCGAGCACCTCGCCCCCCGCTCCCCGGAGCGCCCGAATTCGCTCCTGCCCCCCTACGGTCTGATCGGATCCCCACGTGACTCGCACCGATTCTCCCGTCGCGTCCGACCACCGATCCGCCACATTGAAGCCGCGGATGTATCGATTCTGCACCGGCGGCCGATACCCAAGAACCCGAACCACCCGAACGGCCCCCAGCGTCTGCCCGTCCGCGCGCACCGGAACCCACACGGAGAGGGCCTCCCGCACCAGCCCCTCCGTCACAATCGTGCTTTGCGTCTCCTGCAGGAAGGACTCGGTGTTCGGGATCGTGCCCACGGGCATTTGCGGCCCGTTCCACGCCAGCACCCGCGGGACCGGACTGTACACCTCGACTGTGGTGTGGGCCGCAAGAGAAAGGGCCGACACATGCTGAAGCAGCGGGCCCGACCGCTCGCCCGTCTCTCGCCACTGGTTCAGCCCCTTCACCACGACCGAATCCGTGGCCAGTTGCTGGGCCCGGCCCAGCGCCTGATCCCGCATCGCCTGAAACCGGGCGTCCACCGTCGACAGGGCCGCCTCCACCCCCTGCCGCTGCTCCTCGTCCGCGTGCTGGGCCACGTACCGCGTGGCGGTCCACCGGCCCAGAGCGGTGAGCAGCAAAGCAAGGAGCAGTCCCGCCCCCATCGCGCCCCACCACGAAAATCGAGGCCACCCATCGAGCAAGCGTGACATCATGCGGGCACCGGACGTACCGGATGAAGTGACGACAGACGAGCCCTCCCCACAATAGGCCCCAGCGGCTGTACGGACTACTCCGCTTCGTGGTCGATCCGGACCTCATGCAGTCGCCACGCCTCTCCCTCTTGTTGGACCAGCCGGACAAACACCTGCAGCGCGCGTTCGGACTCGGCGTGCTCGTAGGTCCCCGACAAGAAGCAGCTGACATCGGTCGATGTCACGTCGTTCACTTGAAACTGGCGGGGCGTGTAGTTGGAAAAGAAGTCCCGCAGCACGTAAAAGGCCTGCGCGCTGCTGTAAAACGTCCGGGCCCCGAACAGGCTCACCTCCACCCGATCCGTCGCCGGCCCCAGCAGTCGTTCGGCGCTTCCGTTTACGAACGCCTCCGTTACCCGATTCACCACCTGCGCCGGCCGCGCCGACGAGTCGGTCGTGTCCCGCGGCTGGCCCCAGGCGATGGAGGCCCCCATCCCGATCAGAAACAGCATCAAAACAAGACGGAGGGAAAACATGAAGAGGCGAGGGAGGCGCCGTCAGCGAAATGACAATGGGTTTGGCCTACGTACAAACAAAAAACGCGCCGTTCCCGCCGTCCCCGGTTCCACAGGCTCCACGCCCCCAACGCGTGCGATTTTTCGCACGTCACTGTCTACCGAACCGCCCAATCCCCCACCTCTCCCCCCCCTCAGGCGGCCCGGTGCGGCACGGACTCCGCGCCCTGCAGCACGGCCTGGATGGACTCCACCACCATGTCGGCCATCCGCCGTCGGGCGCGCGTGGTGGCGCTGCCGAGGTGAGGGGCCAACACAACGCGGTCCTGGTCCAGCAGCCCCGGGTGCACGTCCGGCTCGTGCTCGAACACATCCAGCCCCGCCCCCGCAATCTCGCCCTCCCCGAGCGCCTCGACGAGGGCCGCCTCGTCCACCACAGCCCCGCGGGCCGTATTCACCAGGAGCGCCGTCTCCTTCATCCGCTCCAGGGCCGCCGCGTCGATGAGATGGTGGCTGTCCTCGTTGTGCGGGCAATGAAGCGACACCACATCGCTCGTGGCAAGCAGATTGTCGAGCGACACGTAGCGGGCCCCGGTCTGCCGCTCTACTGTAGGGTTCGCCCGGCGGCGGTTATGGTACACCACGTCCATCCCGAACCCGAGCGCGCGCCGGGCCACGGCCTGCCCGATGCGCCCCAGCCCCACGATGCCAAGGGTCTTGTCGGCCAGCTCCATGCCCAGCAGCACGGTGGTCTCCCAGCGCTCGAAGTGTCCGTCGCGCACGTACTGGTCCGCCGCCCGGACGTGACGAGCGGCCGCCAGCAACAAGGCCCACGCCTGGTCCGCCGTCGCATCGGTGAGCACGCCCGGGGTGTGACTCACGACGACCCCGTGCTCCGTGGCCGCGTCCAGGTCGATGTTGTCGACGCCCACGGCGTACTGGGCCACCATCTGGAGGTGGGGGCACGCCGCAAACACCCGCTCGGTCAAGGGATCGGCCAGCACAGACAGCAGCACGTCCGCCTCGGCGGCCAGGGCGATCAGATCCTCCTCGGTCCGATCGCCCGAGGGATCCGGATCGTGTACCGTGACGGTGTGGGTCTCGCGAAGGGCATCGAGCGCGCCGTCGAGGAGGGGGCGCGTGGCGACGATGTGAGCCATGTGTCGGGGAGCTGTGGTGATGAGCGCGTTTCGTTCTCGAAGAGCGAAGCTACAAACCGGCGGGCGCTTCGTCCAACGCCGACGCAGGAGTCCGGAGCGGGTCGCCGCCCATTCGCCCACCCGCTGATGCTCAGGAGAGGTCGACCTTCGTCACGCCGGCCCCGCCCTCCTGGATGGGGGCCTTGCGGTAGTCTTTGATGTCGGACCGCCCGGCGAGCATCTCGTGGAGGGCCGACCGGAGCGCCCCGGTGCCTTTTCCGTGGAGGATTTCGACCGTGTCGAGGCCCGCAGCGAGGGCGTTGTCGAGAAAGTCCTGGACGTTGTGGCGCGCCTCGTCGACCCGCTGTCCCCGCACGTCGATCGACGGGCTCGCCTCCAGTGCCGTCATCGCCTGTGTGCCGCCGCCCTGCGGTTCAGGGTCGGGATCCTCCGGCCCGTCCACCTTCGTGAGGCGGTCGAGCGCTACCCGCATGTGCATTGCCCCCATGAGGACCACGGCCTCTCCATCCTCAATCTCTTGCACCTCCAGCGCGGTGGAGCCGTCGTCCAGAATCACCTGGTCGCCCTCCTCAATCGGCGCGTCGGGCCTGCGATCGGGTCGGGACGGCGTCGGGCCCGGGGCCTCTTCCTCCTCGTCGTCCGGAGACGCCCCCTCTTCGGCCCGCGACTGCTCCTCATCCAGCCCCTCCTTGTAGTCCTCGAGCTCGGCCCGCGCCTGCTTCGTCGCCTCCGACGCGGCCTCTGCCTCCTTAATCTCGCGGATGGTGCGCTCGATGCGCGCATTTGCCTCATCGACGATGCGCTCGGCCTCCTCCAGGGCCTGCTGTCGGATGGAGTCGCGTTCCTTTTCGAGGGTGCGGCGCTTGTCCTCGAGGCGCTGCCGCTCGGCCTCCGCCTTTTCCCTGGCCTTCTCCGCCTCGTAGAGCTCATTCTCGAGGCGCTGGGTCCGTTCCTCAAAGGTGGAGATGAGGTTCTCCATGGCCGTCTTTTGCTCCCCCGCCAGCGTGCGGGCACGACGTAGAAGGTCGGGGTCCAGCCCCATCCGCTCGGCAATCTCAAAGGCGTAGGACGAGCCGGGCACGCCCTCCTGGTAGCGGTAGGTGGGCCGCAGCGTCTCCTGGTCGAACTCCATCGACCCATTCTCCACGCCGTCCGTCTCGTGGGCGTACACCTTGAGGGTGCCGTGGTGCGTGGTGGCGATGGTGCGCGCCCCGGCCGCGGTCAGCCGCTCCAGCACCGCCTGCGCCAGCGCCCCGCCCTCGTCCGGGTCCGTGCCGGTGCCCGCCTCGTCGATCAGAACGAGCGTGTTGTCACCCGCCTCGGTCAGCATGTGCCGCAGGTTCGACACGTGCGAGCTGAAGGTGGACAGGTCCTCCTCGATGGACTGCTCGTCGCCGATGTCCGCCATCACCTGGTCGAAGAGCGGAAACGACGAGTGCGGCGCCACGGGAAGCGGCAGCCCGTAGCCCAGCATCAGAGAGAAGAGGCCGACCGTCTTCATCGATACGGTCTTTCCGCCGGCGTTCGGGCCGGTGATGACGAGGGTGTGGAAGTCGTCGCCCAGCGTCAGGTCGAGCGGCACCACCTCGCGGGGCGGAATGTCGTCCTCCCCCGTCGACCGTCCCTCGGTCTCGTCCGCCTCGTCGAGCGACCGGAAGTGGAGCTCCAGCACCGGATTGCGCCCCGCGTGCACCTCGATGCGGCCGTCCTCGTTGAGCTTGGGCACCACCGCGTCGATGCGGTTGGCAAGGCGCGCCTTGGCCTGCAGAAGGTCGAACTGGGCCATCGTCTTCAGATTGCCCTCCATGGCGTCGCGTTCGCTCCGCAGGTGCGCCGTGGCCGCCCGCAGAATGCGCTCCACCTCGCGCTGCTCGGCGCTTTTGAGCTCACGCACCTCATTGTTGAGCTCCAGGCAGGCGGCCGGCTCGATGTAGACGGTCTGCCCGCTGGCGGAGGTGTCGTGCACAAAGCCCTCCACCTTGCGCTTCGCCTCGGCCCGCACCGGAATCACCATGCGCCCGCCCCGGATCGTGGCCTGATTCTCGGTGGCGTATCCCTGCCGGATCGCGTCCCGCATCGCCCCGTCGAGCGTGTCGCGCAGCTGGTTCTCCTTCTGGTGGATCCGGCGGCGCAGGCGAGCCAGCTCGGGCGAGGCGTCGTCGCGGACCGTCGCGTCCTCGGTCAGGATGGAGGCGACGTGCTCCTCCAGGTCCGGCAGCGGCGTGATGCGCGTCACCGCGTCGGCGAGGGCCGGAAAGTCGTCGGCGCGCTGCTTGAAGTGGGCTTTGAGGCGACGCAGCGTGATGAGCGTGAGACGGGTGGCCCACAGCTCCTCCGGGTCCACGTACGCCTCCTCGGGCGCGGCCCGGCGGAGGGTGCCCCGCAGGTCGTGAAAGTTGTTCAGCGGGACGGCGTCGCCGTACTGAAACGCGGCCTGCAACTCCTCGACGCGGGTCAGCTCCGTGCGGAGCCAGTTCAGGGTGCGGGCGGGCCGCATCTCCTCGAGCCGCTCGCGCCCGAGGGGGGTGCCAACGCGTTCCCTGAGGCGCGCTCGGATGACGTCAAACCCGAGCTTCTCTTCCAGCTCGTCCGGATACGTGTCCATCGTGCAATGCGAGTGTCGACGGGCAACGGGCGCAAAGACAAGCGAAGCCGCTCGCTTCCAGGTGCAGAAACGAGCGGCCTCAGTCCTTGCTCCACGAACGGCGGGCGGTTTCCCGGCCCTCCGTCATTCGACACCCGAAATTCGTCGTTCCAGGGCTAGCTGCGCAGCTCCACGTTGATCTGCGAGTGATCGCCCACGTTGAGGCTCTGCCGCGTCTGCCGGACCGCGGCGTGGCGCCCCACGACCGACTTTGCCAGGACGGCGTTCTCGACCGTCGCGTCCTGAAAGACGATGCTGTTGCGCACCACGGTGTTCTCGACCGTCGCCCCGGCCTCGACCGACACGTGCGGCCCCACCACGGAGTCCGTAATCGTGGCGCCCGGCCCCACGTACACCGGCTCGTGGATCACGCTGTCCTCCACAGTGCCCTGGCGCAGGTCGTCCGCCTCGCGGTCGAGGATGCGACCGGTCGTCTCCAGCAGCGCCGGGATCGTGCCGCAGTCCATCCAGGCGTCGACGGAGGCGGTGGTAAACACCTCGCCCCGCTGCAGCAACCGATCGAAGGCGTCGGTGAGCTGGTACTCCCCGCCCTTGCCCTTCACCTTGTTGTCGATCAGGTAGTTAATCTCCTCGTGCAGGTCGGCCAGCTCGCGCACGTAGTAGATGCCGATCAGCGCCTCGTTGGAGACGGGGTCCTCCGGCTTTTCGATCAGCTTGGTCACCTGGTCCCCGTCGCGGACCGCAATGCCGAAGCGCCGCGGGTCGTCCACCGTGCGCACAAACGCCACCACGTCGGCGTCCGCCTCAATCGTGACGGCGTCCTCGATGTGGAAGAGCGTATCGGCAAACACCACCACGCCGTCGCCCTGCAGGTGCTCGTCGGCGCAGCCCACCGCGTGGGCCGTGCCCAGGGCCTCGTGCTGCACCGCAAAATTCGCGGACATGCCGCGCGCCTCACAGATTTCCGTGAGCTGGTCGCGGATCTCCTGACCGAAGTCCGGGCCGAGCACAAACACTCCCTCGTCGGGCACCTCGGGGAGCACACGCGAGAACGTGTCGACGATGCGTTCGACAATGTTGCGCCCCTTTACGTTGAGGAGCGGCTTCGGGGTCACGTGCGAGTGGGGGCGGACGCGCGTCCCGCGCCCGGCCATCGGGATAATGAGCTTCATGGATGTGGGGAAGCAATGCGGAGAAACGAGCGCCTCTCAGAACCGCGCGCCGGCCCCCGGCGTGACGGCTCCAAGCCAGCGTTTGGGTACAATAACGAGCGCCGCTGGCGATTGCCAGCATTCCGGGCGGGTTCACCAAATCAACGCACGGGGCTGTCCCGCTGACCTGTCATTTCTGTTCACTTTAGTGGACAAGTTTCGATCCATTTCGTCCCCCCGTGCCGGCCCCAAGGACCGCAGGCCGACCGGCGCGTGCGGTCGGTTCCGGCCCCCACCCCGCCTGTTTTCCATAAAACAGCGTCGGGTGGACGGATTTTTCAAACTGTGGGGCCCTTGTGCTTGGAAGGGCCGTCCCTCTCTTTGGGCTACGGCATGCGGGTTGCAGGATCACCGGCTACCGATCGCTTTCTCATCATTCCCCCCGCTCCATGCTCCGACTCCGACAGGCCTCCCTCTCCATTGCGCTCGTGCTCGGCCTCGGCCTCCTCATCGGCGGCTGCGCGTCGCTGAGCAACACCGAGAAGGGCGCCATCATCGGGGCCGGGGCCGGGGCCGCCGGCGGAGCCGCCGTCGGAAAGGCCGCGGGCGGCACCGCGGAAGGGGCCATCCTGGGCGCCGTCATCGGGGGCACGGCCGGCGCCATCATCGGCCAGCGCATGGACAAGAAGGCCGAGGAGCTCGACGACGAGCTCGAAAACGCCGACGTCGAGCGCGTGGGCGAAGGCATCAAAGTAACCTTCGACAGCGGCATTCTGTTCGACTTCGACTCCGCCGCCCTCCGAAGCGAGGCCCAGCAGAATCTCCTCGAGTTTTCCGAGAGCATGCAGGACTTCGAGGACACCAACATCCTCATCGTCGGCCACACGGACGCCCGCGGGTCCGAGTCCTACAACCAGGGCCTGTCCGAGCGGCGAGCCCAGTCGGCCACGGACTACCTTACGCAACAGGGCATCGCCCCCCGCCGGATCACCTCGGTCGGAAAGGGCGAGTCCGAACCCGTCGCCACCAACGAAACGGCCGAGGGACGCCAGCAGAACCGGCGCGTTGAAATCGCCATCTACGCCAACGAAGAGTACCGAGAACGCGTGCAAAACCGCGTCGAGAACAATGAAACCGGTCGCTGAATTCCACCCTTTCACTCCACGAAATCTTCTTCGCCGCACGGCCTGAGCTGAACGGCTCGTCTCGCTGCGGTCCACCCCCACACCACTGTTCCGACATAGCGCATACACTCATGACTGCTTCCGTTTTCTCCTCCCGTTTTTCTCGCTGGCTCGCGTCCTCGCTCGCGCTCCTTCTCGTCGCTGGGCTCGGGGTCGCCCCGGTGCACGCCCAGGACGGCTCCAGCGGGGACAACACCCAGGAACTGAAGAAGCAACTGCAGGCGAGCTACAAGGCCGGCGCCCAGGCCGGAAACCAGGGCAACTACGAAACGGCCATCACCCGGTTTGAGGAGGCCCGCGGGATTGCGCAGGAGCTGGAGCTGGACGACATCGTGCAGAAGATTGAGGGCAATCTCATCAGCAGCCTCAAAAACGCCGGAAGCGCGGACCTGAAACAGGAAAACTACGAGCAGGCCCTCGCGCACTTCGACAAGGCCCTCGAGTACGCCGACAACGACCCGAGCGTCTACCACAACCGGGGCATCGCCTACTTCAGCATAGACAGCACGGACGCGGCCCTGGAGTCGATGCAGACGGCCATCGACCTCGGAAACGAGACCGGAAACACCCGCGTGGCCGGGATGGCCACCGAACGGACACGCGGCCACTTCCTAAACATCGCCTCCCAGGCCCTCAACGGAGACAACCTCTCGTCGAGCCAGATCAACACGGCGCTGGAGGCCCTCAACGACATGGAAGACTACGTGGACCCCAATGCTCAGAGCCAGTTCTACCGCGCCCTTGCGCTCTTTGAGCAGGGCAACCTTCAGGAGGCGATCCAGACGGCGCGCCAGGGCCTCGACATGCACGACGGGAGCCGGAGCGACGCCGCGAAGTTCTACTTCGTGATCGCCGAGTCCCAGATGCAATCCGGCAATACGTCGCAGGCCTGCGAGACGTTTAAGAACGCCGCCTACGGCGACTACCAGGCCCGGGCCGAGCACTACCTGAAAAACGAGTGTGAGTCGTGATCGATCGCCCGTGTGGGCGTATCGGCCCCGACCCGTACCGCCGCCCGCGTCTCCCCTCGGAGGCGCGGGCGGTGTTTTGGGCGCCTTCGCCCTTCTTCTCGGAAGGCGGGGTGCTCCTACACGGTGCGATCGTTTCCCACATAGACGAGAGCAACGAGCAGCACCGCCGGCACGACGACCGCGGCAATGGTCATCCACTCCAGCCCGATTCCGGCCGGGGCGTCCGCCGCGAAGGGCGCGCGTTGGGCAAGCGTGGCAAGCAGTCCAGTCATGAGAACAGAAGATCTGAAGGAAAAAGAAAATGCCAGTGGAGGGTCACATTACGAGCTGCCCAGCAGGGTGATTTTCTCTCGCAGGCCGGGGTCCGTCACCGCCTCCAACGCATTGCGCGTATCGACGATGCTCCGTGCGTGTTCGGCGATGAAGTGTGGATCGAACGCATCGTGATCCGTCACGATCACCGCCGCGTCGTGCCGACGAAGCACCTCCGGCGTCAGGTCGACGGGGGGCACGTCCACCGCCGCGCCCCCGTCCCTCCCGGGCGCCTGAAAGGCCTCTACGTGCGGGTCGTGGTACCGCACCGCCCCGATGCCCTTCTCGCGAAGCAACCGAATAATCGTGGCGGCCGGGGCGTGGCGCGTGTCGTCCACATTTCGCTTGAACGCCACCCCGAGCACGAGCACCTCGGCCTCGGGCAACGCCACCGGACGGCGCGCAATTTCCTCCACCACCGACTCGACCACGTAGAAGGGCATCTGTTCGTTGATGCGAGCCGAGAGCGTGATGAAGCTCGTCTCGAAGTCGTGCTTCCGCGCCAGCCACGACAGGTAGTGCGGGTCGATGGGGATGCAGTGCCCGCCGAGTCCCGGCCCAGGGTAAAAGGGCATGTACCCGAACGGCTTGGTCGCAGCGGCCTGCACCACCTCCCACATCGACACGTCGCCAATGCGCTCGCAGAGCTGCGCCAGCTCGTTGACCAGGGCGATGTTGACCGAGCGGAAGATGTTTTCCAGGAGCTTCTCCATCTCGGCCACCTTGGGGTTGGCCACCGCGTGCACCTCGTTCACGATGGCCTCTAGGGCCCGGACGGCCACCTGCGTGCCCGTCTCGGTTGCCCCGCCGACCACGACCGGCGTGTTGGCGGTGGTGTACTCCTCATTGCCCGGATCGATGCGCTCGGGGCTGTGGGCGAGGAAGTAGTCCTCTCCCAGTTCGAGGCCCTGCGCCTCCGCCGCCTCGGCCAGAATGGGCTGCACCACCTCTTCCGTCGTACTGGGGTACGTCGTGCTTCTCAGCACAATCAACTGGCCCGGACGAAGCGACTCCGCAATCGATTCGGCGGCGCTCTGGATGTACGAGGTGTCGGGCTCATTCGTGTCCGTGACGGGCGTCGGCACGCACACGAAAAAGACATCGACGTCGGCCGCCCGATCGAAATCCGTGGTGCCTTTCAGTCGGTCGTCGTCCACCAGGCGGCGGACGGTCTCATCCTCCAGATCGTCGAGGTAGTTCTCCCCGGCATTCAGCTGGCCCACGCGGTCGGCGTCCAGATCAATGCCGAGCGTCTCGAACCCCTGATCGGCACACTCGACGGCAAGCGGCAGGCCCACGTAGCCCAGCCCCACCACCCCAATCGTGGCGCGGCCCGTGCCGAGCCGCTCCACCAGCTGCGCGGCGGCGGACGGAAGGGAGGCAGCGGCCACGGATCCATTCTCAGAGTGTGGCGCGGCAGAGAGGTGAGACGGCGACATGGTCAGTAAAAAATGAAGGAAGAGATTCAGCCCATCCCCAACGCATCCCTCCCCCTACGTGAGGGACTGTGAACGGTGGGGCACCTCGTCGGCCGACGCCATCGACTCAAACGTAACATTGAACGACGTACAGCGCACATCCGCCTCGGCGCACCGGGCCTGAAGGGCGCGTCGGCAGCGGGCCGACAGGGCGTCGTTGGTGACCACCACCTCGTCTACATCGTGTACCCGACAGGCCCGCACCAGATCCTCCCCGGTTCCCACCACCGGGAGGCCCTGCATTGACTGCTCCTGCTTGAGCGGGTCCTCGTCGACAAATCCCACCGGTGTGCGGTCGAGCGCCGGGTTGTGACGCAGCATGCGCAACGCCAGCATGCCCGCGTCGCCGGCGCCGTACAGGAGCACGCGCCGCCCCGGCGACCGGTGCGACGCCAGATACTGTCGCAGCCCCCGAAACCCGAAGCGGATGCCCACCACCGCGCCCGTGACCACCATCCAGTCAATGAACAGAATGGAGGCCGACAGCGCGGCGGGCCCATGCAGAAACGCAATCACGCCGGCCGTGGGGATCAGGGACAGCGCCGTCGCCCCCACCGTTCGCACGAGCTCCGGCGTGCCGGCGTGCCGCCAGATGCCGCGATAGAGGCCCAGGCTCGCAAAGACGGCCACCTGCCCCGCCACCGCGAGGGGAACGGCCGAAAACAACTCCGCCTCGTGACCGGGCGACAGCCCCCCCCAAACCGCAAGTGATACGCAAGCACCAGCGACGCCCCCGCCACAATCGAATCGGCCAGGATGCCCAACACGGCCTTCCAGCGCCTGCCAAACAGGGCGTGCACCACGCGCATGGGCCGCGGCGTGCGGACCGGCGCCCCGTCCCCGCTCGCGTCTCCCTGCTGGTACACGTTCGCCCGGGCCAGGTGCAGGCCCACCACGGCCAGCCCCGCGCCCCCCAGCGCCGAGAGCGCGTAAAACAGCGTGACGTCGACGAACAGAAGCAGCAGGGCGAGCGCCCCCGACACAAGACTGAGCCCGTAGAGAAGCAGCACCGCGTGGGTCTCAGACAGCCCGAGCCGCACGAGCCGGTGCGACGTGTGATCGCGCCCGCCCTCCGACACCGGCCGTCCCGCCCAACTGCGCACGGCCGTCACGAGGGTCGTGTCCAGGATCGGAATGGCGAGCACGGCCAGCGGGACGAGCGCCACCGCCACGGGATGCCCGCCCCCGCCGCCCGCTCCCTGCACGACAAGGCCGAGCGCCGCGACGATGAACCCGAGGAAGAGACTCCCGCAGTCCCCCATAAAGATCCGGGCCGGCTTGAAGTTAAACCACAGAAACCCCAGGGCCGCGCCCCCCACCGCGCTCCCGAGGACGACAACGCCGGACTGGCCCGTGAGCCCCCCGAAAGCCGCCAGGATGAGAGCCGCAATGCCCGTAATGCCCGCCGCCAGCCCGTCCATGTTGTCCAGGAGATTGACCGCATTCGTGATGCCCACCACCCACAGCAGGGTGAGCGGGAGCGACAACCATAGCGGCCAGCCGGCGCCAAAGGCATACCCCAGCGAAATCAGCATGCCCGTCGCGACGACCTGGACGGTCAGCTTCGTCACGGGGCCCACCCGCCAGTGATCATCCACGAGGCCCACGCCGAACATCAGGAGGCCGCCCCCCCACACCACCTGGAATTCCACCGGGGGACGACTCAGAACCACGCCGAGGGTCGCCGCCGCCGCAATCGCAATGCCGCCCATCAGCGCGGTGGGCTCGCCATGCCACCGATCCGCCGTCGGGTGCGCCACCCAGTCGTACCGACGAGCGGCCCGGATGACGAGGGGCGTTGCGGCCAGCACCCCAAGCACCGCCGGGAGCCCCGCCTGCGCCATCGTCCAAAGCATCGTTGTGCCCAGAGAGTCCATGTGCGATCCTCGCTATGTCCGTCGAACTGAACCAGAGGCCCGAACGCTCAGCGCACGGTCCTTACCCCTCCTCCGCAAATTGGGAGAAGGACGCAGGCGCCACCGACGCCAAGCCATTGCGGCGTCCGGTTACGTCCGCAATGACATCCCGCAAAATATCCGCCAACGTGTGTCTTGGGGCGAAGTCAATCAGAGATTGGAGCTTTGAAATGTCGGGCGTCCGGCGCTGCATGTCCTCAAACCCCGGGCCGTAGACCTCCTCGTACGGCGTATACGTAATGGGCGCGTCGGAGCCGGACAGATCGCGCACCCGCTCGGCCAATTCTTGAATCGAAATTGCACTGGGCCGACCGACATTCACAACTTCGCCCTCCGCTTCGGGGGTTTCCAGTAGGTTCGTCACAGCCCGCACCGCATCCTGAACGTGGAGAAAACACCGGGTTTGCGACCCATCGCCGTGCACCTCGATGGGCTCACCCGCCAGCGCCCGCTCCACAAAGGTCGGAATCACCATGCCGTACTGCCCCGACTGGCGCGGCCCCACCGTGTTGAAGAAACGCACGCAGGTGACCGGCAGGTCGTACTCGTCGTGGTAGGCCAGGGCCAAAAACTCGTCCATGGCCTTCGAGCAGGCGTAGGCCCACCGGCGCGTGCTCGTCGGCCCCAGGGTCCAGTCCCCCTCTTCATGCAGGGCGTCGAGATCCCCATCGTTCTGCATCGCCTTGCCGTAGACCTCCGACGTGGAGGCCAGGAGCACCTTCGTGCCGTGCGCGTGGGCGGCCTCCAGGACGGCCTCCGTCCCGCCCACGTTGGTCCGGATCGTCTCTACGGGCCGGTCGAGGATGCGCTTCACCCCCACGGCCGCCGCCAGGTGCACCACCCGCTCGGCCGCCGCCACGGCGGAGTCCACGAGGTCCGAATCGAGCACGTCGCCCTCCGTGAAGGCAAACCGGTCGTGGCCCACGAGGTGGGCGATGTTGTCGAGCCGGCCCGTCGACAGGTTGTCGAGGGCATGGACACGGTGGCCCTGTTCCAGGAGGCAATCGGCCAGGTGGCTTCCAATAAAGCCCGCCCCGCCCGTGATAAGCGTGTGCATGTCCGTAGAATCTGAGCAAACGACGTACGAAAACCCTGACACTGCGGGCCCCGACGACAAACGTCCCCGTCCTCCTATCCACCCCGCGGAAGAAGCCGCCTACCGGCTCCCAGTCGTAACACGTGATCCGAGCGGTCCGCTGGTGATGGCGGACGAGAACGGATAGAAGAAGACTATCTCTCCTACACCGTTACATTCCTCTTAGGCACCCTCTGAATGCCTCACAGGGTAAATGAGAACGACTGCTTTCGTTCGGTGAAAAGACGGTGGAGGCATTCCGTACAGCCACTCCCATTGCCCAGAGACACCACCGAAGGATGGCGCGGCCGCTCGGGCAAGACGGGTCTTGCTTTTCCCTACACCTCCAGTACGGGCCGGTCGGCGTAGTAGTCTTTGACCCAGTCGGCAAACGTCTGAAGCCCTTCCTCAATCGGGGTGTCCGGCTCGTAGCCGAGGAGCTTGCGCGCCTTCGAAATGTCCGCGTAGGTCCGCTTCACGTCCCCCGGCTGTGTGGGCAATTGCTCGATCTCCGGGGTGACATCCATCGCGTCGGCAATGCCGGAAATGAGGTCCTTGAGTTGTGTTGTTTCCGACCCGCCCAGGTTGATAATCTCGTACTCCGGCTCATCCAGGCCTTTCGCTCGGCGCAGGCTGCGCACAATGCCGTCGACGATGTCGGCCACGTAGGTATAGTCGCGGCTCGACGTGCCGTCGCCATACATGGTGATGGGCTGATCCGTGAGCAGCTGCCGGGCAAACTTGTGAATCGCCAGGTCCGGCCGCTGGCGGGGGCCATAGACAGTGAAGAAGCGCAGGCAGTGGACCGTGATGTCGTAGAGGTGATGGAACGTGTGCGCCAGGAGTTCGCCGGAGCGTTTCGTGGCCGCGTACGGCGAAATGGGCTCGCCGACCGGGTGGTCTTCCGCAAAGGGGATCTTCTCGTTGTTGCCATAGACGGACGAGGAGGAGCCGTAGATGAAGGTGTCAATATCCAGTTCCTGCGCAACCCGGAGCATCGACTGCGTACCGCGGACATTCGTCTCCTCGTATGCCATCGGCGCCTCAATGGACGGCCGCACCCCCGCTCGGGCCGCGAGGTGCACAATCGCGTCCGCATTTCGCGCGTGCAGAGCCTGGAGAATCGTGTCCGTGTTGCAGATGTCCGTCTCAATCAAGGTAAATGAATGGGACGGAAAGTCCTCGATGCCCTCCTCCTTGATCGCGCGGGGGTAGAACGGGTCGAAATTATCGATGGCCGTAACGCGGTCGCCGTCGCGAAGGAGACGGCGACAAAGATGCCCGCCGATGAATCCCGCCCCGCCGGTGACGCAGATGTGCATTTTATCTTCTGAATTAGGGAAAGACTACTCAGATGACAACATTCAGCGAGCTTGTTGGGCATACAGATTCAGCCATTCCTTCACCACCTTACGCTCCGCGAATTTCTCCTCAACCTTCTGTCGACTTCTTCGCCCCATGGCTGACCGATTGTCTGGATTGCGCGCAAGCTGTTCGACGGCATCAGCGATATCATCTGCATTCCGTGTTCGAATGAGATACCCATTTTTCTGATTCTCAACGATTCGCTGACAGGCAGCAAGGTCGGTTACCACAAGCGGCAATCCGCTCGCAGCCGCTTCGACAAGAAAGCGCGGAAGTCCCTCATTGTAGTGTGTTGGTAAAACGGCCACATCACAACTCCGCAGCAGTGAGGGCATTTCGGAGCAGTATCCGATCCATTCGAAGGTTTCGAGGTCATTCCAGGCTTCCAGTTTTTCCTCCGGCACGAACCCAGGAGTTTCTCGGTCGGGCTCTCCAGCAAGTATAAACTCAACTGGCACGTCGCGGCTGGCCATTATCTTGGCAGCGTTCACATATTCCTGTACACCCTTGTCCCACAGGAGCCGAGCAGCCATGAGAACCCGGACAGGCTCGATCTCTCCATGTCCGTCCGACTCTTTGGGACTGTTTCCTCGTTTCTTACCTTCCTCTTTTTCTGGAAAGAATCGGTCGGTGTTAACAAATTCGCTCACCATCACCCGCCCTTGACCTTCTTCAATAAGGGTTTTCTTAACAAATGTGCTGTAATCCTCTCGATTTGAGAACGTCGTAACGACGTGATCCCGGCGTATCCCAAATCGCATGATAGGAAGAACAAACGGGCGGAGGATGCGGGCCAGAGGGCGCTCAGAAAACAAAAAGCCGATCCCCATGAACGAGTTGATAAGTTGAGGAGGCAGGTCTCGAACGCCTCGCAACTGATTAATCCACGTAGCGAGTGATCCGTAGACGTTGGGTTTGATGGTATCGTGATGGATAAGATCCGGCTGTTCGTCTTCGTAAATGCGCGCCAGAGACAACACTGATTGCATCTCTCCAACTGGATTCAGACTCCTCCGATCAAGAGACCATTCAACCCAGCGAAAGTCCGCTTCCTTAAACCCACCGACATATTTCCCGTCCGGGCACACAAGTACTACCTCGTAACCTGCGTCTCGGGCGGCACGTGCGAGTGCCAGTCGAAAGTTGTAAATAACCCAGTCCCAGTTCGCAACGAAAAGAATTTTCTTCATGCACTAATTCGAAGGTAGATAAAATTGAATGTTATTCGAGACAGCCTACAATTAGTCAAGCTCTTTCAGCATATGGACATATGACTCAATCCACTTCTCTTTCGAAAATCGTTTTTTTGCATAGCAGAAGGCATTCTCACCCATGGATTTTCTCTTCTCCGGATCACTCACTAGAGTGCGAAGGCGTGCCTGCATTCGTTCATGGTCATTAGGAGGAACCAGGAATCCCGTCTCTCCCTCAAGTATAGTTTCAGGAACTCCTCCAACCGCCGTCGCAACAATGGGAAGCCGAGCGTACATGGCTTCCCGTATAACCTGCGGAACGCCCTCGGCCTGCGAGCAGAGAACGAAGATATCACTATTCCCAAGTAGTTCGGGGACATCATCTCGCCATCCGAGAAAGTCTACATAGGCCTCAAGTCCTTCTTCCTCGATCAGGCTTCTGAGCTTTGAAGCATACGCTTCGTTCCGAAACGGACCCACAACTCGGACTCGAATTTCCTCAAATTCCTGAATAAGTCCATTAAGAGCATGAAGAAGCATCATTTGGTTTTTGCGTGGGTGAATGCTACCAACAGTAATCAGCTCGACAGCTCCACTGGTCTGCCTTTTATCATGTGCCTGTTCGATTTTCTCACGTCGTCCATCGTCAATTCCCGGGTTGATCGGTTTAAACTTTGACCGAAACCACCACTCCCGCCGCTTACCAAATATAATACTTGGCTGAATCCGAGCCTGGGTGACGACTTTACTAGCCAAAAGTAACCCCATTGTGTGGAGCAAGTAAACGAAACCAGCCGATTCTTTCTCCACGCCGATGTCCCAGAGGAGAGCCCGACGAGTCCATAGCGCAGCAAATCCAGTTAGCAAGACCCCCTTCACCTGTCGTGCCCAGATGCCATCAGCATTGTACTCGTCCGCCAAGCGCATCATCTCTCGGTTATAGGTAAGCACAGCCCCAAGTGCCTTAATCTTGTCGGTCCACGAGTACTCGAAAACGGCTTCGTCGAAAACGTCTAAGATGGAAGGAAGAGGTAGGATTTCAACCCTGATTCCCTGCTCACGCAGGCGTTCGGTCAGTGGACTCTCACGTTGAGTAACGAGAACGGGCCGGAATCCTCGTTGATGAAGTCCTGTGAGCAAATTTAGAACCGTTCGTGGCGCTCCTGTGAGAGACGGGTCTTTATCGATGATGAATAAGCAAAGTATAGATTTCACGGATGAGATATATTAGCACAGAAGTAACC
The DNA here is from genome assembly GCA_002894665.1 of Salinivenus iranica. Lineage (GTDB taxonomy): Bacteria > Bacteroidota > Rhodothermia > Rhodothermales > Salinibacteraceae > Salinibacter > Salinibacter iranicus. The sequence goes on from NCRB01000043.1 coordinate 17,399, forward strand.
GATATATGAATTACAACAGACCCCACACTTTTCAAAGGTCTCCTCGACTCTGCACCCCCAGAATCAATCCCGTCACGAAATAAAAAATTGGTAGAAATCGAAAATGACTGAACATATCATGAGATACGCTATTGAGAATAATGAATATAATCCAGGCTAGATATCCCATGGTCATACGACGCACAAGTCTACTTTTACTATGAAAATAAACGCTAGCGACGGTCATACCCGGTATCCAAAACACATACAGAATGAGCCCCACGACGCCGTATCGGAGAACGTACAAAAGTAGATTCTGAACCCAGAACTCAACACTTCGAATCGGCCCGAACCCGATGAGGAGGCTAGCGGGATATTCGGAAAGATACTGAGTCATTTGGGCGATCTCCTTTCCTCGTCCAGAACTCTCCAGAGCCGCCGCAAGATTTGCAAACTGGAGGTACCGCTTTCCAAATTGCTGAACAAGATCGAAAAAAGAGAGGCCAAAAGCGGCAAACGCGAGAATAATGCTCCCCCCGATGATCCCTACGGGCACGACCACTCTCCCGTTGACTCGAAACCGCTTAGTGACGTTCACTCTGAAAAGGCGGTAGGCAAAGAAGAGAACTGATGTCCCGAACAAGGCAGCCAGGGAGCCACGCGACTGCCCAATCACGATCAAGAGTACACAGATTAGAATTCCAAGGGCTGAGAAGAATGAAGCCGTCCAAGACTTCATCTGTTGCCACCCAAGCCCAAGGACGAGGATGTAGAAGAAAAGCGCGACGGACATGTTGTATGGGTAATTCCAGTTCCCCGGAAAGCGCCCAAAACCCATCGTGCGCGTCTTGTAGAGCTTCTGAATGCTACTCCAGGCCCCGTTCGCAATAAAGTCAGCGAATAGGAGGAGGGTGAATATGATGAGTGTCAATCCCAGTACGTATCCCCCTCTCAATGGAGAGTCCGCCTTCTTTGCGTACGCCACTCCTGCCAGAATAAAGACAGGAACTGTAAACCACCGAAAGAGATCAGCGTATTCCGCGTAGTTCGACAAATCTGAGAAAAAGATCATCAACGCGATAGTGTGAACGACCGCGACAACCCAGTACAGGAAGAAAGAATACTTCGTAATCCGATCTTCGATCGTTCGCTCTTCGAAGATATAAAGCAATACCCCAACTGCTGTTACCGAAAACCCCGTGGTATATGGAATCCAGTTTCCAGCGAATCCGAGGTATGCCCCAAACGTCGGAATTACTTGTGACAGAAGAATTCCGACGAATATAATTGGTGTGTATATCTTCCGCAGATCAAACATACCGCTCTACGATCGACCAATACTTTTCGATTGCCGCTTCGGCCGAAAAGTCGCGGGCTCGTCGAACCCGTTCTTCTTTGGTTGCTGGCTGATCAGGATAGTTCAGCGTTTTGAGGATGGCCTCTGATAAGGCTTTGTCATCACCAGAAGGGACAAGTCGTCCGTATCGTCCATGCTTGAGAATCTCACCGGGACCTTCGTCCCCGCATGTGGACACGACCGGAGCTCCACTTGCAAGTGCCTCTACGACTACAATCCCAAAACCCTCCCAGGCCGATGAAAGGACGAAGACGTCGGAACGGGCCACATATTTGATCGGATTGTCCACGAAGCCATGCAGGTCCACGTGGTCCGCGATTCCCAACTCGCGGCACAGACCCTGCAGATGACTGCGTTCTTCGCCTTCTCCAAGAAGTATCAGTCGGACATCACGATCTTCTCGTAAGCGCGCAACTGTTCGGATTAGCGTCGGAAAATCTTTTTGAGGAGTCAGACGACCAACTCCGAGAAGGACCTCTGCGTCAGATCGAAACCACGGATGCTCAACCTCTTCATTGGCTTCTCTATGTAGTTCTTCGGTAAAAACTGGGTTGTGAATAACCTCAATTTTTTCTCGGTCTAATTGGATGACTGAACATAAATCTTCGGCTATCCGATTCGAAGCCGCTATGATTTGGCTCGACGAGCCGTATGTAAGCCGGGCGGCTACAGTGAAAATCCGCGTTTTCAGGTCCTTCCGACCCAGTTTGGTCGTCTTGATATTATGCTCCGTTAGAACGATTGCCAAGTTTTCACCCGCCACGATACCAGCGAGAACGGCAATTACGTTCGTAGGAGTAAGCGCGCTAACAAGAACTGCTGGGCGGGTGGATTGGAGATAGCGCAGCAGCGGGAGAAAGCTTGTTGCTATTCGACTGGCATCCAGGTCGACAAGATTTATGCGGGCAGGCACTCGGGATCGAAGCGCTCCTTCCTCCTTCACAACGACAAGATCAACCCGCACGTCTCGGTTGCAAAATCCATCTGCAAGTTTCAATACGACATCTTCAGCCCCCCCCCCGTACAACCCAGGCATGAAGAAGGATATTCTCGGGTACCGGTCGGTCATCTGTTGGGTATGGCTTCCAATTCCAGAGGGGTACTGAACCGAGACTTAAGCTCAGTGCGCTGTCTCAGGACGAAAGAACCAATCAAGTGTCGGTCGGCCACGTAGGTCTCGGATACGGAGCAAGAGATTCGTTAGAAGCGCTGATCCAGTAGACGGGATCAAATTTGTGCTAGACCGCACAAACCGCGCCCACTTCCACTCAACCTCTGAGATTACACTCTCTTTTCCCTTTTCCTCTCGCGAGCCGAAACTGGAGTTGGGTTCATACTTCGAGCTGACTTTGTCCTCCAAGGACCCAATACCCAAGAAGGAACAAATACGATCTTTCGTCCTGCTGTGCTGATGACGCAGATCCTCGTAGCTGATGTGGAGCACACGATCTCTATATTTTTCTTTCAGTGAGTCGATCGCTGCCTCGTAAAGAGATCGCTCCGCAACAAGCTTAGCAATGAGATAGGTTCGAGGCAGAGGACGGTCCGAGGTCAACCGTCCAGTGCTCTTGGAATGCTTAACGGATGATCGCAACCAGTCGTCGAAGTTTCGGGTTATGCCAAGGAACTGCGCTGTAGGAAACGCATCGGCGATACGAGAGGCAACAAGAGTGTGAGGCGGCGACTTCTCAATCCAGATGCTCGCGCCTTTCGCTTGCGCCGCCCTGTTCATAAATCGTTGAAAGAGAACCTCAAAGGGGGCTGGGCCGATCTCGGACAATTCATCTTCCGGAAGGGAAGAAAACCGAACGTAATGTGTCCGCGACATGAAGTCGACCCACTTCGCAAATCCCGCTTCCGTCCTTGTATCGATGTTGCGGAAGACCTCCGCCACGTGAGTAAAATAAAGGCTCTCCCAGATACCGTGGCGGTCAGGATTCTGGACCCCGTATATTTCCGGGTGCTCAGCAAGCAAATTTCCTAACCAGCTTGTACCGGATCGGTGCTTACCAATAATAAATGTAGGACAAGAACTGTCTTCCATAACTTCGCCCTATACTCGAACCGCTGTCGTATTAATATTTATTTCTCTTCTTACATAAAACACCATCCAAATATTCCAAAAAAGCAATGTTGTCGATGTAGAAATCGCTCCACCAATCAGCCCAAGAGTTGGGATCAAGGTAGCATTTAGCAAAACATTCGCGACGGCTGCGACGACGAGAATTCGCATGGATTGATGTTGGTGCCCCGTCATCATCATTACAAAACCAACAACGCCGGCAAAAGAGTTTAAGAGCTGACCCACCAATAGAATGAGCAGCGGGATATACCCACTTTCGAACTCGGCCCCAAACAATCCGAGCACGAACGGTCCAAGTAGAAAAAGCCCACCGGTAATTGCTATCGCGACGGCAAACGCCCCTCGGGCCGCCCATGTCGTGAGATACTGCAACTCCCCATGTCTACCAGAGTGATACAGTTCGGCAATTAGCGGTGCTGCAATTGAATTGATTGATTGAAGCCCAAAATGAGCCAATTCCGAAATTCGCAGGACTGCTCCATAAATTCCGGCTTCATCTGGACCCAAGAGGGCTCCTGCCATGATCAGGTCAGTCCGTTTCATCGTAATGTTCGCCCCGGCAATGATCATCATAGGCAACATTGACCGAAGCCAGTACTTCGGCGTCTCCCGCGACTCGACTTTCCACATTTCGGCAGGTAGCGCCCTCCACAAGAAAACCCCTCCTGTCCCGAGTGTTACCAGTACAGCGACGAACGTTGCACCCATTGCATAGGGTGCGGTAAGCGTTCCTCCCATTATCGTATATAGCACGAGAGAACCGCCCCCAACCATCAAATGCTTCACGAGAAGCTCCGGGGACAAGGCCTGAGCGATTCGTTTGAAGGCCTGAAGTGCTCCCTTCCAGAGCTGAATAAGTCCCAGAATTGGGAGCATGGCCAGTGCCCAGTACAGCGTCTCGGGCTGTGAAGCAGGCATCGTGTCGTACAGAAGCCACACGACTGATGCCCCGGTTAAAGCCAGACCGGTGCACGAGATCAGTACGGTTCGTATTCCAAAGCGGAGGGCTCCGCGAAACCGCCCCCACTGCTCGTGAGAGCGATACTCCGGCATGAAGCGAATGAGGCCCTTGTCAGCCCCCATTCGACCGACAAGGACGAGCATCTTCGCCCAGGTGTAAGCGTAGATGTAGATTCCATAATCTGTGACCCCCATGAGGCGGGCAAGCAATACCTGCACGCCAAACGCAAGACCAGCCCCGACAACCTTCAGTAGAAATGCACTGCCCGCCCCACGCGAAAGCACCGACTGGAGTTCTCCACTCTCACCGATTACTCGGTTCCGAATTCGTTGCCAACATTCTCCTTCCCTGAGGCTATCGTCAGTCGATTTCTCTTTTCCCACAGTTGCGTATTGCCAATCTATGCCACAAGGGAGGATTCTAGTCGAGTACAAGCGAGATACCGATTAATTTTTTTTCTGGGCCTGTCTCCTCCCCCAGTTCCAGAGTTTGAAATCTTTCACTACCTCACTCAGGCTCGTCTTTTCTCGTATTTCCTTCATCTTTTCCTCTTCTCCCCGTGCCTTGTGAGCCTGGAAGAATCCCTTTCCAAACGCAATACCGATTCCGAGAAAGCCCCCTAGCACGATACATAAGACAACTATCAGCCCTCGACTTGGGACACTTTTCTGCATAGGTGGCACCGGCTTCTCCACGACCGTCACCACGGGTTGTTGCCGCTGCAAGTCAAGCCGCGTCTGGGTCAGTTGGTTTTGCAATTCGCTGTAGAGCTGCTCCTTGAAGCTGACCTGTCGCTGCAACCGATCCCGCCGGAACTGCAGTGTGGCCGTGGTCGGGTCCTGGTTTCGCTCCAAGAACTGTGCAAGCCGGTCCTCCGCCGCCTCCAGTTCCTGTTCTACCTCCTGAAAGCGCCCTTCCACGAACTGAAGCCGCTCTCGGACTTTTTCTGTGCGAATGGTCCGCACGCGGGTCGTGAAGTGATTAAGGAAGCTCTTCGCGAGGCTCGAAGCCAGCTGCGGCCCCTCCGCCGTGACGGTGATGGTCATCAGTCCGGTTTCCTGGTCGACGGAAGTCGCCACCCGGTCGCCGATGGCCTCCAGCGCTTCGTCTTCCTCCTCACTTAGAATCAGCGGCTCCCCCGCATCTGTCGTTCCAGCCGGTGAAGGTGGCCCGGAAATCGCGCTGCCGAAAGCCTCCTTAAGTGTCCAGGGAAGTTTGATCGTGTAGTTTAATACCGTACCTACCAGACCCGGTGGCCGATTCATATAGTCAACAAACGTCATCGGCTGCTCCACATCCGGGAAGCGGAACGTATCCCGCACGACCGCCAGGCGTACCTCCCGACTCTGCAGAACGTCGGGGTACGCCTGGCGGTCGTGCGGGATACGTTCCGCTTCCCGGATG
>NCRB01000044.1 GCA_002894665.1 Salinivenus iranica
CCCCTCTTCCCCCCCGAACCAGATTCGGGCCCCCGGCTCCAAAAACTCACTCAGAAACCGAACGAGCGTACGCCCCTCCACGTTGGCCGGGACCTCGCCGGTCGTGAGTCGGAGGGTGTCGCCGTGAAGCCGAAAGTATCCGAGAGCAAAAGGCAAGGGGCCGTGGGTTTGCGTACTGAGCTCCTCCCGGTAGATCTCACTTTCGCGCCGGAGCGACTGAATGAGCTCCATCGTCAGCCAGTCCTTCTCCTGACCCGCCACATAGTCGTGGTGACGGCGCTCGAAAAGCTTGTAGATCAGATCCTCCAACGTCTCGCGCTGATCGGACCGGACCCGAGCATCCGCAACATGGCAGCGCATTCGGTCCGTAGACATCGAGATTCGTTACGGCTTCGACGAAGAAACACAGGCTCATGCGATTGGTCGCGGCGTACAACGTAGTCCGATAGACGTTCCTCTTCCCAATCCCTGGTCTCTTCACTCGTGGACTCCCTTACCCAGCTCACCCTCGGGGCCGCCGTCGGCGAAGCGGTGGCGGGCCGGCAGGCCGGAAACAAAGCCCCGCTCTGGGGCGCCGCCCTCGGAACGCTTCCCGACCTGGACGTGCTGGCCAACCCCTTCCTCACCGAGGCCCAGTCGCTGGTCTTCCACCGCAGCCTCACGCATTCCCTCCTCTTCGCCCTCGTCATGGCCCTGCTCCTCGGGGGGGCCCTGCGACGGCTTCACGGGCCGGATGCGTCCCGCCGGCGCTGGATGCTGCTGGTAGGCGCGGTGTTGCTCACCCACATCGGCCTCGACTGCCTCACCAGCTACGGCACACAGATTTTCTGGCCCTTTAGCCGCTATCCGGTGATCCTGGCCACCATTTTCATCATTGATCCGCTCTATACCGTGCCCCTCGCGGGGGGACTGCTCGTGTCCCTGTTCTGGGCGCCCGACGCACGCACCCGCCGCGTGGCGAACACCGTGGGCCTGGTCCTGAGCTCCGCGTACCTGCTCGTCACGGTCGCAAACAAGATTCACGTCAACGGCGTCGTGGCGGATGCCCTCGAAAAGCAGAACCGCTCCGTAGAGCAAGTGCTCACCAAGCCCACCCCGTTCAACAACCTCCTCTGGACCGCCATTGCGGAGACGGATGATGGGTTCTACGTCGGGGACTACTCCTTGCTCGATGCGACCCGCGCCGTCGACTTTCGCTTTGTCCCGAAGAACCATGACCTGCTCGGCCCTGCGGCCCAGAGCCTCGAAGTGCAGCGCCTCCAATGGTTTTCGCGAGGGTACTATGCCGTTCGCCCCACGGAGGAGGGAGGCGTTCGCGTCGTGGACCTCCGGTTCGGACGCAGCGACCTGGGACTGACGAACCAGGGCTCCTACATTTTCTCCTTCCGCCTGATCACAGACCGCTCCGGGGACGTCACGGCGATCCGCAGGGAGCCCCCGGACGTACGCCTCACCTCCGACCTCCTCCACCGCTTTGTGGACCGCATTCGGGGACGCACGCCCCAAACGACTGCGCTCCCCTCGCCCGTTGAAAATCGGTAACATTGGACGCTCGGGAGGCGTTGATTCTTCACTCCCCGTCCCGGTACTTGTGGGGAACCCATTTTGATAACCTCCCCATCCCTGATGAACGACCTCTTGTCCCAAAATTACTTCAGCGCTGAGACCTTAAGCGTTGCGGCCAACTACATCCTGAGCGCCGCAGCGTTTGTCGCCATCCTGGTGATTGGGCGCTACGTCGCCATCTGGGTCCGCGACACCATCAAGCGGGGACTGGACCGGCCGAGCATGGACTCCACGCTCACGAAGTTCGCCGGGAACTTCGCGTACTATGCGATCTTCCTGCTGGCCCTCTTTGCCGGCCTCGAAACCGTAGGGGTCGAGACCGCGAGCTTCGTTGCGGTCCTCGCCGCGGCCGGCTTCGCCGTGGGCCTCGCCCTTCAGGGCACCCTCGCCAACTTTGCCGCCGGGGTGCTGCTCCTGATTTTTCGGCCCTTCGGGGTAGGGGACTACGTGGAAATCGCGGGCGAAACGGGCTTCGTGCGGGACCTCCAGCTTTTCTTCACCCGGCTCCGCACGCGAAGCAACCGCGTCATCATTGTCCCGAATGGCGACATCTTCGGGTCCACGATCGAGAACATCTTCGAGCAGGACGAAATTCGAGTCGACTGCGACGTGGGCACGGACTACCCCGCCGACATCGACGAGACGCGAGAGGTGCTGCTGGAGGCCGCCCGCGCCGTCGACGATCGGTTGGAAGAAAAGGGCGAACAGGCCGCTCTCGTCGGCCTGGGGGACTCCTCCATTAACTGGCAGGTGCGCGTCTGGGCAACGCCCGACACCTACTTCCGCCTGAAGCAAGAGCTAACCCGCCAGGTGAAGTACAAGCTCGACCAGGCCGGCATTGGCATCCCCTTCCCGCAACGCGACGTGCACGTCGACTACCTCGAGGGGGCCCCCGGAGCAAATGGGGCCGCCGACGACGCGTAGCGGCGCGGCACGCCGCCGGGTCTATGGTCTTCCTGCCAAAAGCGGGTTGCGGACGGAACGCCCGTCTGCGATTCCGCTACGGAAGCATGCACCACCCTCATCTGCTTTCAAACAAGTCGACCCAGGCAACATGCCAACACGCTCTGCCAACGCAAAGTGGACCGGAAACCTGCCCGACGGAAACGGGACCATGCGCCTCGAAAGCGGCGCCTACGAAGGGGCCTACTCCTTCCGCTCCCGGTTTGAAGACGGGGACGGATCGAACCCGGAGGAACTGATCGGGGCCGCCCACGCCGGCTGCTTCTCAATGGCCCTGTCCAACGTGCTCGACGAGGCGGGCTTCGACCCCGAGTCGGTCGAGACCACAGCCGACGTGACGCTGCGGATGCTGGAAAGTGGACCGGCCATCACCAAAGTCCACCTGACGGCGACCGCCCACGTGCCCGAAATCGACGAGGACACCTTTCAGGAGCACGCGGAGGCGGCCAAGGAGGGCTGCCCGGTGTCGAAGGCCCTCGCCGGAACCGAAATTACGCTGGAGGCCTCCCTCGCGTAGGGACTGCCTCTTCTTCCCTCCCACGCCCCGGTTCTCTTCGGAGAATCGGGGCGTTTTTTATGGTGCCTCCTCGGCCGCGCCCCCCACACGGAGGACGATCTTGCCTGCGTTCTCGTTGTTCTCCATTCGCTGATGCGCGGCCCCCACCTCCGTCCAGTCGTACGTGGAGTCGATCACGGGGCGCAGGGCGCCATCAACGAATGCGGGCAGAATGTCGGCCGCGAACTCCTGAGTAAGCTGCACCTTGTACGCGAGGCTTCGGGAGCGGAGCGTGGTGGCGAGCAGCTGCGCCCGCTTGGCCATGAGGTCGCGTAGGCTCACCGCCTCTACGGTACTTCCGCCGAGCGTGGCGAGCTGGATGATGCGCCCGTCAAGGGCCAGCGACTCGACGTTCTTGTGGAAGTACGGGGCGCCGATGAAGTCGAGGAGGATATTGACGCCCGCCCCGTCCGTCTCTTCCATAATGCGCGCGGCGAAGTCTTCCGTTTCGTAATCAATCGTGGCCTCGGCGCCAAGGAGCCGACAGCGGTCATGCTTCGAGGCCGAGGCAGTGATGTACGGATGCCCCCCTGCGTGGCGCGTCAGTTGGATGGCGGCGGTCCCGACGCCGCTGGCGCCGGCGTGGATCAGGACACGGTGACCGCTCTGGAGCCCGCCCAGCCAGTGGAGGGCCTGGTAGGCCGTGAGGAAGACCTCCGGCACCGCGGCGGCCTCCTGCATCGACATGCCGGGCGGCACGGCCATCAACCGATCCTTGTGCACGACCGTGTATTCGGCGTAGCCGCCGCCGTCCAGCAAGGCGAAGACGCGGTCGCCCTCGTGCCAGTCGACCACCGCGTCGCCCGTCTCGGCCACCGTCCCGGCCATCTCGAGGCCCAGAATGTCAGACGCCCCCTCCGGCGGCGGGTAGTGCCCGCGCCGCTGAAACGTATCGGCCCGATTCAGGGCCGTCGCGTGTACGTGCACCTGCACTTCGTCGGGGCCCGGCGTGGGCGTGGGGACGTCGTCGATTGTCATCTGCTCCGGCCCCCCGGGCTCGGACACGATTACGGCTTGCATAGACACATCGGCAGCGTGATGAAAGGAACGACTGAGAAGTCTCGGGGTGCGCCGCCCCGTTCGGCTCAACGCCCCTGCTCGCGGCGTGCGAGGTCGAGGGCGGCACTCGCGAACAGCTCCTTGTTTAGGGTGCGGTCTTCCACGTACTGGCGGCGGACCGCCCGGCACTGCGTCGCGTCGGCGTACCCGATCCAGACCGTGCCCACGGGCTTCTCGGGCGTGCCGCCGGTGGGGCCGGCAATGCCGGTGGTCGCCACCCCCACGTCGGCGTCGAGCACCCGACGCACGCCCTGGGCCATCTGCACCGCAACCGCCTCGCTCACCGCCCCGTCGGTCCGAAGGGCCTCGGCCCCGACGTCCAGCACGTCCTGCTTCACGCGGTTGGCGTAGGCCACGACGCTGCCGACGTAGTAGTCCGACGACCCGCTGACCTCAGTCAGGCGGTGTCCGATGAGCCCGCCCGTTGCACTCTCGGCGCTGGCAATCGTCCGCCCCTCGGCCCGCAGGTGATCGCCGAGCACCTCTTCCAGGGTCACGTCCCCCTCCCCGATGACGTGCTCCCCGGCCCGCTCGCGGATGTGGGCCTCCAGCCGGTCGAGGCGCGTCTCGGCGTTCGGCTCCCCATTCGTCGTGGCCGTGAGGCGGAGGCGCACGCCGCTGGTCGACGGAAGGTACGCCAGGTGGGTGTGCGCGTCGAGCACGTCGTCGAGGGCGCCGAGGCGCTCCTGCAGCGACGACTCGCCGATGCCCGACGTAACGAGGGTTCGGTGAATAACTTCGTGGAGGTCCGTCTGCCCGTCGAGGCGGGGCCGCACCGCCGCCCGAAAAATCCCTTTCATTTCCTGCGGAATCCCGGGCAGCACGGCCAGGAGCCGATCCGCGTCCTCGTGCCACAGGCCTACGGCCGCCCCCACCGGGTTGTCCAGCACAGCAAACCCCTCGGGCACCTGCGCGAGCTTGGCCGCCGCCTCGGGCATCTGACGGTTGCGATGTTCGTAGTAGCGCCGGATGCGAGCAAAGATCTCGTCGTCCGAGTGCAACGGGGCCTCAAAATACTCGGCGACCGCCTCTCGCGTGAGGTCATCGTGGGTGGGCCCGAGCCCCCCGGTCACAATGACCAGCCGGGCCGTCCGGTACGCCCGATCCATCTCCGACTGAATGGCGGAGGCATCGTCCCCGACCGTCACGGTTCGCTCCATCGTCACCCCCATCTGACTCAGTTCCTCCCCCAGCCACGCGGCATTGGTGTTGGTGGTCTGGCCGATGAGCAGTTCGTCGCCGATGGTGAGCAGCTGTGCTCTCATGAGTGCGCAGGGTGTCCCGAGTACAGTGTGAAGGAAATCAGTCGAGTGGGGCGCCGCCCCGGGCCTCGGACCAGGCCGACGGGTCGGCGTGCCAGTCGTGCAGGACGGCGTGTGCGTCGTCAGTCAGCGCCCCCGTCCGACGGGCCTCATCCACGAGCGTCGCAAAGTCGCAAAGCACAAAGAGCGACGTGCCCGCCGCCCGAAAGGCCGACGTGGCCGCCCCCAGCTGGTAGGTAAAAATCGACAGAACGGCCGCCACCTCCATCCCGGCGGCCTCCAGGGCCGCCCCCGCCTCCAGCGCCGAGCCGCCGGTCGACACCAGGTCCTCCACGACGATCGCCGGTCGGTCCGTCGCCCGGGCCCCTTCGATCTGCCGTCCCGTACCGTGCGCCTTGGCCGCGGAGCGGACATACGCCATCGGCTGATCGAGCGCCTCGGCCAGCCAGGCCGCGTGAGGAATCCCCGCCGTGGCCGTGCCGGCGATGGTTGCGGGCAGCCAGTCGCGGGCGGTCACCACGTCCGCGAAGCTGTCGCGCAGGGTGCGCCGAACCGGCGGGTGCGCGAGGGTGCGTCGGTTGTCGCAATACACCGGCGCCACGAGGCCCGAGGACCACGTAAACGGGTCGTCCGGCCGCAGGATCACCGCCCCGATGTCAAGGAGGTGGCGCGCCACCGTGCGGGCCCCCGCCGGGTCGGAGACAACGTGGACGGGCGCATCCGGGGACGACGGGTCGGGCACGGGGACAAGAGCCGGTTGGGAACGGTGCGGACGAAGCGGACGCTACTTCTGGTGCTCGTGGACGGGCGCCACGAAATAGAGCGCCCCGGTTGCCACCGTCACGCCCACGACCACGGCCAGGGCGAGACCCGGCAACAAGCTGTCTTGCAGGATCCAGGTCGCCCAGCCGCGCAGGGGCGGCGAGGCGTATGTCGCCGCGCGCAGCACAAGCACCCCAAACAAGAAGGCAAACTGGAGGAGCGTCTTGGCCTTGGCCACCCGGAAGGTCTGCAGCGTCCGGCCTCCGGCCTCCACCCAGGACCGCAGCCCCGTGACCATCAGGTCGCGGCCGGCAATCACCGCCACCGCCCACCACGGAACGAGGCCCGGCGCCTGCAGCGCCAGCATGCCGAATGTGCCGAGCACCAGGATCTTGTCCGCCAGGGGATCAAGGTACTGCCCCAGGCGCGAGCGGACGCCGTAGCGCCGCGCGAGCACCCCATCGTAGTAGTCGGAGAGCGAAGCCAGCACAAAGAGGCCCACGGCACTCAGTTGGCCCGCGTGGCTCGGCACCGTGAGCAGAAGCAACAGTAGGGGCGTCGCCACGATCCGAGCAACCGTGAGCAGGTTGGGAAGGTACCGGTAGGCAGCAGACGTGTACATACAGGAAGTGAGCGTAGTCCAAAACGGCGGCACGTGCAAAGTCAGCCGTCGATGTTGTGCTAATTTCACGAGCAACACCGCCCGCAGTTGCATCGTCCCGCCCGGCAGCGTCATTCCTGCAAAGTTTTCAGATCCCGACCGTGCCAGTCCGCGGAACCCCAGGGGTCTGACAGATCCCCGTCCCCGTCCCGCCGGCCACTCTGCCAATGTGGCGGATCGCTGCGCCCCGCATCCCTCGCGGCACTGTTCTTGTAGCCCCCAGGGAGTGGCGACGTGGGAGCGACGCATTGCCTCCAACCTGCCTTCGACGTTCGACAACTTTCCTGAATTAGAGCATACACGACACCTATGGGCAAGATTATTGGCATAGACCTCGGCACGACGAACTCCGTCGTGGCGGTGATGGAGGGCGGCGAGCCCAAAGTCATCGAAAACGCAGAAGGCGCACGCACGACGCCGTCCGTCGTCGCCTACAAAGACGATGGGGAACGCCTCGTCGGCGCCCCGGCGAAGCGTCAGGCCATCACGAACCCCGAGAAGACGATCTCCTCGATCAAGCGGTTTATGGGCCGCTTCTACAACGAAGTGGGCGACGAGATTGAGGAGGTCCCCTACGAAATTGTGAAGGGCGACAACGACACGGCCCGCGTGCAGGTGGGCGACCGCCAGTACACGCCGCAGGAGATCTCGGCCATGGTGCTGCAGAAGCTGAAGCAGACCGCCGAGGACTACCTGGGCGAAGAGGTCACCGACGCGGTGATCACCGTCCCGGCCTACTTCAACGACGCACAGCGCAAGGCCACGCAGGAGGCCGGCGAGATCGCGGGCCTCAACGTGCGCCGCATCATCAACGAGCCGACGGCGGCCTCTCTCGCCTACGGCCTCGACGATGAGGGCGAGCAGACGGTGGCCGTTTACGACCTCGGCGGTGGCACCTTCGACGTGTCCATTCTGGAGCTCGGCGACGGCGTCTTTGAGGTGAACGCCACCTACGGCGATACCCACCTGGGCGGCGACAACTTCGACAAGCGCCTCATCGACCACATTGCCGACGAGTTCAAGAAGGACTCGGGCATCGACCTCCGCAAGGACCCGATGGCGCTTCAGCGCCTGAAGGAGGCCGCGGAGAAGGCAAAGATTGAGCTGTCGAGTGCCAAGACCACGACGATCAACCTGCCGTTCATCACGGCCACGGACGACGGCCCGCAGCACCTGAACATGGACATCAACCGGGCCACGTTCGAGCAGCTGATCGACGACCTCGTGGAGAAGACCATCCCCCAGATGGAGAAGGCCCTGAACGACTCGGGCCACTCCAAGACCGACATCGACGAGATCATCCTGGTCGGGGGCTCCACGCGCGTCCCCCTCGTGCAGGAAACCGTGAAGGAGTTCTTCGGCAAGGCCCCGAACAAGTCCGTGAACCCGGACGAGGTGGTGGCCGTCGGCGCCGCGGTCCAGGCCGGCGTGCTCAGTGGCGACGTCGACGACGTGCTGCTGCTCGACGTGACGCCGCTGGACCTCGGCATCGAGACCCTCGGCGGCGTGTCGACCACGCTCATCGAGGCCAACACCACCATTCCGACCAAAGAAAGCGAGGTGTTCTCCACCGCGGCCGACAACCAGACGTCGGTGGAGGTGCATGTCCTGCAGGGGAACCGCGAGATGGCGAAGGACAACCGCACCCTCGGCAAGTTCCACCTCGACGGCATCCCGCCCGCCCCGCGGGGCACGCCGCAGATTGAGGTGACGTTCGACATCAACGCGGACGGCATCCTCAACGTGTCCGCCGTCGACAAGGACACCGGCAAGGAGCAGTCCATCCGCGTGGAAGCGGACAGCGGCCTCACCGAGGAGGAGATCGAGAAGATGCGCGAGGACGCGGAGCAGCACGCCGAAGAGGACGAGAAGCGCAAGGAGCGCGCCGAGACGATCAACGAGGCCAACTCCATGGCCTACTCCGTGGAGCAGGGCCTTGAGGAGTACGGCGACAAGATCTCCGACGACAAGCGGTCCGCCCTCGACGACGCGCTGGAGCGGCTCAACAACGAGCTTGAAACCGCCAGCGCGGACGAGGACATCACCGCCCTGGAGGACGCGCTCGAGAACCTGAACGAGACGTGGTCCGAGGCCGGCGAGGACATCCGCGCCGCGCAGCAGGAGCAGGCCCAGGCCCAGCCGGGCGCGGGTGCGGCCGGAGGCCCTGCCGGAGCGGGCGCAGGCGCCGCGGCCGGAGCGGCCGGTGGCGGCGACGGCGCCGCTCAGGCCGACGACGACGAAGACGTACGCGACGCCGACTACGAGGTCGTCGACGAAGGCGAAGAGGAGTAACGCCTCCCCTCCGCCCTCCCACGATCGCTACCGCCCCGATCGGGTTCATGCCCGGTCGGGGCGGTTTTTTTGTGGAGTGCGAATTGGAGACGAGGGGAGCCCCCCTGCCCTCATCGGCTCGGCAGGTCGTAGATGTCCCGGGCGTTCTCGGTCGTGACCCGTTCCACCTCCTGCACCGGCACGTCCTTCACCCGCGCCAGCCGGTCGGCCACGTGGCGCACGTAGGCCGGCTCGTTACGGTCGCCGCGATTCGGTTCGGGGGCGAGGTAGGGGCTATCCGTCTCCACCACGATGTGCTCCAGCGGCACCTCCCGCACGTAGCCGTCCACCTCGCTATTCGAGAACGTCATGATGCCCCCGACGCCGACGTAGAAGCCCAGGTTCCAGGCCCGCTCGGCCGCCGCGGGCGGGTCGACGTAACAGTGCAGGATGCCCCGCATCCGCTCCGGGGCGTCGGTCCGCTCGCGCTCCTCCGCCAGGATGTCGAGGATGTCGTCCGTCGCCTCGCGGTTGTGGATGACGAGCGGAAGATCGGCCTCAATGGCGAGGCGGATGTGGCGCCGGAAAAAGGCCTGCTGCCGATCGTCGAACGAGCGGTCCCAGTAGTAGTCGAGCCCGCTCTCTCCCACCGCCACGATCGACGGGTGGTCGCACCAGCCTTTCACTGTCTCGAAGTCGGCCTCCGTGGCATCCTTGGTTTCGGAGGGGTGGAGGCCCGTCATGGCGTAGAGGCCGTCGTGCTGCTCGCAGAGGTCCATCGCCTGCTGAATAGACGGGGTGCCGATCGCCGGCATCACGATGGTCTCCACGCCGGCGTCGCGCGCCCGGCGCAGAACCGCGGCCCGGTCGTCGTCAAACTGATCGAGGTAGAGGTGCGCGTGGGTGTCAACGAGCATGAGACGGATGCATTTGAGAACCCAAGAGGGGGACGAACGGTACGGTGCGGACGGATGCGGCGAACACGACGGCTTCCCGGTCCATCTGCATCCTCCGTGGCGACGAACGCCATTCGGCAGAAGATCCCCGCCGCGCCCCTCGACTGCATTGGTTGCCCTGATTTTCACCCGCCCTCCCGTTCATGATCGCAGGCCGACACCGACTCCGGTGCACGCTCCTCGCCGTGCTGCTCTGCGGACTGCTGGGCGGAACGGCCGGGGCACAGGGCACCGATGCCACGGTCGTCCGGGTCCAAATCGAACAGCAACAGGTCGTGGACGGGGCCACCTTCACGGTCGAGGAGGACCGCGTTGGGGTGCAAGTGCCCGGCGGCGGCACACCGGCCTTCACCCTGCGGCCCGGCGACTCGCTGGAGGTGGGGCGTCGTCGGAACGACGTGTACGTTCGGCACGGCGACCAGGGCCTGTACGCGACCGCCCTCCACCTCACCCCGCTCAACGGGACGGCCTCCTGGTCCCTGATCCCTGAGGACGGCGCTCAACACACCTATACCGGCACGCTCCGCCTCTCCCCCGACACCACCGAGGGGCTCCTGCTCGTGAACCACGTGCCCCTGGAAGACTACGTGGCCAGCGTGGTGGCGAGCGAGTACGGCTTGGAGGACGATGCGGGGGCCAAGGCAATGGCGGTCGTCGCCCGCACCTACGGCCTCTTTGCGACACAGAAGTTTGGGGCGGGGGTCGATCACGCCGACGGCACGCTGTCGCAGGTGTATGAGGGGGCCGACGTGGTGACCACCCGCGCCCGTCGCGCCACGGAAAGCACACGGGGACAGGTGCTCACCTACGACGGCCGTCCCATCCAGGCCGTCTACTTCTCCTCCAGCGGCGGGCACACGGCAGACAACGAGGACGTGTGGGAGGCCGAGGAGCCCCTCCCTTACCTGCGCGGCCGCCCCGACCCGTACGACGAGGCGTCACCACATCACAACTGGCGCGTTACGGTGGGCCGCTCGGCCCTGTTGCGCGCCCTCACTCGCGCTCGGGGCCGGTCGGTTGAGGGGTTTACTCTCGGCGAACGGACATCGTACGGCCGCCTGAAAACAATGAATGTGATACATTCAGACGGCTCGCGGCACACCATGAACGCCAATGCGTTCCGGCTCGCGGTGAACCAACGACTGGAGGACGAACCGCTGAAAAGCACGTGGTTCGACGCCCGGCGTGAGGGCGATACGTACGTGTTTGACGGGCGGGGCTTCGGGCACGGCGTGGGCCTCAGTCAGTGGGGCGCCCACGCGATGGCCGAGGAGGGACGAGGCTACCGGGAGATCCTTCGGTATTACTACACCGACATCGCCATCCGTCGTCACGAAGGGACGGAGCTGGCCCCGCCCGCCGCGCCGGTCGCCGAGTCGCCCGCCGTCTCCACCCCGTCCGACTCCACCGCGGGACGCATTGGCTGGTAACCCCGGGCCGACGCCTCTCGCGTAGGGCCCCTCCTGCTCACGATCTCGTGTGATACTGCCTCCTTTGTTCGCTGCATGCGCTGTTGCACTTGGCTTCTTTCCCTCCTTCTGGCCTTCGTCGCCGGACCGGCCGCCGGGCAGGTGCCCGACTCCACCGCCGCCGATTCGTTCCGGGTCCAGCTCCCCGAGGTGACCGTGGAAGCGATGCGGGCAACGGAAACAGAAGCGTCCGCCCCCTTCGCCGTCACGGTAGCCAAGCGGTCCCCCGAAGAAATCGACCTGACACCAAACACTTCGCTCGACGATGTACTGCGTCCGCTTCCCGGAATCTGGGTAAATGATCGCCACCACTTTGCCCTCGGCGAACGCATCAGCGTCCGGGGGGTCGGCTACCGCTCCAATTTTGGGGTGCGCGGCGTGCAGGTCCTCTACGACGGCATCCCTCTCACTCTGCCCGACGGGCAGGCCTTCCTGGATGTCGTGGAGCCGGCGGTACTGCGACGCGTTGAGCTGGTCCGTTCTCCAGCCTCAGTGTTCTGGGGAAACGGCAGTGGCGGTGTCCTCTTTCTCTCCTCTCGGCCCCCGTCCTCGGCCCCCACACTGAGGGCCCGCGTACAGGGCGGAAGCTTTGGCCAATGGCAGGGGCTTCTTGAAAGCAGTGGCACCACTAGAGGATGGGACCTACACGGCTATGCGTCCGGAATCCGACAAGACGGCTACCGTGAGCACAGCCAGGGCTACCGGCTGCGGACGGGAATCAATGCTTCTCGCTCCCTCGGCCCAAAAACCTCTCTCCGACTTGTGGCTGCCGCCGACGCGCAGGATACGGAGAACCCCAGCAGCCTCACCCGTAAACAGTTTCAGGCCGATCCCTCCCAGGCCCGACCCGGCTTCCAGAACATCAACGCCGGAAAAACGAGCGAACAAGGGCAGTTCGGCACGGCGATCGAACACGATCTCGGGGGGGTCACAATCGCTGGTTCTGGCTACTACGTGTATCGCAACCTTGAAAACCCCCTTCCCTTCGGCTACGTCACATACGAGCGGCACAGCGGGGGCGGACGACTCACGGTCCGGCGAACGAGCGGGCGACTCGAAGGCGGCGCAGGTATCGACGCCGGGGTACAATCGGACGATCGGGCGGAATTCAATACGACCGAAAGCGGAACCCGGGGCAACGAGATCCAACTCGATCAGCGTGAGACCGTACTGAGCAGCGCTGCATTTGGGTACCTGCGGCTAAACGCCACCAACCGATTCGCGCTCACGGGCGGCCTGCGGGTCGACCGCATCCGGTTTGAGGCCGATGACCAATTCACGCAGGACGGGAATCAGTCGGGAACGCGCACTTTCTCGGCCCTAAGTCCCTCCCTGGGCGCCTCGTATGACACCGGCCCCGCACAGCTGTTTGCGCAGTACAGCACGGCCTTCGAGACCCCGACGGCCTCCGAGCTTTCAAATCGGCCCAGCGGTGGAGGCGGCTTCAACCAGCAAGTGGAACCGCAACGGACCCGGGGATTCGAGGTCGGCACCCGTGGATTCCTTCCCTCCGCCCGCCTCCAGTTCGACCTCACGCTGTTTCGCCTGGAGGTTGACGAACTGATCTCTTCTTACGAGACGAAAAGCGGGCGTGAGGTGTACGACAACCTCGCCTCCAACGTCCACGACGGCATTGAGGCCAGCCTCACCTGGCAAGCTACCGAACAGTTAGAAGTGGCGGCCCGCTACACTGGAAGTCGGTTCGTCATCGAGGAATCAGACGCGGACTCGTCCCTGGCGGGGAATCAAGTACCTGGCATTCCACCACGACAGGTATACCTGCATACCCAACTCAATCACCAAGGCTGGTGGGGCCGCCTCTCGGGCGAGATGGTCCCGAGTTACTATACCAACAACGAGAACAAGGCCGACACCCCGCGCTACGTACTGGTTGACTTTCGGATCGGCCATAAGGGGCTTACACTCGGCCGTGCGACTGTAAAGCCCTTCGTCGCCGTCGAAAACCTCTTGGACGAGCGGTATGCTAGTTCGGTTGTGGTGAATGCCTTCGGCGGTCGGTACTACGAGCCCGGGCCGGCGCGGTCGTTCTCCCTCGGCGTGAATGTGGAGTGGTAGCGCATCGCGCCTACACAGTCCGCGGCCCGCTTACGACGAAGACGGGCCGCCGGTCGAGAGCCGATCCGCAAGCGTCGGGGAGCGGCGAAGGTGCTCCAGCATGGCCTCCACCTTCTCCTCAAAGGCGTCCTGATGCTGCGGGAGCACGGGCCGGGACGGGGGCAACTCGATGGCGTAAGGGTTTACCGGCTGGCCGCGCTTCCAGAGGCGATAGTCGAGGTGCGGACCCGTCGACCGCCCGGTGCTGCCCACGTACCCGATGGTCTCTCCCTGCTGCACGGAGGCGCCGGGGTGCACCCCATCGGCAAAACGCGCAAGGTGCAGATACCCGCTGGTGTACGTGCCGTTATGACGCACCTTTACGTAGTTGCCGTTGGCCCCCTTGTAGCTGGCAAACTGGACCGTGCCGCTCCCCACCGCCCGCACCGGCGTGCCGCGGGGAGCCGCGTAGTCGACGCCGCGGTGGGGGCGACGCTCGTTGAGGATGGGATGCATGCGGCTGTTGGAGTAGCCGGAGCTGATGCGCGTGTACCGGAGGGGCGCCTTCAGCAACTGTCGACGGAGGCTTTCCCCCGTGCGGTTAAAGTACGCCGGGCCGTCCCCGTTATCGAACCGGAAGCCGTAGTAGCGCTCCCCCCGGTGCGTGAGCACCGCCGCAAGGATCTCGCCCGGCGCCCGCTTTTCGCCCCCAACGTACCGCTGCTCGTAGAGCACCCGCAGGGAGTCGCCCGCCCGGAGGCGGAAGAAGTCGATCTGCCAGGCAAACACCTCCGAGAGGCGCAGCGCAAGCAGAGGGTGGGCCTCCTGATTCGTCAGGGTCTCATACAGTGACCCATCGATGGGGCCTTTCACGGTTGCCCAGCGGCGCGTCACGGGGCGTTCCACAACCCGCGTGTTCGATGGATTCTGGAGATCAAACAGGATGTGTTCGGCGGCGCGCACCCGGTAGAGGAGATACTGCGCCTCGCCGAGCCAGGGATTGACGTACACCCGGTAGGCGTGATCTGTACGAATGTCGCGCACATCGAAGACCGAGCGGGCCGCCTCGGCCACCTCGACCGCAGACGAGTAGTCGAGGCCGTAACGCTGAACGACATCCACGAAGGTCTCCGCCCGCCGGACCGTGCCCGTCTGCACGCGATACTGTTCGGCGTCAATGCCCGTCCATGCGCCCGCCTCGGACGCGGGCTCCGGAGGGCCCGCCCTGCCGGCCGCCCCCTCCACGGGCCCGACGAGCAAAACGAAGAGGATGGCTCCGAGGCCGAGCGGAACGAGTCGTATGGAAGCCATCACCATGTCTGAGCCTGATCAACAACCGGTAGACGCACCTAACAGTAAGCAACGCACGGATCGCCACAAGGTCAACGGTGTCGCTCCGTCCGGGGCCTTTATTCGTTTTCGGTCGTGTCCGCATCGTCCGATGCAGGCACCCACTTGTCTTCCCGGATGCCGGCCTGTTTGTTCGCCCAGCGCGCCAGGACGAAGAGCAGGTCCGACAGACGATTGAGGTACACGGCGGCCTGTTCGTTGATTGGGGCCGCGGTGCCGGCCTGCACCACGAGGCGTTCGGCACGCCGGGTGATGGTACGAGCAGAGTGAAGCGAGGCCCCCGCCGCACTCCCGCCGGGAAGCACAAACTTTTTCAGGGGCTCGAGGTCGGCGTCGAATTCATCAATGCGGTCCTCCAACCGGTCCACGTGATGCTCTTTAATTCGCGGAACGATGGGCTTGGCGTCGAGGGGGGTCGCGAGGTCCGCCCCCACCACAAACAGCTCTTCCTGGAGGTCGCTGAGCACCGGATCGAGCCGCTCCGCGCCGGGCTCGCCGCGGAGGTGGGCGCGGGCGACGCCGACCACCGAGTTGGCCTCATCGACCGTCCCGTAGGCGTCGATGCGAGGGTTTCCCTTTCCCACCCGTTCGCCGCCGAACAGCGAGGTTGTGCCGTCGTCGCCGGTGCGTGTGTAGATTCGATTCGGCATGGGAAAAGGGGTCGTCGTGAAAAGGGCAGAAGAAGGAAGGCGTCGCACGAGCGTCAGCCCCGCGCGTTTCACGAGGGAGCCGAGAGGGGAGCAGCGCGGGACGAGCGCTCGACGACGGGCTCCACATAGTCGATGCGCAGGGTGTCGTCCGGACCGCGCTGCACCCGGGTTCGCATCCCAAACACCTCCTCGATGCGCTCCGGTGTCAGCACGTCGGCGGGCGGACCGTCGGCCCGCAGCCGGCCGTCGCCCAGAAGCAGAAGGCGGTCGGCACACCGGGCGGCCAGCTCCAAGTCGTGGAAGACCGCGAGGACGGTGCGCCCCTCTTCGACCAGCGTAGACACTTGCTCCATGAACGTGAACTGGTAGTGGACGTCGAGATGGGCGGTCGGCTCGTCGAGCAGAAGCAGATCGGCCTCCTGCACCAGGGCCTGCGCCAGAAACACGCGCTGCGTTTCCCCGCCGCTCAGCGACAGCACCGAACGGGACTCGAACCCTTCCAGGTCGACCTGCGCCAGTGCCTCTCGAACCCGATCGTGATCGGTGGTCCCGTAGGCCTGAAGCCAGCCGCGGTGGGGCGCCCGGCCGAGCAGCACGAGGTCCTCCACCGTAAAGTCGAACGAGAGGGACGCTTTCTGTCGTACAAACGCAAGTCGACGGGCCCGCTCGGCGGCGGTCCACGTCGTCACCGACCGCCCATCAAGCTTAATCCGTCCCTCGAACGGAATGTGGGCCCCAATGGCGCGGAGGAGCGTCGTCTTGCCGCTGCCGTTGGGGCCAATGAGGCCCACCCACGTGCCCGGCTGAATGTCGAATCCCACGTCCGACAGGATCTCTTCGCCTCCGAGTCGGACCTTCAGGCCGTCGACACGAAGCAGGGACATGGGGGCGGATCGTTGGGAAAACGTGACGTCGCCTTCCTGAACCCGTCCGGCAATCTCAGGTTCACTATATTCCTGAACTCCACAATGACTCCTCCCGACCCGACGGCCCCATCACGGTTCCCAATAGTTCTTTTTCGGAGCGCGCCCGGGAAGCGGAGTGGATGGACGACCTCTCCCTCACGGACGAGCGTCTCCGAACGGCCCTCCAAAACCTCCGGTGGATCAACCGGTGGCTGGGCGGATACCGCGCAAGCCGCACAGCCCTTGCCCCGCTCCTCCAGCGACACTCCTCGCTCCGGGTGCTCGACGTTGGCACGGGCGGGGGCGACTACCTGCCGCAGCTTGTGCGGTGGGGGCACGAGGCCCACTGCCGCGTGACCGCCGTCGGGATCGACCTCAACCCTGTCACCGTCGGCCACGGGCGGGACTGGCTCGACACTGCACTGCCGGCTCCCCTCCGCGCTCAGGCGAAAATCGAGGTCGGCGACGCACTCGCCCTCCCCTACCCCAACGATGCATTCGACGTGGGGCACGCCGCCCTTTTCCTCCACCACCTGTACGACGAGGAGGCCCGAACCCTACTCCAGGAGCTGCACCGAGTGAGTCGGCACGGCCTCCTGATTAACGACCTGCATCGCCATCCGTGGGCCTACGCCGGCATCTGGACGCTCTCCCGCCTGCTGTCGTTCTCTCCCATGGTTCAACACGACGGCCCCCTCTCCGTCCGACGCGGCTTCCAGCGGTCCGATCTCCAGGCCCTCGCCGCCGAGGCCGGACTCCCGGTTCCCCGCATTCGATGGCACTGGGCCTTCCGGTGGACCCTTTCCACCCTCCCCGTTGCGTGATCGACGGTGTGTCCTCCCACTATTCCCTGATCTCCCATGTCATACGACGTCGTTATCATCGGTGGCGGACTCGCAGGCTGTAGTGCCGCCCGCCAGCTGGCCCAGCGCGGGCACGACGTGTGCCTGCTCGAACAGCACACCTACCCGCGCCACAAGCTCTGCGGGGAATTCTTGTCCCCCGAGGCCCAGGACTCCTTCCGTCAGCTTGGGGTGCTCGACGCCGTCATGGCCGCCGGGGCTCAGTCCATCGGCCGCACCCGACTGACAGACGCCCGGGGCGCGACCACGGAGCACCCGCTTCCCCGTCCGGCCCTCGGCCTCAGCCGGTACCGCCTCGATGCGCTCCTCTTCGAGGCGGCGGGCACGGCGGGCGTCGATGGACGATCCGGGACCCGCGTGACCGGCCTCCAGGGCTCCCTCGCAGAAGGGTTTGTCGTCGACACCACCGACGGAACCGTGGAGGGCCGAATGGTGCTCGGGGCCTACGGACGCCGCACCCGGCTCGACCGCACGCTCGACCGCCCGTTCCTCGACGAGTCGTCTCCCTACGTCGGCTTCAAGGCGCATTACAAGGGCCCCGGTGTGCCCGACACCATCGAGCTGCACAGCGCCCCCGGCGGATACTGCGGCGTCTCGCCCGTGGAAGGCACCCGCGCAAACGTCTGCTGGATCGGTCGGGTGGACGCGCTGAAGGCCGCGGGGGGCACGCCCGAGGCCATGCTCGCCGATCTCCGACAGAACCCGGCCCTGGAGGCCCGCCTGCAGGGCCTCCAGCGTGTGAGTGATCGGTTCGAGGCCGTCAGTCAGGTGCCCCTCATGCCCAAGGACCGCTTTGTGGACGACGTGTGCATGGTGGGGGACAGCGCCGGCATGATTGCCCCCCTCTGCGGCGACGGCATGGCCATGGCCCTCCAGGCCGCCGACCTCGTCGTCCCGCTCGCGTCGGAGGTGCTGCGGGGGGAGCGCCCGGCCCCCTCCTTTCGACGCGCATACGACCGCCAGTGGCGCCAGACCTTCGGCACACGGATGCGGATGGGACGATGGGTCCACGCCGCGGCCTTCCGCCCAGGCGCCGCCCACACCCTGGTGCGCGCCTGTCAATGGCTGCCGCCCCTCGCCCGCTGGCTGATTCGCTCCACCCGGGGCTGAGGGCCCCGCCTCCGCCCCCGGAGAGTCGCGCTGTTCAGCGGGCGGCGGCGCGACGGAGCCGGTCGTTCAGCGCCCGGCCGAGGCCGTCGTCGGACACAGTCTGTGCGTAGATGGTGTCGACGTCGTCCCGGTCGGCTTCCCGAAAGAAGTGGAAAAGCTCCGCGGCATACTCGTCGAGCGAGCTCACCGCCCGCACCCGGGCAAATTCTTGTCCGGCGTCAGGGACGGCCAGCCCAATGTAGGCCGCCCGCGACGTGGGGGTCGCCTCTTCGGGCGTCGAGACGAGGACAACCGAGGCGCGGGGCGCGTAGTGTCGGTGCCGGGTCCCCGGACTCCGAGGCGCCGCGTCCGTCTCGCCGTTCTCCGCGATCACGTCCCCAATCTCTTCCCGGAGTGCTTCCACGGAAATGGCCCCCGGCCGGAGCACCGTAGGAGGGGTCGTCGTGCAGTCGACGACGGTCGACTCGACCCCGGCCTCGGTACGCCCTCCCTTCAGGATGCACGCAATGCGCCCGTCCAGGTCCTGCTGCACGGCCTGCCAGGTGGTGGGGCTGGGCCGCCCCGATCGGTTCGCGGACGGCGCCGCGACGGGCGTCTCGCACGCTTCCAGGAACGCCCGCGCCCGAGGGTGTCGCGGCCAGCGCAGTCCGACCGTCGAGAGCCCGGCCGTAACGACCGCCGGCACGGCCTCCGATTTCTGGAGAATGACCGTGAGCGGCCCGGGCCAGAACCGGTCCATGAGCGTACGGGCAGACGCCGGGACGCTGGCGCAGAGGCGTTCCACCTGCTCCCCGGCCGCCACGTGAACGATGAGAGGGTTGTCACTCGGCCGCCCTTTCGCCGCAAAGATCTTCTGGACAGCGTCGGGGCGAAGCGCATCGGCCCCGAGGCCATACACTGTCTCCGTGGGGAAGGCACTAAGCTCTCCCGCCCGGACGTACGCGGCGGCTTCCTCGGGCGAGGCGGTCAGAATCGTAGTCACGAGACTCCGTCGTGGGGCTGGCGGGGGTGAACGGACAACTCCAACGCGACATCCGGGGGAGAGTTGACTTTCGCACGGTCGCTGTGTTAGCATCGAGAGGAGCCCTTCGCTCATCGTCCCCCCTGCTCATGGCAACCGATCGACCGACTGCCCCGCCCACTGGGCCCTCGTCCTCGCTACGCACCGCCGGCAACGCGCTGCGGGACGCCACGCGTCGTGTGCTGTCGCGGCGCTTTCGCGTCGTGCTGCTGGTACGGGACGCCTACGAACGCATGACGGCCCACTCCAGCGTCCTATCGGCGGTGTGGAACGACCTCCGCACCATGCTGCGCCTGCTCCTGCGCTGGGCCTCGCGGTCCTACCGGCAGGTGTCGTGGACGCCGCTCGTGATCATCGTCGGCGCGCTGGTCTATTTCGTCACCCCCCTCGACGC
Source organism: Salinivenus iranica (assembly GCA_002894665.1). Classification (GTDB taxonomy): domain Bacteria; phylum Bacteroidota; class Rhodothermia; order Rhodothermales; family Salinibacteraceae; genus Salinibacter; species Salinibacter iranicus. The sequence goes on from NCRB01000044.1 coordinate 19,874, forward strand.
CATCCCGGACACCCTCGGCGCCATTGGGTTTGTGGACGACGTGACGGTCATCAGCACCGCCGTGCAGTCCGTTCGGGACGAGCTTCAACAATTCCGAGCCTGGGAGCAGAACGCCCTTCCCCAATAACTCTCCACAGCCCGTGCTTCCGGAAATTCTTATCGGTCTCGTCGCCGGTCTTCTCACCGGCATCCTGATCGCGTGGTACCGGCGCAGGCAGAATCGCGCGGAGTAGGGACGCTACGGGACGATCTGCTCCCCCTCCTCGTCCTCCAGGATCAGCGCATCGACCGGGCAGATGGCCATCGACTCCTCCAGGCGCCCGGCCTCAATGTCGGGCACCTCCTCCTTGAAGTCGACGATGTTGTCCTGCCGGATCACGAAGACCTCGGGGGCCAGGTTCGTGCAGTTGCCGGAGCCGATACAGAGGGACCGGTCGATCCGGACTGTCATGCCACTGATTTCACGTTCAGGGTGCTCGTCAGCCATCGGGGAATAGGATCGTACAGAAAAGAGCGGTATGGGAAAATGTCGACGATCTCACGTACGGCCCGGGGGAGCGTTCCGGCCTGTACGGATCGTAACAGCAGGCCGACGTCGGGCCGAAGGCTCTCTCACTCCTCCCCCTCATCCTCCTTTACCTCAACGGGTTCCAGTTCTCCACTCAACGTATCGTCGAGCAGGTTGCCCGCAATCTGAATGAAGTCGCGCTCCGTGATGATGCCCACGAGGCGGTCCTCCCGGACCACCGGGAGCGCACCGATCTGGTGTTCACGCATCATCTGAACCGCCTCCAGGGTCGGGCGCTCGGGGGAGACAGAAATGGGGTCCTCCACCATGATGTCGCGCACCGGGACCCCTCCTTCCGGCGTCTCGTTGCGCTCGGCCATGTGACGCAGCAGGGTACGGTGGCTGATGAGACCCACGAGGCGATGCTGTTCGTCCTCCACCAGCACGTGCCGGATGCGCTGCCAGTCCATCAGTCGGGCGACAAACTCGATGGACTCCTCTTCGTGGACGGTGAACAGCTCCGTCGTCATGTAGTCCTCGACGTTGGTGTCCTGCATGGCGCTGGGGGTGTAGCCCTCCTCCAGGGTCGCCAGGGGCCACTCGTGCACCGGCCGCCCCTCCTTCTGGCGCTCCACCATCGCCCGGGTGATGGCGCCCAGGCGCTCGGCCCGGGAGCCCACCTCCTTCATGCGCGCCAGCGAGTCGAGCTGCCACTGCGAGCCGGTCTGCTGGCTCTCCACCCGCTTCTGAATCACCCCGAGGTAGCGGTCGATGTCGGAGGAGTCGATGTCCGACGTGCGGAGCCCCGCCTCCGCTCGCGGAAGAAGCGTGTCCAGGATGAGCTCGTGGGCCGGCCGCTTCGTGTCATCGAGCCAGACGAACTGGGACGCAAGCCCGTTGCGCGCCGCGGCGATGAAGTTGTGTCGCGCCTCGTCGAAGTCCATGTGCTCCGACACATCCTGGTACTCATTGGACAGTCCGGCCACGAGCCCGTACCAGAACACCGCATTCGCGATCTCGTCGACCACCGTGGGGCCCGACGGGAGCACGCGGTTTTCGATTCGAAGGTGCGGCTTGCCGTTCGTAATGCCGTAGCAGGCCCGATTCCAGCGATACACCGTGCCGTTGTGGAGCTGGAGCGCCATCAGGTTGGGCACGCCGCCCTGCTCCAGCACGTCAAGGGGATACTCATCAAGTTCCGTGGTCAGGAGCACGCGGAACCGGGAGATGTCCTCTTTGAAAATCTCCAGGACGGACTCGTCGACCCAGTCGGTGCCGAAGTGCACACGGGGCCGCATCTCGCGGAGGTAGAGGTTGCTCGACCGCGTGTCGACGGCCTGCTGGAAGAGCGCAATGCGCGTTTCCCGCCACAGTCGCTTGCCGAAGAGGAGGGGCGAGTTCGTCGCGGCGGCGAGACACGGCGCCGCCACGACCTGGGCGATGTTGTAGTAGTGAGGAAACTCCTCGGGCGATACCTGGAAGTGCGTCTGAAAGCTGGTGTTACACCCTTCCAGCATGATGGAGTCATGCTTCAGGAAGAGCTCGTCGATGCCCCGAATTTGGTACTGTCCCGGCCCTCCGCGGAGGCGCGAAAGGGCATCATTCAGGGCGTAGTACCGGGGCCGAGGGGTCATATAGTCCAACGCAAAGTCGGACAGGTGCGCCGTGGGCAGAATCCCCGTCATGATCGGTTCGCCGCCCACCTCTTGCGTCAGCGTCCGGACCTTCTCGACCAAGGTCTCCGTGGATTGCTCCATCTGACGGAAGCACTCCCCGCCGTACTCCAGCGGGTCCATGTTGAACTCAATGTTGAACTTCGTGAGCTCCGTGACGATGCGCTCGTCGGTATTGCGCTCGAGCACCTCCTCGATGATGGGGGCCGGCTCCCCCCGCTCGTCGATCATAAAGAGCTCCTGTTCGGCCCCGATGCGACGCATCCCCGACTCAAACATGTCCTCGTGGAGCATCAACTCCAGGGCTCGCACGTCCTGCATCAGATGGTTCGTGAACTCCCGCAGAACGGACGGATCGACCTTTCGCTTAACGTCGTGCTGACCCATGGATGGTTCGTCGTTTTGGAGAAGCTATCCGCAAGCCCGTGACACCCTGTCCGCCACCGGCCTATCGGTTATCAAAAGCGCCACCAGAGAATGGAAGAAAGCAAACGACCCGAGGTGTGATCTTCAAATATTGATGAACGACAGACCGCCTACATCAGAAACCTCATGACGCGCGTCCTCGTTCCGCGGGGCGCAGGTTTTGGTGGAGAAACACCGTATGGTTCCGCGGGCCGGGTGCCTCCTGTGCCTCGGGGTCAGACGTCGAAGGGGGTGTCGCCGCGGTGCCTCTCCCGGGCTCCCCCACACTC
>NCRB01000045.1 GCA_002894665.1 Salinivenus iranica
GAGGTTGGGACGCAGGACGCTTAGTTTCCTGTAAACCACGACCAATCCAACCACACGCGCCATGGGTCAAAGCACCTATAGCCCCGAATTCAAACTCCAAGTCGTACTCGAAGCGCTCCAGTCCGATGGAACCGACGCGGAGGTCGCTAGGGCCTACGACATTCATCCTGTGACGCTCTCCGGCTGGAAAACGAAGCTGAAAGAAAACGGCTCCAAGGCCTTCGGCTCAGGCGACGAGCTGAAGGAGAAGAAAGAGAAGATCGCCAATCTGGAGCGCATGCTCGGGCGAAAGGAGGTTGAGATCGCAATGCTCAAGAATTTTTTGGCGAGAGCTGACCACGACTGAAAAGGTCCGTCTCGTGGATCAGCAGAGAGAAGAACACGGACTGAACCGATGCCTTGAGGCGATCGGCCTCCCGAAAAGTACCTACTACTACCGGAAGAACCGCTCTACGGAGCCCTCCGAAGAAGAGCAAGAGCTGATGGACCACGTTCGTGAGATCATTCAGGAGCATCCAGGCTACGGCTACCGCCGGATCCTGCCGGAGCTTGAGGAGCGTACCGGCCAGACGGTCAACCATAAGCGGCTTCGGCGGCTTCTTAGCGAGCATGAGCTGGGATTATCCCGTCATGCGGCCAAACACAGCCCCTCGCCCGTGCAGGAGATTCTCGGCGACGCTGCTGGCCAGCTCAACCTTGTGGCGGGTCTCGATCCCGGTCCACTGGAGGCCTTCTCGACGGACTTTACAGAGCTGTCCTATGCGGGCGGAAACCGCAAGGCCTACCTGATGGCTGTGGTCGACCTGGAGAGCAAGTACGTGCCGGGTTGGGCCGTCGGTCCGAGTGCCAACCGCAAGCTCGCCATGCGCTGTTGGGAGCAGGTTCGCGAACGAATGGCGAGCCTGGGGGAGGGGCTCGGCGAGAAGATCATTCATCACGACCTGGACAGCGTCTACACCAGCTATCGGTGGCTACGGGCGACTCTCCTCAGCGATGAGATGCGCGTCAGCTATTCTGAAAACGGAGCGAAAGGCAATCCCTGGATCGAATCTCTCTGGGGTCGGACGAAGGCTGAGATCGGTTCACGGATCACAGAGGCCTCGTCCCTGCCGGACCTGCGAGGGGTCTTCAACGAGCGGTTCAGGTACTACAACCAGGAGCGACGCCATTCCTCGATCGGGCAGATTCCACCCCGAGAACATCTTGGGCAAACTCTCGATACTCTCGAATCAGAACCTCAAATCGCTGCTGCGTCTTAGCCGAAATTAGTCGCCCAACTGGTCCAAAAATTCGGGCACACATCCGTTCCGGGATTTTGAAGCGCCGTCCGCAGGGCCGAACGGCCCATCGGAGCAATCCGCATCACGTCGGCCAGCAGTTCGAAGAGCGGGCACGGATCGGTCTCTTCCCGTTCGTACGCCACGTACCAGCAGGTCGCGATAGATGTGGGGGCAACCAGGCCGTCGATGGTGTCACGCTCGGCCGCCGCAATCAGGCGGACGGCGGCATCAATGAGAACGTTGGTGTCGAAAAGGACCGTCATATCGGAGAACCTTCATCCCGGGCAAGTGGGCATCCGCGGCCAGGGGCCCGTGAGTTTACTTGTGCTTCTCGTGCATTGCATCGACCCAGGCCTCCGTATCCTCGTCGAGGTCCAGATCGGTCGTCGCCGGACCGAGAGCGTCCACCATCTGTCGGGTGCGAGGCGGGAGGTCGTCCGGGACGGTGTTTTTGTCGGAGGCCGATTCCGTCCCGGCGTCGTCCCCATTCGGCTCGCGGAGCAGGAGGCGAAAGTAATCCTCCACGATTTTGGAGACGGAGGTGCCCCGCTCTTCGGCCAGTTGCTTGGCACGTTCCTTCAGGCGGTCGTCGAGGCGGAGCGTGAGCTTGGATTTCATGGCGTTCGGCAGACGTCAATGTGGATGGGCGGGTCGTTGCGTGCTGGTCATTCTTCGGTTTGATTGTATGCATCCTCGTTTCGTTCGGGGGAGCGGCGGCCGAGGAGAATGGAGCGCGCGCTCACATACTCATCCAGATCGGGCCAGTGCAGGCCCGCCCCGTGGCCGATGATTTTATAGTTTTGCCGCTCCGCCTCGTCGGCGTCGGAGAGGCGGGGAGACCACACCGTCGGCATCCCCACGATCCGTCCGTCTTCGAGATAGAGTGTCACCATGTCCGCGGTCACGTTCACACGACGGATACGGGCCCGCTCCAGCTCATCATCCAGCATCTGGCGGGTGAGGCGCGATTTACGCTGTTTGGTCTGCGACATCGTTCCAGGCGTCAATGAGTTTGGATTCATGGTCGCGGACGAGCTCTTCGATCTTTCGAAGCTCGTGGCCTGCAAATCCTCGATTTCGTTCCAACTCTACCGGGTCGAGCCAGAATTCCATTTCATCCCGGTCCCGCCCGACGTGAATGTGCGGCGGTTCGTGTAGTACGTCGTACGGGTAGAGATAGAATTTGTACGGGCCGATGCGAAGAACCGTAGGCATACGCGGATTAAGGTAACGTGTAGATCGTGCGTCCGTGCCATTATGACGAGGTCGGTTCGAGGCCAAATCGATCGTACCGAAAGGAATGGCCGCTGAACTGGAACGTGAAGCCGCCGTCCTCCGCCGACACGTCGGTCGCCGCCTCCGTCTCCGGCGGGTCGTCCAGTTGCCACTCGCTGACGGACAGCTCCTCGATGGGCGTGCCGAAGGGGCCGGGGGCCGGAGTGGGCAATTCGACGCGGTAGTCCTCCTGTCCGAGTCGCGTCTTGGCGGTGCCGAGATCGTCGGGAAACGGCTCGACGCCGAATGGCTGATCGCGGTCGATGGTGACGTGCCCGGTGGCCTGTCGATCGGCCTGCTTTGAGCCCAGGACCCACTGCTCGTGCCGGTGCCAAGCTTCGCCGCCTTCGGTCACAACGGCCCGGAGCGCCTCGGGATGGGTGGCGCGCTCAACGAGGAGGCGGTTCTCCTCAGGAATCCGCCACGGGGCGAGAGCGTCGTTTGCCAGGACGGTCCACGTGGCATCGAGGACCCGCAGGTCGCCGTAGACGGTGCCCAGCCCGTGCGGGCCGAACGCCAGGCCGTCGTCCGAAATGTGCGGGGTAAGGTCGCGCTCCTCGGGCGTCAGGACGACGCACCGGGCCGTATTGTAGCCGTCGGGGCGCGTGCGGCTGTGGCGATGGAGGCGCCCAATCCGCTGCAGGAGCACGTCCATCGGGCACAGGTCTGTGATCATGAGGTCGGCGTCCAGATCCAGGCTCTGCTCGACGGTCTGGGTGGCGACGGCCACGACGCCGCGGTTGGGCGTGTCGGGGCCGAAGGTGTTCTCGACGGCGTCGTCGAGGCGCTGCCGGTCGTCGGGCGCAAAGCGGGAGTGGTGCGGCGCCGGCGTGCCGCCCACACCGAAGAGAAGCGTTTCGTCCTCGGCCAGCGATTCCAGTTCTTTCTGGGTTTCAATGCAGTCGTCCACGAGGTTGCGGATGACCAAGACGCGAGCGCCGTTTTGGGCGTGGTCGAGGGCGCGCCGGGCGACCGCCCTCGGGGCATCCGCATCGCCGGAGAGCTCGGGCTCTACCGTCTTGCTCGCGTCCGACGAGGCGGCGTGGATCGACTCTGGGTCGGTGCGGTCGGCGTCGACGTGGGTGACGAGCGGGTACGCTTCGTCCTCCGCGTCGTCCGGGTCGGGCACGTCGCCGTCGTCGGTGGTCAGGTGGACGCGAGCGGAGGCGCCAAGGGTGGCGGACATGAGAAGGGCGTGCCCGCCCGCGGCGAGGTGCTGGTCGAGCACCCGGTCCATAAGGCGCGTCATGTAGGCGTCGGAGGCGTGCACCTCGTCGACCACCAGGAAGTGCCGCAGGAGGGCCGCAGCCCGCATGTGGGCGTGGCTCGCCTGCAGCGTGGACAGCAGCACCTGATCCACCGTGCCCACGGCAATGGGACCGGCGAGGTAGCGCTTGGAGCTCTCGGCGGCCCAGCCGCGGTGCTGGACCTCTTCGTCCCACCGCACGGCGAAGCTGTCGGGCAGGCGCGTGGCCGTCACGTCGTCGGCCTTGATGTAGCCGGGCACGGCCTGCACGACCGGCGGGCGCTGGTCTTCGGGAAAGAGCCGTTGGACGGCGGCGGTGATCCGGTCGTGCAGTTGGGTGGCGGCGGTGCGAGTGGGGACGGCAAAGTACAGTCCGTCGACGGCCCCCGCTTGGAAGAGGCGAACGAACCGGGCGAGCGCGGCCTCCGTTTTGCCCGAGCCGGTGTCCGATTCGAGCACGGCAAGGCCGCCGTTGTGGTGCAGCGGCACGTCGCGCACCGCTTTCTGGATGGGGTACGGATCCCAGGTCGGCTGTTCCAGAATTTGATCGAATCCGCTGTCGGTGGCAAGGGCCGCCCGCGGACCGCTCGGGTCCAGGAAGAGGGCGTCCACGGCTTCGGCTGCGTGCGCCCGCGCCCGCTCCATGGGGGCGTCCAGCGTGTCGGCGAAGGGGAAGAACGTCTCGTCGGAGCCGATCCAGTCGGCCAGTGTCAGAAGGCCGTTGAAGGCGTGTTGGAAGGCGGGCGTGGCGGGGAAGGCCGGGGCGGTGCCGTCGTAGGCGGCCGGAAACCATTCGCGGACGTGCGCATCCAGCCGGGCGAGGCCCGCTTCCGGATCGCGATCGTCCGAGTTCTCCCAGAGCATCGGGTCATGTGCGCCCGGGGAGACCGGTGTGCCGTGGTGGCCGAAGGTGGCCAAGAGCAGGTGTCCGAGCACGTCGAGATCAGCCGCCCAGTCCTGCAGGTCCGCAATGCCGAGGGGGGCGAGATATGCCAGTGGATCCGCCGCGTTGTACACGTTCGCCATCGGCGTCACGTGATCGGCCTCTGGTGTTTTCCCGAAGGCCCGGTTCTGAAACCCATGATTTACCTTCCCCGCGTCGTGCAGGGCTGCGAGGGCCGACAGGCGGGCGACATGCACATCGGACAGATTCTCCCACCCAATCAACGATGCGAGGCGAGTGCGAAGGATGGTCCGCTGCAAGAGAACTTCCGTCACCGCGGCCACGTCCGCCGAGTGGGCGAGGAGCGGGTGCCAGGCGACGACCTCGCCGGTCGAGCGGTCGCCATCTCTGTGTTTGAGCTTGGCCCAGAACTGGGAAGAATTGGGGGCGCCGTCCATTGGCACTGCGACGTGGCGCGGAAAGGGTCAGAAGCGGAGAGGGGCCGCCCCGGCTCCGGAGAAGATGTGCGAAGCTGAGCTCGGCCGGAAGGGTGTATGAAGGATAGTGGAACACACCCACAATGTGAAGCCCGCGGGGGCATGCTTACCGCCCGTGCCAGCGCATTCGCTTGACCCGAACATCCGAAAGGGTCGTGGCCCCACCCTGTTCTACCAGTCGCCAGAAGAGGGTGCGGGTGGCGAGGGCATCCCCGACGGCGGTATGCAGCTCCCCGTCGGGGGCTGCTCCCATCCGATCGAGCAATGCCCCGAGTCGGTACGAGCCGGCGTGCGTCATCATCGTCCGGGCCAGTCCCAGGGTGTCGACAAACCGCACGTCCAGGCCGCCGACGCCCAGCCGCTCGGCCTCGTACGTCACGAATCGAAAATCGAACGACAGGTTGTGCCCAATGACGACGCCCTCCTCGAGATGGGCAACGAGGCGGGGCAACTGCTTGGCCACGGCGGCATCTCGGGGCGGGTCGTGCGGACTTATCCAGTCCAGCTGCACGCCGCGCTGGTCCACCACGGCCATCTCGGTGATGCGGGCCCCGCGGTCGGGGCGTCGGCCAGTCGTTTCCAAATCGAAGAACGAGAGCGACGCCGCCCGGAGCGGGGGATCGAATCGCGGAGCCATGGGACCACGGATCGTTTCATCCGGAGGAGCGACCGAGCACCTGCCGGCGCTCCGACGCGTCGGCCGCCGGGAGGCGCACCGTAAAGCGCGAGCCTTCGCCCTTCTCCGTCTCGACCGTCACCTCGCCATTCATCTGCCGCACGGCCCGCTGCGTGACCGCCAGGCCGAGGCCCGTGCCCTGGTACTCCCGGGCCGCCCCCTCCGACTCCTGCCGAAACGGCGCAAAGAGTTCCGGGACCTGATCGGACGCCATGCCAATGCCCGTATCTTCCACCTCCAGCACCGTCCCCCGCTCGCCCCCCTCCGTCCGGGCCCGCACCCACACCGACCCGCCGGCCTCGGTGTATTTGATGGCGTTCGAGACCAGATTGCGCAGCACGATTTGCACGCCGCGCGAGTCCGCCTCTGCCCACACGGCCTCGGCGTCGGGCGGCTCCACCGTCAGCGCGACCTCGGCCTCCTCCGCCCGGGGCGCCATCTGATCCGCGGTCTTTTCCACTTCCGTCACCAGATCCACGGGCTCGGACGAGAGCCCCATCTCCCCCGCCTCCAGCTTCGACAGGTTGAGGATTCCGTCGAGGGTCTCCAGCAGACGCTTGCCACTCTCCTCAATCAGGGCCGAGAACCGATCGAGTGTCGACAGGTTTGGGCCGCCCGAGGCCTCCGTCGCGTCGAGGGCCTCTACCTCGTCCCCAATCGCCTCGGCGAATCCGATAATCGAGGTGAGGGGCGTGCGGATTTCGTGGCTCATGTTGGCCAGGAAGGCCGACTTCATTCGGTTCGCTTTCTCGGCTTTTTCCTTTGCGTCTACAAGCTTCTGCTCCCGCCGCTTCTGGTCGGTAATGTCGGTGTAGATGGCAAACACTTCCGGGGTGCCGTCCGCCGCATCCCGCACGGCGGCCTTCACCCGGAAATCTCGGATCCCATCCGCGGTGCGACGACGCACCTCGAACTGCCGGCCCGGCTCTTCCACCACCGTCCGGTCAATCTCCTGTGCCTCCTCCCGTCGATCCGCCGGCACGATGTACTCGTGGAGGTCCTCTCCCTGAATCTCGCCCGCTCGCACCCCAAAGGTGTCCTCAAACGTGGCGTTTACCGACGACACCACAAACCGGCCGTCCACCGGCCGTCCGTGGACCACCGAGACCGGCAGGTTCTTCAGGAGAAGGGCCAGGCGATCGCGTTCCTGCCGCAGGGCCTCCTCGTATTCCTTTAGTCCCGTAATGTCGGCAATGGCCCCGTCGAAATACTTTACCGATCCGTCCTCCTCCGTCACGACCGTGCCGCTGGTAAGGCCCGTAAAGGTACTTCCGTCGCGACGCTGGTACGTCACCTCCACAGAATCGAACGTGCCGTCCTGCCGGGCAATGCAACGGAGGCGCTCTCGCTCCTCCACATTCTTGTAGAGCGCTGCCGGATCGGCCTCGAGAATGGCCTCCACGCTGCCGTACCCAAACATGTTGGCAAAGGCCTGATTCACGAAGATCAGGCCCTCATCGGGGGTGGATCGGTAAATGCCCTCCGACACGTTTTCGGTGATGGCCCGTAGCCGCTCCTCCCGCCGCCGGAGCGCCCGTTCCATCTCTTTTCGCTCCGTCACGTCCCGGATCACCGTCTGGGCGGCGTCCTGGCCCTTGTAGCTGATGGGCACCGACTGGGCCACAATGGTTCGACGGGTCCCGTCCAGCCCATCAATTTCGTGCTCCCACGGCTCGGTCGGCTCGCCGCGCGCAATTTTCTCCCAGCGCTCCTGGGCGCGGCCCGCGTCCGCCACCATCTCGCCGGCCACCCGCTTTCCAATGAGGTCCTCCGGCCGATCGGCCCCGAGGATGTCCGCCGCGGCCTGATTGGCATAGTGGTACCGTCCGTCGACACTGATGAGGACGCCGCCCGGGTGCGACTCCACGAGGGCGCGCCAGCGCTCCTGGCCCTCCTTGCGTTCGGTAATGTCGATCATGACCCCGTTGAAAATCAGCCCGTCGTCCTGCCACTCGGGGGTGGCCGTGCAGAGCAGCCACCGGCGCTCCCCATCGGGCCGGTCGAATGGCATTTCGACGCTCCACGGGGTCTCGCTGGCGATCGCCTCGTCGATGGCGCTCTCGACCTCGCCACGGTGCGGCGACGGGATGTACTGGATATAGCGTTCGTTAAACCCCTCCGGATCCGCCGAGATGCCCATCACCTCTTCCGCGTGCTGGCTCACAAAGTAGTTGCCGCGGGTGCCGTCGGGCCGAACGTAAAACTGAAACACCACGCCGGGAATGCTATTGGCCAGGCCTCGGATGCGGGCTTCACGCTCTTGCAGGCGCGCCTCCAGCTCCCGCTCATCGGTCACGTCCCGCTGAACCGACACCCAGTACTCAACAGTCCCGGTTTCGTCGCACACGGGGGCCATATTCCACTGCACCATGTAGGGTGTGCCGTCCTTCCGGTAGTGCACGGCCTCTCCCTCCCACGGTGCCCCCTGCGCCTGCGCCTCCCGGAGCGACGCGATCGTGTCCGGGTCCGTATCCGGCCCCCACAACATCTCGGGCGACTGGCCGAGAAGCTCTGCCTCGTCGTACCCCGTCATGGCCGCGAACGTCGAGTTGACGTACGCAATGCCGCCCTCGTCCTCCGGGGTCGCCTTGGTGATAAACATGCCGTCCCCCGCCTGCTCCACCGCCTCCGACAAGACGCGCAGGCGGCGCTCGCGCTGCTTGCGCTCGGTAATGTCGGTGATGATCCCGTCGTGGTACCGCGGCTCGCCGTTCGGCCCCTCCACGCGCGAGCTCCGCAGCAGCCCCACGAACGTCGACCCATCCTTGCGCTGGTATTCCACCTCGGCCACGTCGATCCGTCCGCGCTCCGTCTCTCGCCGAATCAACTCCGCCCGCACGCTCGGGTCAGCGTACAACCCCTCGGGGGCCGCCGCGACCACCTCCTGGAAGCTGTCGTACCCAAAGAGATCGATGAACGCCTGGTTGGCGTAGACGAGCCCCTCGTCGGGCGTCGATCGGTAGATGCCGTCCGAGATGTTTTCGGTGATGGAGCGGAGGCGTCCCTCCCGCTCGCGGAGGGTGTGGCGCGTGGACAGGAGCAGCTGAATCACAATGGTCTCGACCAGCGCAACCCCCACCATGCTCGCCAGCAGGAGGGGAAAATTCTCTCCCGCCCCGATGCCCACCATCGCCAAGAGGACCGCGTACGACAGCAGCACGCCCACCACGTACGCACTCCCGAACCCGTTAAGCGCCGCCAGGAGCGCCACCCACGCCATCGCGACGTACAGCACCACGCGCATGCCGGTCGCGATGTGGCGCCGCACCGCCGCCGAGAAATACGACCCCGCAACGAGGCCCGCAAAGAGCCCCGCGACCGTGCCCCGAAGCCACACTGGATCGACCGCCCCCGGACTCGATGCGGAGTAGAGCGGGCCGAAAAGGGCAACGAGAACACTGCTCAGGAGCCCCAGGAGCCGGTACACCTGGACCGTCGTTCGCTCCGTCTCGGAGAGGGCCTCATCCTGGGGACGAAAAAACTCAAATACGTCGGGAAACGGTCGGGCCATGGCGGATGGCCTTCATCAAAACACGGACGCACTGGCACGCCGGGGCTGCCTCAGCGCAACAGCGCCTCAAACCTAACATCCGAGGGGCAAAGTTGCAGATCTCTCCCGCGTTCCGCTTGCTCTCCCGTAGGAGGCCACCAGGTCCCCCATGCGCTCGGGCACGGACGCAGCCCCCTCACGCGCCCTCCGCCCCAGCGGTCGATGGGTTCCGGGCCGTCTGCACGAACTCTTGCAGCTGCGACTGCACCCCCTCTAGATTGAGCGTCTTGTCTCCAAGGGACCCCTCAATCGACGTGGACTGCGCAATGGCCTGCACGTCCGACAGCGGGAGGGTGATACTCACAATGCGGCCCTGGGACGTCCTCATGTCTCCCACGCGATTCCACGACTCCTCTTGCCCCCACTCAAACGTCTGGTTGTCGGTTTCAATCGTTAGCCGCCGGCTCGAAATGGAAAAGTCAGACTGGCTGTCCACCGAAAACACCATCTGGGCCTGATCGGGCACACACTCCCGCCCCGAGCACTCGGAGGTGACCTGCATCCGAAGAGACGCCTGGCTGGCAAAATTTCCGCCCGAGCCGGCCTGGGCGACCGTCAGCCGACCGGTTTCGTAGCGTGTCACGTCGCGGTCGGCATCGTAGGACATCACCCCTCCGGTCCCCCCACACCCGACAAGCAAACCGAGAACGACAATGAGACTGAGTCCGCGAGCGGAGAGCGTCAACATGGAATCGAGGCAACACTTGAGAAGATCAAAAGCGAGCGTGCAAGAAGACCCGTATGGTTCAATCCCCAAAGAACTCCCCACGCGCTCCGGGCTCTCGGAGCGCCCCGTTGGTCGCAGCCCCTAGGCGTCCGTCGACCCGTCGGGCGCCCCGTCGCCCGAGGGGCGGGGCGTCTCCTCGTCGGATCGGAGCGCAAATTCGTCGAGCGACAAGCCGTCGATGACCGACTCGTACTTCGTGAGATCGGCCGGGAGCAGGATCTCGTTCTCCTCCTTGCCCAGCCTGGCGATGGTGTCGAGGTACTGCTCCGCCAGGCGCAGCTTCACGGCCTCCTCGCCGCCGGGCGCCGAGACGGACTGCGCCACGCGCTCGATGGCCTCCGCCGTCGCTTCGGCCAGCGCCTCAATCTCCGCCGCCCGGCCCTCGGCCTCGTTGATGCGGCGCTGCTTCTCTCCCTCCGACTGGTTGATGAGCTCCTGCTTCTCCCCCTCCGCGTCGTTGACGGTCGACTGCTGCTTTCCCTCCGACCGGGCCACTGTCGCCCGGCGTTCCCGCTCGGCCGTCATCTGCCGCTCCATGGCCTTCTGCACCGTGCGGGGCGTGTCGATGTTCTTGATCTCGTAGCGGTGCACCTTGATGCCCCACGTCTGCTCCACCTCGCTCAGCACCTCCACCACCGCCTGGCTGATGGCCGCCCGCTCCTGAAAGGTCGTATCCAGCTCCATCCGCCCGATCACCGAGCGGGTGGTGGTCTGCGCCAGCTGGATGGCGCCGCGGCGGTAATCGGTCACGCCGTAGGCCGCATTCTCGGGGTTCGTGACGCTCAGGTAGATGATGCCGTCGACCTCCACCCGCACGTTGTCCTCCGTGAAGCACTCCTGCGGTTCCACGGGGATGGCCTGTTCGCGAAGGTCGAGCGTGTAGGCGACCTGATCGATGAAGGGCACCATCGCGTGAAAACCGGCGCGCAGCGTCTTGTGATAGTTGCCGAGTCGCTCCACCACGTAGGCGCTCTGCTGGGGCACAAAGCGGATGGCGCGCAAAAACTTGTAGGCGACGTAGAGGGATAGCAGCGCCAGAATGCCGAGGCTGGCCTGGTTGAGAGCAGTAAAAAGGTCCATGGGAGGGCAGGGGTGTGGATGGGAAAAACCGTGGGCGGAGGACTACTTGCTCTGAACGGGATTCGTGACCTCCGAGGCCCCCTCGAAGAACGACTTCAGGTTGGCGGCCTCCATCGGAAGCACGCTCACGTTGGCCCCGTCGACAATCTCGCCGAGCCGTTCGATGAACTGCTCAGTCAGGCGCATTTTCACCGCCAGCGAGCCGCCCGGTTGCGAAATGGCGTTGGCGATGCGCTCGATGCCGTTGGCCGTGGCCGCGGCGATGAGCTCCGTTTCGCGGGCCTCCCCCTCCGCCTCATTCACGCGGGCTTCCCGCCGTCCCTCCGACATCAGAATCGACTTCTGCCGTTCCCCCTCCGACACGTTGATGCGGGCGTCGCGCTCCCCGCTCGACTCAGTGATCTCGGCCCGCTTCTCGCGCTCGGCCTCCATCTGCTTCTCCATCGTGAGCACGATGTCCTGCGACGGCTGAATGTCCTTCAGCTCGTAGCGCATCACCTTCACGCCCCACGGGTCGGACGCCTTGTCCAGCTCCTCCACGATCGCCTCGTTCATCGCATCCCGCTCGCTGAACGTGTCGTCGAGCGTGATCTTGCCCACCTCGCTGCGCATGGTCGTCTGCGCCAGGTTCACGGCCGCCAGGCGGTAGTCGTTGATGCCGTAGCTGGCCTTGTAGGCGTCCATCACCTTCAGGTAGACGATGCCGTCCACGTCCACCTCGATGTTGTCCTTCGTGATGCACTTCTGGTGCGGCACGTCGAGCACCTGCTCGCGGGTTTCCTGGCGGTAGGCGACGCGGTCGATCAGCGGGATGGTGAAGTGCAGCCCCGGCATCAGCGTGTCGTGGTATTTGCCGAAGCGCTCAAGGATCACCTCCTCGCGCATCTCCACAATCACAAAGGTGTTGTAGAAGATGAAGAGGGCGAAGAGGAGGAGGGCGAGGAGAAGGGTCCACATGGCACACAGTGAGGCATTTGAGGGAAAGAGCGGGCCCGGGGCGTCCCCGGTGACGATTGAGTTGGTTAGAGGGCTGGACGACGTGGACGGGCGCCCGCAGGCCCCGCGGTCGGGGTCGATGCGCCGCTATTCTCGCACCGGCGTCGAGGGGTCGTAGCCGAGCCCCGAGGAATCGTCGGACCGATCGGACGATGGGTCGTCCCGTGTCGTATCGACGTCCGGCAGGTCCGTGCCGAGGGCCGCGGACAACTCCGCGTCAAGGTCGGCGTCGTCCGCCGGCTCAACGACCCAGGTGAGGTTGTCGCGGTAGAGGAGCGTAGCCTCGGCCCCCTCCGGCAGCGTGCCGCGGACGGCGCGGGCGTCCCAGGTGGCCCCGCGAAAGCGGATGCGGCCCGGGTCCTCGTCGCCGACCTCTTCGATCACCGTCACGGTCTGGCCCATCGCCTCGGCGTCCTCATCGGTCAGGGCGAGCGAGGTGTCGCCCCGCACGAAGCGGAGGAGCAGCGGGCGAAGGGCAATCGTCAGGCCCGCGGAGAGAAAGATCCAGGTGACGATGGCCGTGAGGGGGTCCACGACCAATCCCATGGCGCGGAGCGCCGCAATCACCACCCCGCCAATGCCCAGAAACCCGGCCACGCCGCCGGGAATCAGCGTCTCCAGCAACATGAGGAGCAGTCCGCCCACGGCGAAGGCCCACGTAAGAAGGGTTGGGTCCAGATCCATGGCAAGAATAGAGTCGCGTGAAGCAAGCCAGCGCGGAGCCGCCGACCGCAGGATTAAACACGTGCGAAGACGGGACAAGTTGCGTTCCGCAACCGTCCTCGCTGTGCCCTTCCTGCTACAATGCGGCGTCGGGACCCGTCAATCTCGCTCCGGCAACGATTGAACGGAGCGAGCGTCCCGGATCTCCTCTGCGCCCCCCGCCGTTGGGCCGCCTGTCGCTTGAACGGATCCCGCCTGCTCCAATGACCGATAACGACCGCGCCATCGTTGGACTCGTGATGACGGGCCACGGCCTCGTACACACCTATGAGTTGTCGATTCCGATTTTTATGACGGTGTGGCTGGCGGAGCTGGGCGTCTCGGAGGCCGTGCTGGGCACGCTCGTCGGAACGGGGTACGCACTGTTCGGAATCGGGGCGCTGCCCGGCGGCCTCCTGGCGGACCGCCTCGGATCGCGGCGCCTCCTTCTCGCCTGCTTCGTCGGGATGGGCCTTTCCTTCGTGGGACTGAGCCTCGCCCGCAGCGCGTGGACCATCGGCGGGGCGCTGGTGGCGTGGGGCACGGCGGCCAGCGTGTACCACCCGGCCGGGCTGTCGCTCATCAGTACGGGGGTGCAGCAGCGGGGGCGCGCCCTGGCCTGGCACGGCATCGCGGGCAACACGGGCATCGCCCTCGGCCCGCTCCTCACGGCGCTCCTGCTGCTCGTCTTCGACTGGCCGACGGTCGCAGCGCTACTGGCCCTCCCGGCCCTTGCCGCCACCCTCGTCGCCACGCGCGTGTCGGTCGACGAACGGGCCGCCGTCGCGCCGGCCGATCGGGGCGGGGACGAGCCAGCTGCTGGACCGTCCTCCCTCCATGCCTTCTGGACGCAGACGGGCCGCCTGTTTGCCACGGGCTTCGCGCTTGTGTTTGCGCTGGTGGCGGCGTCGGGGCTCTACTACCGCGGCGTCCTCACCTTCCTCCCGGACCTGCTGACGCCCCTCGTGGCGGTGGACCTGCCGATCGACGTGGCGCCGGGGCGGTACGTGTACGCGGGGCTGCTGGGCGTGGGCGTGCTGGGGCAGTACGTGGGCGGCCGCCTCAGCGACAGCGAGCACATCGAGCGGATCCTGATCGGCGCCTTTGGGGCGCTCGCGCTCATCGCGCTCGCTTTTCTGCCGGTGGCCGGGACCGGCACAATTCCCCTCCTGGTCGTTAGTGCCGCACTCGGGTTCTCCCTCTTCGTGGTGCAGCCGCTCTACCAGGCGACGGTGGCGGAGGTGACGCCGCCCGACGCCCGCGGCCTCTCGTACGGCTTTACCTACCTCGGCGTCTTCGGGATCGGGGCGCTGGGGGCCGCGCTGGCGGGCACGCTGCTGCAATACACCAGCCCGACAGTGCTCTTTGCGGTGCTCGCCGGCGTGGCGGTCGTCGGGGCGGGCCTGAGCAGCTGGCTCGCCACAACTCGCGCCCAGATGCCACGGTCAGGTTCCTAATTCAGGGGACCCGACTACTGTTGTGTCAAACCTCAATGTTGTGTTTGTCCTCCCGGCCAAGCCCCGAGGGCGTTCGGGGCGCCGAGCCGGGATCGATCCAGCCAACTCACTGGGGCTCGACTGAAGAAGAATGGCCCTGTGGGGGCAGAGCGGAACCCGGAGTGCTCTCTTCTCCCGCCGTATAGATCCCGGATCTCCGCTCGCACGCTCGCTCCGCCCGGGATGACAGGGGGCGATTTCGGCGCTGATGTCCGCAATGCCTGCATCCGTGAGTCGAAACTGCAGGAAGTAATCGTGCGCGGACACCGACGATGACGCCCGATGCTCCTCTTCAAGTTCCGGGATGAGTCGTTGTAGAAGCCGTGTGCACGGACGACGATGGCCTTGCGAAAGCTGTCCGACAAAATTACTGACCTCCGTCAGGATCGGTGGCGTCGTAGCGATGGCCTCAAAGTTGCCAAGCAGGCGAGCAAGGAGGTCGAAGTCGTCGGCCGTGAACGTACTCGTGCGCTTGAAGCGCTCGATGTGGTTTGCATCGTACGCCCCGACGACGTAGAGGAGGAGAAGATTTGTGTCTACAAGAATGCCCCTCTTTCGGTATTTAGAAACGAAGCGCTCAACTCGGTTACGCATTCCCAACGGAGCGGATTTTCATAGAGACAACCTCGCCAGTTTCCCCATCGATTTTAAATCGCTTGTATCGCCGCCGGGGGCCGGAGGACGTGAACACACCGAGGGGGTCTTGCTGCTCTTCTTCCCTTCGTGCTTCTTCGTGCGTAAATCCGATCGTGACGAACCAGTAGGGCGTCCCATTTTCTTCCGTCCGCTCCACTTCCTCAAGCAGGACGTTCGAAAATGCATCCTGCCCGTACAACTCTTCGAAGTACGAAAGGGCCTGCTGTGTCGCTTCTTTGACGTCAATCATCGGTGCTCGAATAGGATTTGTCTTTTTTCCCATGTACCACGAAGGCCCAGGATGTATCCGTCAGTCACTCTGAGGCGGCAGGCGTTCCGGACGACGCTGGGGGCCTGCCGGGCAGCAACGGCTTGGGCGACCCCACAACCGCCTGCGCGGCGTGATTCGCCACCTCGGGGCGGATCTGCTGGATGCGCTCGTCGGTGTCGTCCGGGTAGGTGCGGTTGGTGAGCAGCAGCACGTAGAGGTCCTCCTCGGGGTCGATCCAGAGCGACGTGCCGGTGTAGCCGGTGTGCCCAAAGCTGGCCGGCCCAAAGTGCTCGCCCGCGGAGGAGTACCCCGAGGCGCTCTTCGTATCCCAGCCCAGCGCCCGCGTGCTGCCCGGCACGTCGGCCCGAGTGGTGAACGCTTCAATCGTTTCGGCCTCCAGGAACTGCCGCCCGTAGATTGCCCCGTCGTTCACCATCATGGTGGCAAAACGCGTCAGGTCTTCGACCGTCGAGAAAAGACCGGCGTTGCCCGACACGCCGTCCATGGCCCGCGCGATGGGGTCGTGCACGCTGCCGCGGTAGCCGGTCGAGTCGAGCGTGGGGACGACGTAGCTGGGCTCGCTGTCACTGACGGTCCGGAACCCGGTGCTTTGCATGCCGAGTGGTTCGAAGATGCGCTCCCGCGCAAATGTGTCGAAGGGCTGATCGGTGATCGTTTCGACGATGCGCATGAGCGTGATCATGCCGAGCCCGCTGTACGTGGACTGCGTGCCGGGCGTGTATTCCAGTGGGGTGGCCATGATGGTGTCGAGGACGGCCTCAGGGGTGTCGCCGCGCCGGTCGGGGCCCAGGTAGGCGGGCAGGCCGGACGAGTGGGACAGGAGTTGGCGCACGGTCACGCTATCCTTGCCGGCCTGCGCGAAGTCGGGGAGGTACGACGCGACGGTCGTATCAAGGGCCAGTTGGTCGTCTTCCATCAGCAGCATGGCGGCCGTGGTGGTGGCCACGACTTTCGTGAGCGACGCCAGATCGAACGAGGAAGAGGGGACGACGGCCTTCGTGCGGTCGTACGTATAGTAGCCGTAGGTCTCCTGCTTGGTGACGACCGGCCCGCGGCCCACGGCCACGGCCGCGCCGGGAAACGCGCGGTCGAGCACGCCCTGCCGCACCGTCGAGTCGATGCGGGCCAGGGACTCGCTCTGCATCCCCACGGCTTCGGGGTGGTCCGCCCGGGGAGCCACCTGGGGCATCTCGATGCGGGTCCCTGCCTCGGCCAGCCCCGGCACTGTTACGGGCAGGCGGCCCGGCGTGCCGGTGCCCCCCACCAGGGCCTTGGCGGCCGCGTGCTGCGAGGATTCGCCACTGCCGTAGGCGGCCAAAACGGCCTCGGGCGCCGGATCGAGATCGCTCGGGGCGTACGGGTTGCCGAACGCCACGAGCGCGGCGGGCGGCCCGTTGGCGATCAGGCCCTCCAGGAACGTCTGGTGGCGGTCGCTGAGCCCGATGTCGCCGCCCCAGGCCCGCACCTGCAGGAAGGTCGACACCACCACGAGGTCGTGCTCCTCCGCGTCCGCCAGCACGTCCTCCACGTCCTCGTCGTCGGAGCGATCGTCGAGGCGACGGGTGGTGATGCTTTCGATGGCGGGCTCGTCGTAGAGGCCCTGCACAAAGTCGCGCCCCGTGCGGGTCGAGGTCCCGTCGTTCAGGGTCACGACCAGGAGATCGCGCTCGGCGGGGGGCGTGAGGGGCAGCAGGTCGCCCGCATTCCGCAACAGCGTAAGCGAGCGGCGCGCCACGGTGCCCGCGAGCACCTCGTTGCGCCGGGTGCGGACCTCGTGCCGGGTGGTGTCGAGCGGCACGTGGCGCTGCTCGTGGAGCCCCAGCCGCTTCTTCGCCTCCAGCACGCGCCGGGCGGACGTGTGGATGGTTTCCTCGGTCAGCCGCCCCTCGTCCAGCGCCTCGTGGATGGCGACGCGGGCAATGCGCGGGTCGCGCGACATCAGAATTTGATCGGCCCCGGCCTCCAGGGTGCGCACCGCCGCCTCGCCGGGCCCAAAGTTCTGGGTGACGCCCCGCATGTTGAGCGCGTCGGTCACGACGAGGCCGTCGAACCCGAGGCTGTCGCGCAGCAGGTCGTTGGAGATGGCCGGGGAGAGCGAGGCGGGGACGCTGCTGTCGGGCTCCAGCACCGGCAACGCCAGGTGGCCCGTCATGATGCTCTGCACCCCGGCGTCGATCGTCTGCCGGAAGGGCACGAGCTCCAGGGTGTCGAGCCGGGCCCGGTCGAAGCGGAGGACGGGAAGGTCGAGGTGGGAGTCGACGTCCGTGTCGCCGTGGCCGGGAAAATGCTTGGCGGTGGCCAGGGTGTTGCCCGCCCGCGCCCCCCGCACAAAGGCGGCGGAGAGCGCCCCCACGCGCGCCGGGTCCTCCCCGAACGAGCGCGTGTTGATGATGGGGTTGTCGGGATTGTTGTTGACATCGGCCACCGGGGCGTAGAGCTGATGCACGCCCAGCGCCCGCGCCTCCCGCGCCGTCGCGTAGCCGGTGCGGTAGGCGAGCGACGGATCGCGCGTGGCCCCGATCGCCATGGCCGGCGGGAAGCTCGTGGCACGGTCAATCCGCATGCCCACGCCCCATTCCGTGTCCTGCGAGATCAGCAAGGGGCGCTCGGCCCGCCGCTGCAGGTCGTTGATCTGGGTGATCTGCGCCATCGGCGTCCCCGGCCCGTACAGAATCCCGCCCGCCCCGAAGTCCTCCACCAGGCCCACGAGGTCGCGGTACGTGGGCGCCTCGGCATTCTCAAAGTATCCGTCCATGCGCACCATGAACAGCTGCCCAATTTTCTCGTCGAGCGTCATCGCCCGCAGCTGCCGTTCCACCCAGTCTCGGCTGGCCGTCGTGTCGGACGCAGCCGGACGGGACGCCCCGGTGGGCTCCGATGTGTCGGGGACGGGCGAGGAGCGCGCGGTTGTGTCCGCGGTTGTCCCGTCGGCACTCCTGGCGAGGCTCGGGCGGGAGTCGTAGTCCGTGCAGCCGGTGGCCACGAGGGCACACATCGCCCACAGGAGGGGCACGCAAAGCCAGAAACGAGAACGGTCGAGCATCAGGTAGATCGCGCTGGTACAACGAAACACTTGCCGGGACCGGTTACTCGGCCTCAGCGTCGCGGGCCGCCACCGGATCAAAAAGGGGAACGGCGCTCGCCTGGAGGTCGCGCCAGAGGAACGTTGCCGCGGCGAGGGCGAGGCCCAGCCCCGCAAGCCCCCACACGGTCCAGCCCAGAATCAGGTAGCCGGTGCCGAAGAGGGTGCTGTAGACGAGGACGACGCCCACGAGCCAGTCAAGGGCCAGGCGGCCGAGGCCGCTGTCCGGCGTCACATCGGGGTGGCGCTCCGCCACCGAGGCCCAGCCGGGCCCGCCGGGATGGACGGTGCGGTAAAACGTATCGAGCGTGTCGGGGGCCGTGGGGCGGGTCAGGACCGTAGCGGCGAGCCACACGACGGTGGTAAACCCGACCGTCGCGTACAGGTTCACCGGAAAGTCGGCCTGGAGGCCGGGCACCTCGATTCCGAACGTGTTCAGCGTGAGGGCAACGATCACGAGCGCGATGGGCGTGACGGTGGCCGCCAGCTCGCTCCACGCGTTCACGCGCCACCAGTACCAGCGCAGGATGAGCACGCCGCCCAGCCCGCCCGAGGCCGTGAGCATGAGGCCCCACGCCTCCGCGATGGTGTCGAGGTGGAGGGTAACGACGAGGCTGAGGAGCGCCACGGCAAAGGTGAGCACGCGCGAGACAAAGACGCAGTGCTGCTCGTCGGCGTCGGGCTGGACGAAGCGGGCCCAGAAGTCGTTCACCAGGTACGAGACGCCCCAGTTCAGCTGGGTAGACACGGTGCTCATAAACGCGGCGAGGAACGCGGCGAAGAGAAGCCCCAGCAGGCCCGGCGGGAGCACGTCGCGCATCACGAGGACGAACCCGGCCCGCGGCTCGTCGAGGTCGGGGTACAGCACGAGCGAGGCCAGCGCCACGATGATCCAGGGCCAGGGGCGCAGGCAAAAGTGCGCGATGGTGTACCAGAGCGTGGCGAAGAGGGCGTTCGGCTCGTCCTTGGCGCTCATCATGCGCTGCGCGATGTAGCCGCCGCCCCCGGGCTCGGCCCCGGGATACCAGCTCGCCCACCACTGCACGCCCGCGTACGCCGCAAACGACAGCACCGACAGCGTAAACATGGCCGCCCCGTTCGCGGCCCCGCCGATGGTGGGCAGCAGGTGAAACGTCTCGGCCGGGAGCTGCTCGCGGAGGCCCTGCACGCCGCCAATCTCCGGCCTGTCCAGCACGAAAAACGCGAGCGCAATCGTGCCCCCCATCGCCACGACGAACTGGAAGAGGTCCGTCACCATCACCCCCCACAGGCCCGACAGCAGGGCGTACACGGCCACGAGCAGGATGAGGCCGCCCGTCACCACGAGCGCCGCGCTCACGTCGCTGCCCAGCACCGTCACCGACGCGTGGCCGAACAGCGTGAGGTCGGGGAAGAGGCGGTTGATAACCGTCTCCATGGCCAGCGACACCCAGCCGATGATGAGGATGTTCATCAGCAGGCCAAAGAAGAGGGCCTTCAGGCCGCGGAGCCACGCGGCGGGGCGCCCGCTGTACCGAAATTCGACGAACTCCACATCCGTAAGGACGCCGCTGCGGCGCCAGAGGCGGGCAAAGAAGAACACCGTGAGCATGCCGCCGATGGCCGCGTTCCACCAGAGCCAGTTGCCCGCGATGCCGTCCTGTGCCACGATTTCGGTGACGAGGAGGGGCGTGTCGACGGCGAACGTGGTGGCCACCATGCTGGTGCCGGCCAGCCACCACGGCATCGCGCGGCCGGAGAGGAAGAACTCGGACGTGTCTTCCCCGGCCCGCTGGTAGTAGTAGCCCGCGATGCCGAACGAGAGGGCCAGGTAGGCAGCGACAAAAAGCCAGTCGAGCAGCGTCACGGGTGCGGCGAGGACGAGGCAGGAATACAGCCTCCACAGAATAGGAGCCGGGAGGCGCGGGTGCAATCCCGGTTGCGACCGCGGGCGGTACTGCCTATTCTCTGCGCGGCCCGGTCGCGTTCTTCTTTCGGCATGTCCCCCTCCGATGTCTACGACTGATATTGCCGTCGGCCTCGACGCCGGCGGCTCCTCCACCACGCTCTGGGCCCGCCCCGCCGGGGCCGACCCGCACACCGAGCACACAGGCCCGGCGGCCCACCCGAAGCAGCGCGGCGGGAACGACGCGGCCCACGTCCTCGCCGCCCTCGTCCGGGAAGCGACGCGCCCGTTCCGCCCCCTCGGCACGCTCGCCGTGTGTGCCGGGGTGGCGGGGGCCGGCCGCTCCCCCGAGCAGGACGCGCTCTCGGACGCACTGTGGACGACCCTCCACGACGCGGCCGAGACGGTGCGAGTTGAGGTGCACTCCGACGCCGCGGTTGCGCTCGACGCTGCGTTCGACGACGAAAGCGGCGTCGTGGTGATTGCGGGGACCGGGTCGATGGTGCTCGGCCGCACCCGGGACGGCGCGCAGGAGCGGGCGGGCGGTTGGGGCTCTCGGCTGGGCGATCCGGGCAGCGGGCACGCCCTGGGCCGGGCGGGCCTTCGCGCCGTGGCCGATGCCCTCGACGGCGGCCCGGCGACCGTCCTTCGCGCCCGCGTGGCCGAGGCGTACGACATCGACGACGGAGAGGGGCTCGTTCGTCGGGTGGCGGACGACGACCTGCCGCTGGCCGAGGTGGCGCCAACGGTCCTCACGGCCGCGGCGGACGGTGACGACGTCGCTTCGGCCATCGTGCAGGACCAGGCCGATGCCCTGGCACAACGCGTCGACTGGCTTGTGGGGCGCACCGGCCCCTTCGCGCCCCGCGTGGCGCTGGTCGGCGGCCTCACGAACGACGCGCAGTACGTGGATCGGCTCCGCGAGTCCCTCCGGGCGCGGTGGCCCGAGGCGTCCGTCGCCGTGGCGGAGCAGCCACCCGTGGCCGGTGCGCTCCGGCGCGCCCGCCGCCTGCTGACGCCTTCCGAGTAGTGGGCGCCCCGGCCGCGCTCCTCTCCTTTATTCATCGTCCGGGTAGCCTCCCGTCGCCCCGCCCCTCACCAACCCGCCTGCCTCATGACGACGCTCGACCTCGTGGTGCTCGCCGTGTACCTCGTCGGCGTGGCGGGCTTTGGCATCTGGGCCGGGGGCCCGCAGGAATCGACCACCGATTACTTCCTGGGCGGGCGCGACCTGCCGTGGTGGGCCGTCTGCTTCTCGGTCGTCGCGACGGAGACGAGCACGCTTACGGTGATTGGCGTGCCCGCGGTGGCGTACGGCGGCTCACTCACGTTCCTCCAGATTACGCTCGGCTACCTGCTGGGCCGCCTCGTGGTGGCCGTCTACTTTCTGCCGCGCTACTACGAGGGCGAACTGCAAACCGCCTACGCCTTTCTGGGGAACCGCTTCGGCGATACGATGCGCGGCACCGCCTCCGTCACGTTCCTCGTCACGCGCCTGCTGGCCGATGGGGTGCGCCTCTTCGCCACCGCGATCCCGCTGAAAGTCATCGCGGACATGGCCGGGGTGGAGATGACGTACGTCCAGATCATCCTCCTCATCGGCGCAGCGACGGCGGTCTACACGCTCGTGGGCGGCATTAAGGCCGTGGTGTGGATGGACGTGGTGCAAATGGCGCTGTACGTGGGCGGGGCGCTCGTCGCCATCGGCTTTCTGCTGGGCGACGTGCCCGCGGGATGGTGGGGAACGGCGGTCGAGGCGGGCAAGACAAACCTGATCGACCTGGGCCTCGACCACTCCCTCGGGCGCTGGTTCACAATGCCGTACACCCTGGGCACCGCCGTCATCGGCGGCGCCATCTTCTCGATGGCCTCCCACGGCACCGATCAGCTCATCGTGCAGCGCCTCCTGGCCTGTCGCGACGAACGAGACAGCCAGAGGGCCCTCGTCGGCAGCGCCCTCCTCGTGATGCTGCAGTTTGCCCTCTTCCTGGGGGTCGGGCTGCTCCTGTGGGCCCACTACGACGGCGCGTCGATCGACGCGCTGGGGCTGCAGCGCAGCGACGAGGTGTTTCCGAAATATATCATCGAAGGGCTGCCGGCCGGCCTCTCGGGCCTCATCCTGGCGGGCATCGTCGCGGCGGCGATGAGCTCGCTGTCCTCCTCCCTCAACGCACTGGCCTCCTCCTCCGTCAACGACCTCTACGAACGCATCACGGGCCGGGCCCTCGACGGGGCGCGCGGCCTGTGCATCTCGCGCCTCCTCACGCTGTTTTGGGGCGTCGTCTTCATCGGCTTCGCCAGCCTCTTCCAAGACAGCAACAACCCGGTGGTGGAGCTGGGCCTCTCCATCGCCTCGTTCACCTACGGGGGCCTGCTGGGAACGTTTTTGCTGGGGCTGTGGGACGAGACCGTGCGCCAGCTCGATGCGCTGATCGCCTTCACCGTCACCATCGGCGTCATGGTGTTCGTCATCTTCGGGGTGTGGCACGGGCCCGACGTGGGCTGGACGTTCGTCCTCAACCCGTCCGACGCTCGGGTGGCCAACGACGGGCTGCGCGGCATCGGGTGGCCGTGGTACACCGCGCTCGGCGCGGCCCTCACCCTGGCGGGGGGACGCCTGCTCGCCTACCGGCACCCACCCCCCACATAATAATCTCTGACGGCGGCCCGTTGTAATGTACTGAACAGATTGGACAGGGATGATCCCTCCTGCAAAGTTCAAGGCAATCCTGGGGGCACCCGAAACACTCCTGCCGCCCCGCCCTTCACTGCGCCTGTGTCACGTGCCCATCATCGTGGGATCCCGCCCTGGTCGCCTTTTTCTCAACCAACTTCTCCTTCCCTATGAGTACTCTCAGTCGCTTTACCTCCCCGCTCCGACTCGGTGTCGCCCTTCTCGCCCTGGCCCTGTGTGCCCCGGCCGCCGTGGCGCAAATGCCGCAACCGGACACCACGCAGCTGTCCTCGTCCGACGTGAATGACGAGCAGATCCAGCAGGCCGCCCAGATCGCCGTGGAGCTGCAAATGTCCGGGCGCCAGATGCGCATGCAGATGCAGAAGCAGATGCGCCAGAAGTACGGCAACCCGCAGCAGATGGACTCCACCCAGAAGGCCCAGATGCAGCAGGAGCGCCGACAGCAGATGCGTCAGATGCGCAAGAAGCAGATGAAAATGATGCAGCAAAAGAGTCAGGAGGTGGGTCTGGAAGCGCAGATGTTTCAGCGCATCATGCGATCCGCCCAGCAAGACTCCACTCTGCAGCAGCGCCTCCGAACGGCCATGAAGACCCAGATGAAGGAGCGCCAGTCGCAGATGCAGAACCAGCAGGGCGGCGGCTCGGGACAGTAGCGTTTCGTCCTTACAGCCAAGGCTGATTCTTGGAAAAAGCGGCCCTGCCCTCGCGGCAGTGGCCGCTTTTTTTGTTGTGGCAGTCGTGCCTGCTGTGCCGTCCCCCCTCCTTGGGGCGGAGGGGGGCTGTTGTTGGGAAACGCAGTGCCTATCTTGACACTTCCTCCCTCCTTTCCCGTCCTTCTCTTCCGATGCAGTACGGCAGCACCCGCACCCCCGACCATCGCGTGCCGCTCTCCACGGCCCTGCAGCGCGGCCTGGCGCCCGACGGAGGGCTGTACGTGCCCGAACAGTTTCCCTCCTTCCGTCCCCGGGACTTTGCCGGCCACGACACGGTTGAAGCCGTCGCCGAGCGCCTCCTCCGCCCCTTCCTCGGGGAGGGTCTTCTCGCCGACCACCTGTCGGCCATCTGCGCAGCCACCTACGGCTTTCCGGTGCCGCTTCGTCCGCTGGGACGGGCTACGAGCGTGCTGGAACTCTTCCACGGCCCGACCGCCGCGTTCAAGGACGTCGGCGCCCGCTTCCTGGCCGACAGCCTCGCCCGCCTCAACGACGAGGCCGACCAGCCGCTCACCATCCTCGTCGCCACGTCCGGCGACACCGGCGCGGCCGTGGCGGCGGCCTTCTGGAAGAAGCCGAACGTCGAGGTGGTCGTTCTCTACCCAAAGGGCAAGGTGTCCGACCGACAGGAAAAACAACTCACCGGCTGGGACACCAACGTACAGACCGTGTCCGTGCGCGGCACCTTCGACGACTGCCAGGCGCTCGTCAAAGAAGCCTTCCAGAATGAGCGGTGGCAGAGCCAGAAGCGCCTCTCCTCGGCGAACAGCATCAACATTGGGCGCCTGCTGCCGCAGATGACATACTACGCCCACGCCAGCCTTCAGCACTGGCGCGCCCACGGCACCCGGCCAAACGTAATCGTCCCCTCCGGCAACCTGGGCAACGGCCTCGCCTGCCTCTACGCCCGCGCGTGCGGCCTGCCCATCGGCGCGGTCGTCTTCGCCACAAACGAAAACCGGCCGGTCACCCACTTCCTGGACACCGGCGCCTACGAGGCGTTCGACTCAAAGGAGACGCTGGCCACGGCGATGGACGTGGGCGATCCCAGCAATATGGAACGCCTGCGCCACCACTGGCCCTCCGCCGACGCCCTGCGCGAGGCGATCACCGCCGTGCGGGTGACGGACGACGACATCCGGCGCCAGATCCGCCGCGGCCCCGAGGCCTGGGACACGGTGTGGGACCCCCACACGGCCTGCGCCGTGGCGGCCCGCGAGCAACTCGATCCGGACGATGCCCACGACTGGATTCTCGTGGGCACGGCCCACCCGGCCAAGTTCCCCGACGTGGTGGAGCCGCTCGTTGGTCACGCGGTGGAGGTGCCGGACCCGCTGGCCGAGGTTATGGCACGCTCACACTCCGTTCCCGAGATTTCTCCGACGCTGGATGCGCTGGGAAAGGCGGTGGGCGACCCCGCCCGTATTCCTTGAGTTCCTTCTGCCTGACATGTCTCGTCTATCCGGCTCCCCTCTTCGCGTTCTGGGACGCCTCCTCGCAGTTGGGGGCCTCGTCCTTTTCGCCACTGCCTGCCCAGAGGCACCGTCGTCCACGGAGTCGCTTCCCTCTATCGCCAAGGCGACCCCTCACCACGTGTACGAATGCGCCCCGTCGGACACGACGGCTTTTCAGGTAGCCCTTCACGACGACGGAGACACGCAGGCCGTTCTCCTCCCGGAACGCTTCCCCCCGCAGGTACGTCTCGTGCGCCGTGTCCGGGCCGCCCGTGGAATCAAGCTCGAAGGGGACGATCTTGTGCTGTGGATAAAGGCATCGGACGCCCTCGTGGAGGTGAACGGACAAACGGTCCGAAGCTGCTCTCGTGTGCTCGCTCCCCCGCCGGCGGATTCAACGTTCGCCCCGGCCTTTCGGGCCCTAGGACAAGAACCCGGGTGGATGCTCACTGTATTTCCCGACCGCCTCTGGTATGTCGGAAACTACGGCCGCCGCCCCATCGCCTTTCCGCTCCCGGAACCGTCGGGGGATTCCGCTGCGTTTCGCACGACGTACCAGTCCAAAACCCGAACACACACCCTTCGCGTCGTGGTACGAGACACCTCTTGCTCCGATACAATGAGCGGAGAGGCGTTTCCGTACCGGGTGTCTGTGACGCTGAACGACACCACGCATACCGGATGCGGCGCGCCCCTCTCGTAACCCAACGGCCCGTCTTTTCCGATCCAATGTCTTCTCCTGACTCTAATCACACTCTCAGTTGGGACGAATTCGAGCGGGTCGACCTGCGCGCCGGCACCATCACACGGGCCGAGCCGTTCCCCGAAGCGCACACGCCTGCCTATAAGCTCTGGATCGACTTCGGCGACAAGATGGGCCCCCTCCCGTCCAGTGCGCAAATCACGGACCGGTACGATCTCGACGAGTTGGAAGGGCGCCAGGTCCTCGGCGTCGTGAACTTTCCCCCGAAGCAGATCGGCCCGTTTGTGTCCGAGTGCCTGGTGACCGGCTTCGTGCTCGACGACGATGAGGTCGTCCTCGCCGAGCCGGATGCGCCCGTTCCCAACGGGACTCGACTGGCGTAGGCGCCGCACTCTTCCTTCCTCGTCCTGTCTCCCTCGTGCCCTCCTCTTTCTCCGTATCCGGCCGGCTCGTTGACCTGCACAACCGCACCGTGCGGCCCGCCACCGTATCCGTCGAGGACGGGCACATTGCCCGGCTTGCCCCGGCGGACGACGTGTCCGATCAGGTCCTCCTGCCCGGCTTCGTCGATGCTCACGTGCACGTTGAGAGCTCGATGCTTCCGCCGTCCGAGTTTGCGCGGGCCGCCGTGCGACACGGCACCGTCGCCACGGTGAGCGACCCGCACGAAATCGCCAACGTGCTCGGCGTCGAGGGAGTCGAGTACATGATCGCAGACGGCCGGCAGGTGCCGTTCCACTTTGCGTTCGGCGCGCCGTCGTGCGTCCCGGCCACGCCCTTCGAAACCGCCGGCGCCGCGCTGGGCCCGGAGGCGGTGGCCGCGCTTCTGGACCGCGACGACGTGCCCTACCTCAGCGAGATGATGGACTATCCGGGGGCAATCCGCCGCGCGCCGGACGTGATGGCAAAGATTGAGGCGGCCGCGGACCGCGGCAAGCCCGTCGACGGCCACGCCCCCGGCGTGCGGGGCGCGGAGGCCCAGGCGTACGCCGCAGCCGGCATCGATACCGACCACGAGTCGTTTTCGATTGCGGAGGCACGGGACAAGGTGGAGGCGGGGATGAAAATCGCCATCCGCGAAGGGTCCGCCGCCAAGAATTTTGACGAGCTCATCCCCCTCCTGGACGAGGCGCCGGAGCGGCTCATGTTTTGTAGTGACGACCGCCACCCCGACGCCCTCGCTGAGGGCCACATCGATGCCCTGGTGCGACGGGCGCTGGCCCGGGGCTACGACCGATTCGATGTGCTCCGTGCCGCGTGCCTCCACCCCGTCACGCACTACGACCTGGACGTGGGGCTTCTGCAAGAAGGGGACCCGGCCGACTTCATCGTCGTGGACAACCTCGACGCCCTGACCGTGCAGCGGACATACGTGGAGGGGCAGCTCGTGGCAACGAATGGAGCGACGCAGATCCACCGGGTGCCGTCCGACACGCCCAACCGCTTCGCGGCTTCTCCCGTAGCGCCGGAGGCCTTTCGGGTGCCGGCGGAGGGCGAGCGTCTGCGCGTCATCACGGCCGCTGACAACCAACTCGTGACCGGCGAGGAGGTCGTAGCGGCGCCAACCGACGACGGATCCGTCGTCCCGGCCCCCGACCGGGACGTGCTAAAGCTTGCCGTTGTGAACCGTTACGAGGAGGCTCCGCCCGCCGTCGCCTTCATCCGAGGGTTCGGGCTAGAACAGGGCGCTCTCGCGTCCAGCGTGGCGCACGACTCGCACAACGTGGTGGCCGTGGGCGCGAGCGACGAGGCACTCGCACGGGCCGTCAACGCCGTCGTGGATGCCCAGGGCGGGATCAGCGCGGCTTCCCCCACCCAGGTGCAGACGCTGCCCCTCCCCATCGCCGGCCTCATGAGTGATCGCCCGTACGAAACCGTCGCCCGCCGCTATCAGGAGTTGAACAACATGGCCCAGGCGGACCTCGGCAGTACGATGGAGGCCCCGTTCATGACGCTCTCCTTCATGGCCCTGCTCGTCATTCCAAAGCTCAAACTGAGCGACCGCGGGCTGTTCGACGGCGACGCCTTTGCATTCGTCGATCGGTTTGTCGAGTAGGTCGAGTAGCTTGCCCCCTCTTTCCCCAAACGACCTCGGTTTCCATGCCCGATTACGACGCCGTCGTCGTAGGGGCCGGCCCCAACGGCCTGTCGGCCGCCGTGGAGCTGGCTCGGGCCGGGTGGTCGGTCCTCCTTGTGGAGCAGGCAGACACCGTGGGCGGCGCCGCCCGCTCGGCGGAGGTCACACGCCCCGGATTCGTCCACGACCTCGGGTCGGCCATCCATCCGCTGGCCGCCGCCTCTCCGTTCTTCCGCACACTGCCCCTTGAGGAATACGGCCTGTCGTGGGTGCAGCCGGACCTGCCCCTCGCGCATCCGCTGGGCGACGGCCGCGCGGCCGCGATGCACCGCTCGCTCGACCGGACGGCCGAGCACCTCGGTCCCGACGGGGCGGCGTACAAACGCCTTCTGGCCCCGCTGGCCAATCGGTGGCGGTCGCTGATGGAAGAGGTGCTTCAGCCCGTCGTCCATCTTCCGTCCGCCCCGCTTCTCCTCGCCCGCTTTGGTCTCCGTGCCCTCTGCCCCACCCCCCACCTCACGCGCAGCCTGTTCCGAACGGACGGCGCACGCGCCCTCTTTGCTGGAAGTGCGGCCCACGCTGCCCGCCCGCTGTCGGCACCCGGGGTCTCGGCGTTCGGGCTTCTCCTGCACGCGGCGGGCCACACCGTGGGCTGGCCCTTTCCGGAAGGCGGCGCCGGGGCCCTCACGCACGCGCTGGCGGCCTATTTCCAGGACCTCGGGGGAGAGATTCAGACGAATCGTCGCGTCGACACCCTCGATGCGCTGCCCAGCGCGCGGGCTGTCCTGCTGGGCCTTACGCCCCGGCAAATCCTGCGCGTGGCGGGATCGCGCCTCGCCCCACGCTACGCCCGCCGGCTCGCCCGCTACCGCTACGGCGCAGCGGCCTTCAAGATCGACTACGCCCTGAGCGATCCCATTCCGTGGGCCGCCCCCGCGTGTCGACGGGCCGGCACGGTCCACGTGGGGGCCCCCTCCACGAGGTTGCCGCGGCGGAGCAGGCGGTCGCCGACGGCCACCTCGCCGACCGCCCCTTTGTCCTGGTCGCCCAGCACAGCCGCTTCGATTCTTCCCGCGCCCCCGACGGCCAGCACACCGCCTGGGCCTACTGCCACGTCCCCAACGGGTCACGCATCGACGCCCTCGCCCCCATCGAGCGCCAGATCGAACGGTTTGCGCCCGGCTTCCGAGACACCATCCTGGCGCGTCACGCCATGGGCCCGCAGGCCCTCGAACGGTGGAACCCAAACCTAGTGGGCGGGGACATTAACGGGGGCTCCCTCGACCTTCGCCAACTGCTCTTCCGACCGGTGCCCGCCCTGTGCGGCTCCCCGTATCGGCTCCCAACCCGGACCGCAGACGGTCCCGGGCTCTACCTGTGCTCGGCCGCCGCCCCGCCGGGCGGGGGCGTGCACGGCATGTGCGGGGCCCACGCCGCCCGCACCGTCCGCGCCGACCACTCGGGCTAGTCCCCGCGACGGTACAGGTCGTGGGCCTCAATGTACTCTCGAACGGGCTCCGACACGAGGTACCGGATCGAGCGCCCGGCCCGCCGCCGCGATCGAATCTCCGTACTGGAAATCTCCAGGACCGGCGCGGCGACGTAGTGCACCCGATTCGCGAACCGGGGCTCCGCGACCGACTTGATTCCCCCGGGACGCTTGTACACGATGAGCGCCACCCGCTCGGCAATCTCGTCCGGGCAGTGCCACTCGGCAAACTGATCGAGGCTATCACTTCCAATGATAAGCCCAAACTCGGTGTCCGGGTGCTCCTCCTGCAGGGTCCGCACCGTGTCAATCGTGTATGAGACCCCGGCCCGTTCCACTTCCAGATCGCAGACCCCGAACGCCGGATTGTCGGCGACGGCGGCCTGCGTCATCGCGAGTCGGTGCTTCACGCCCGCCAGGCCCTCGTCGGACTTGTGGGGGGGCGTGGCGTTCGGAATCCACCACACCTGATCGAGATCAAACTGATCGCGGACGACCTCCGCCACCACGAGATGCGCGAGATGGGGGGGATTGAACGAGCCCCCAAAGAGACCAATGTCCATGATGCGTCAATCCTCCGCTTAGCGTACGTCTCCCGACGGGTCGTCCTGAGCAAGCGACTGGCTTCCCTCTTCCTCTTCACGGACCCGTTCGAGCTTACGCTGGGCCTCGTTCCGAAGGGGCTTGGCCTCCTCCACTAACGGACTATCGGGGAAGAGCTGTTCGAGACGAGCGTAGTAGTCGATGGCCTGCTGGTACCGTTCGGCCTGACTGCTCTCCACACTCCGATCGGCGTACTGCACGTACGAGCGAACGGCCCCAAGGAGGGCATCGTCCGCCCATCGGGTGTCCGGGTACTGATCAAATGCCCGTTCGTACGTCCGCGTCGCGGCCCGCCACATCCGGCGCTGCTCGTACATCTCCGCCGCGTCGTACTTTTTGTGAGCGAGCTTCTCGCGGAGCTCTGCAATCTTCGACTCCGCGTCAGACACAAGTTCATGGTTCGGGTGCCGATCAATGAAGAGCTGGAACAGCGAGATTGCCTGTTCCGAATGGCTTTGGTCGAGGTGATACGCCGGCGACTGCAGATAGTAGGCCCGCGCCCGTTCGTACTGCGCCCGCGGCACCCGCTCGTCGGTCCGGTACAGCTGCTGAAAGCGCTGGAATTCGTTCGCTGCGACCAGATACTGCCCGCGCTCGCGATGCGCCATGGCGAGCTGAAACTGGGCGTCCGGGGCCCACTCGTTCCCCCGCCCGTAATTGAAAACGGCCCGGAAGTAGCGGATGGCGTCCTCGTAGTCCTCGTCCTCGTACTCGGCCATCCCCTTGTTGTACGCCTCCTCGGGGCCGCTATGGCTCATGCGATTTCCGCCCGAACATCCCACGAGGCCGGCGACGAGCAGCAGTCCGAGGAGCGAAACGAAGACCGAACGGGTACGCATGGACGATCGTCTGTTACAGACACAACCAGTGGGGACCCGTCACTCGGCAGAGCCAGGGCGCAAGTCGGCTCTGTGGAACGGGCGACAGCGTATCGCGGGGCGAAACGGTGCCTGGTGGGGGGTCTGTTCCACCCCCTGCGTTAAGCCGCTGTGGAACGGGCGGCGTCGGCTACCGGAGCAGTTCCAGTCGGTTTGCGCGATACCGATGATAGAACATCGCCCGGTTCACGTTCGTGTTCTCGAAGTTAATTCGAACGCCGAGGCCTTCGTAGGACGACGCGGTGCGCAGTGCCTGCGGCCCCGGACGCCCCCCATCGGGCGCCAGGGTGCGCAGCAGAAAATGCGCCACATCGTAGCCGGTGTAGGCCAGCCGCTGCCCCCGCACCGACAGGTCGGCCGGCGTGTTGCCCGTCAGCAAGCGGTACCGACGGACGAACCGCTGCACCTCTCCCCGGCCGGGCTGAACGTAGAAATCGTTTGTGTACGTCGCCTGGAAGCGGCTCGCCTGCCGTCGGATGGGCAGATCGTGCCACTCCGCGTTGCCCAGCGCCCGGGCGTTCACGGTGAGGCGGCCGAGCCCCGTCAGGGCATCCTGAATTTTCCCGGCGGCGTTGCGGCCCGAAATGGGCAGATAGAAGGCTTCGTTCTCCGCCAGCACCGAATCCGTGAGGGTCGAGTCCGACTCCACGACGTCGGGGAGGCGCGACCAGTCTCGCTCGTTTTCAAGGCCCAGGACGAACGGAATCTCCACGTCGCGCCGCTCCGCGGCCTTTTGAAAACTCATCGCCATCTGCTCGCTGATCCGGCTGCTGCGTTCGTAGATCACTCCCACGCGATCCATCAACAGGCTCTCGGCGGCAAACCGGGCCATGAGTCGCCCCCGAAGCGGACGGGTGGGGTTCGCCTGAAAGACATAGTCGCGCCCGGCCGACACACTCTTGGCGTTGGCGAGAGGGGGGACCAGCAGCGTCTCCGCCTCTTCGGCGACCGCCCCCGCCGCCTGCGCATTCCGGCTGTACAGGGGGCCCAGGATGACGTCGGCCTCGTCGATCCGCACGAGCGAGTCGACTGCCGCACGGGCCGATTCGGGGCCGCTGCTGGCCGCCCGGAAATGCATTTTGGCCACCCACTCGGGTCGATTCACCCGTTCCGTCACGATGCGGAGCGAGTCGACCCGCACGGTGTCCGTGGCGGTGGCCACGGTGGTGCTTCCCTCCGCCGCGGCCAGGCTGTCGCCCACCGCCGCCGCGGTGTCGTACACGTCAAACGAGTCCGCCGGCGCCAGCCCCGAGGGCGGCACGTAGCGGCGCCGCACCCCATTGTGCTCGTCCACCGCCAGCCGGACGCCGTTGAAAAGGGACTGCGACAGCGTCACGTTCTCGCTGTCCATCGGCAGGACGATGCCGACGTGCAGCGTGTCGGGCGCGGCCCCGGCCCGGGCCGCCTGCTCCCGGGCCCGCTGGCGCAACTGGCGCGCCTGCTCCTGATAGGAGGTGGCGGGGTAACGGTCGAGGAGGGTGGTGAGCATGTCGGCGGCCCGCTGGTACTCCCCCATCTGCACGAGCGCCTTCGCCCCCATGAGCAGCGCCGCCGTCGTCTTGCGGTTGAGGGGATAGTCGAGGACGCGGCGAAAGCGGTCGTGGGCCGTGTCGTACTCGCCGCGCTCGTAGGCGGACAGGGCCTCCTCAAACACCTGCTCCGCGTCGGGATTTTGGGGGATCACCTCCTGCTCCTGTGCCTGTGCCGCCTCCGGCCCTCCGGCCACGAGGCCCACACCAATGCTCAGAAGGACAAGGAGGGCAGCGATACGACCCGTCCGGACGGACTGAATGGTCACGGCAGCGTGCGGTTGATGCGTATCGACGGTGGGGCGGGGGACGGGGGCGGCGGTCGTCGGTGTGTAGGGGCGCCGCCTACTCCCATTCGATGGTGGCGGGAGGCTTGGAGCTTATGTCGTAGGTGACCCGATTGATGCCCCGCACCTCGTTCACGATGCGGTTCGAGACGTGGCCCAGGAAGTCCTGGGGCAGGTGCGCCCAGTCGGCCGTCATGCCATCGACGCTCGTCACGGCACGGAGGGCGCACACGTTTTCGTAGGTGCGCTCGTCGCCCATTACGCCCACGGTCTGTACGGGCAGCAAAACGGCGAAGGCCTGCCACACCTCGTCGTACAGGTCGTTCGCTCGCAGCTCCTCGATGAAGATGGCGTCGGCCTCTCGGAGGAGGGCCAGGCGGTCGCGCGTCACGGCCCCAAGGATGCGGATGGCCAGGCCCGGGCCGGGGAACGGGTGCCGCCCCACGATGGGCTCGGGCACGTCGAGCAGGCGGCCGATCTCGCGCACCTCATCCTTGAACAGCTCGCGGAACGGCTCGATGAGCTCGAAGTCCAGCTGCTCGGGCAGCCCGCCCACGTTGTGATGAGTTTTGATGGTGGCCGAGGGCCCCTTGAACGAGACGCTTTCGATGAGGTCGGGATACAGGGTGCCCTGGGCCAGAAACTCGGGGCGGTGCCCCAG
Organism: Salinivenus iranica; assembly: GCA_002894665.1. Classification (GTDB taxonomy): domain Bacteria; phylum Bacteroidota; class Rhodothermia; order Rhodothermales; family Salinibacteraceae; genus Salinibacter; species Salinibacter iranicus. The sequence continues at coordinate 33,393 of NCRB01000045.1, forward strand.
GTCGTCGGCAATGGCTTCGGTCTGCTCCTCGAAGACCTCGATAAACGTGTTGCCCACGATCGTACGCTTCTCCTCCGGGTCCGTCACCCCGTCGAGGCGGGCGAGGAAGCGGTCCGTGGCGTCCTGCGTGCGCAGGTCCATGTTGAAGTGGCCGCGAAAGGTGTCCTGCACCTGGGTCCACTCCCCCTTCCGCAGGAGGCCGTTGTTCACGAAGATGCAGTGCAGCTGGTCGCCGAGGGCGCGGTGCAGCAGCGCGGCGGCCACGGAGGAGTCCACTCCGCCGGAGAGGCCGAGGATGACGTGCCGGCCCCCCACCTGCTCGCGGATCGCGTCGACCTGCTCCTCGACGAAGGAGGCCGGCGTCCAGTCGCCGCGACAGCCGCAGATATCGTAGGCAAAGTTTTCCAGCACCTGCCGGCCGAAGTCGGTATGCACCACCTCGGGGTGAAACTGCACGCCGTAGTGCGGGGCCGTCGTATTCCGGACGGCGGCGACGGGGGCGTTGTCCGTGCGGGCGATGACCTCGTAGCCGTCCGGCAGGTCGGTCAGGTGATCGCTGTGACTCATCCAGACGGTGGACCCGTCGGGCACCTCGGCGAAGAGGCCCGGGTCGTCGCCCCCCCCGTCGACCACCTCAATGCGCGCTCGGCCAAACTCGCGCCGGTCGGCCCGTTCTACCCGGCCGCCCAACTCATGCGCCATTGCCTGCAGCCCGTAGCAGATGCCGAGCACGGGCACCAGCGACCCGTCGTCGCGGCGGAGCTCCAGCAGGTCGGGGGCGAGCTGCGGCGCCTCTGCGTCGTAGACTGAGCAGGGGCCGCCGGACAGGATGAGCCCGTGCGGGTCCCGTTTTGCAACCTCATCTACCCCGACCGTGCACGGGAGGATTTCGGAGTAGACGCCGGTTTCCCGCACCCGCCGCGCGATGAGCTGGGTATACTGGGAGCCGAAGTCGAGAATTAGGATCGTCTCGTGCATATAACTATTGCGTATCGCGTATGTCGTAATGCGTATCCGCTGGTGCATCGTTCGAGCACACTCACGCAATACGTATTACGCACTACGCACCGTTCAACATGGCGTGCCCCAACTGGCTCGGCCCGTTCGTCGTCCCTCAGGAAGCACTACGTAATCTCCGCGTACGCGTCGGCGTCCATCAGGTCCTCAAGTTCGCTGTCGTCCTCGACCTCAATCTCGACCATCCACCCGTCGCCGTACGGATCGTCGTTTACCACCTCGGGGCTGAGCTCCAGCTCGTCGTTCACGGCCGTGATGGTGCCGCTGACGGGCATGTACAGCTCCGAGACGGTCTTGACGGCTTCCACCGTGCCGAACACGTCGTCCTGGCCGAGGGAGGTGCCCTCCGGCTCCATCTCCACAAACACGATGTCGCCGAGCTCGCTCTGGGCAAAATCGGTGATGCCCACGGTGGCGGTGCCGTCGTCTAGGCGGAGCCACTCGTGGTCGTCGGTGTAGTACAGGTCGTCGGGCGTGTCCATCGTAGGTTGGGGAATCGGGGAAAGGAACAAAAGACGAGACGTTACGAGGGTGTCGGGGCCGGCTCTATCTCAAAGTCGTCGAGGAAGCGGGTGTCGAAGTTGCCCTCCTGAAAGCGGTCGTCCCGCATCAGCTGCTGGTGGAACGGAATCGTGGTTTTTACGCCCTCCACCACAAATTCGTCGAGCGCGCGGCGCATCTTGCGGATGGCGTGCTCGCGGGTCTTGCCGTAGGCGATGAGCTTGGCAATCATCGAGTCGTAGGTGGGCGGAATCCGGTACCCGCCGTAGGCCGCCGTGTCGATGCGGATGCCGTGCCCGCCCGGCTGGTGGAAGGCCGTGATGTCCCCCGGCGCGGGGCTGAAGTTCTTGAACGGATTCTCGGCGTTGATCCGACACTCGATGGCGTGCCCTTCCATCGGCACGGTGGTCCGCTCAAGGGTCTTGCCCATGGACACGAGGATCTGCTCCTCGACCAGGTCGACGTCGGTCACCTCCTCGGTCACGGGATGCTCCACCTGAATCCGCGTGTTCATCTCCATAAAGTAGAAGTTGCCGCTCGCGCCCACCAGGAATTCCATGGTGCCCGCTCCCTCGTAGTTGACGGCCTCGGCCCCGCGGATGGCCGTCTCTCCCATCTCCTGGCGCAGGTCCTCGTCGACAATCGGGGAGGGGGCCTCCTCCACCAGCTTCTGGTGGCGGCGCTGAATCGAGCACTCGCGCTCGCCGAAGTGCATGACGTTGCCCTTGCCGTCGCCCAGGACCTGGATCTCAACGTGGCGCGGCTTCTCCACGAACTTCTCGATGTAGACCTCGGGGTCGCCGAACGCCGCGTCGGCCTCGGAGCGGGCCCCATTGAAGGCCTGGTCGAACGTCTCGGGCTCGCGCACGAGACGCATGCCGGTGCCGCCTCCCCCCGAGGCCGCCTTGATCATCACCGGAAAGCCGATGTCCGAGGCGAGGCTCCGGGCCTCGTCGATGTCACTGATCGTGCCGTCCGAGCCCTCCACGATCGGCACCCCGGCCTCCGCCATCGTGTCTTTCGCCACGTCCTTCTGGCTCATCAGCCGCATCGTCTCGGGCGAGGGGCCGATGAACTCGATGTCGTTGTCGGCACAGATCTGGCTGAACTCGGCGTTCTCGGCCAGGAAGCCGTAGCCGGGATGAATGGCGTCGGCCCCCGTCACCTCCGCGGCCGCAATGAGGCGGTCGGGCCGCAGGTAGCTTTCGGCGGAGGAGGGCGGGCCGATGCACACCGCCTCGTCGGCAAAGCGGACGTGCAGCGCGTCGCGGTCCATCGTCGAGTAGACCGCCACGGTGTGGATGCCCATTTCATGGCAGGTGCGAATCACCCGCAGCGCAATTTCGCCGCGGTTGGCAATCAGAATTTTTTGGATATCACTCACCGGTTTGGGGCAGACAGGCCTCGGGGGACGCGAAGAGGAACATTCGTCGGGATGACGGCACTAATCTTCGTCGATGACGAGAAGCGGCTGGTCGAACTCGACCGGCTCGGCGTCTTCGACTAGGATCTCCGTCACGGTCCCCGAGGTCTCACACTCGATCTCGTTCATCAGCTTCATCGCCTCGATGATGCAGAGCACGTCGCCCTCCTCTACATGATCGCCCACCTCGACGAACGGGTCCGCATCGGGGGACGGGGCGCGGTAGAAGGTGCCTACGATCGGGGCCTTCACCGGGTGGCCCTCGCTCGGCGCCGCCTCCTCGTCCTCGTCCGCCGCCTCGGAGGCCGGGGCCTCATCGGCGCTGTTCTGCGGGGCGCTGCCGTCCGGGCTGGCCGCCGGAGCGGGCGCCGAATTGGGGGCGGCCGGCTGCTGCCCCTGCTGCGGGGCGGCCTGCGGCGCCGGGGCCTGCTGGGGCGCCGGGGCCTGCTGGGGCGCCGGG
>NCRB01000046.1 GCA_002894665.1 Salinivenus iranica
TCCTTGCCCCCCGCCCCCCTGGCCGCCTCCTTGCTGAAAGGAGGGAAAGAGCTCACTCCATCGGAGCCCCAGGTCCCGGATCTTGGTGAGGTTCATGTTGAACAGGATCGCGTTGATCCGGATCTCCCGGGTGCCGAGGGTCGCCAGCGTCTCCCCTTCCTCCCCCTGCGGAGCCTGAGCGGCCTGGGACTCTTGCTCGGGCTCCCGGACAAGAAAGGCCGTCTGCGTCTCCTCGTACGTAAGGCCGTTGGCCTCAAGCACCTGCTCCAGGGCATCCAGGTAGTGCATGCCGGAGATGGAGACCCCGATCGGCATGGACCGATCCTGCGGGTCCACCACCGTCTTCCCCGCCACCTTCTCAAACACCGGGTTAATGAGCTCCAGGAACTGGTTGAAGGGGGTATCCGGCTGGAACGACACCAGCTGCTCCGGCGGGATGTTGGTCTGCGTTACGCGGCGGTCCGGTCGGTCCTGGGCCTGCGCCGGCGCCACGCCCCCCACCAAAAGCAGGGCAGACAGGGTGAGCGTGAGGCGAAACGGGGTCGTAACACGTCGCATAGGCACGAACAACACTCGGTGGGGGCTTTGAGAGGAAGGATGCATTATCGCTCCGGGTCGGATGCCCGCTCGCCCGGCACCTGCTGGAGTGGACTCTGGGAGTTGAGGCTGAGCTCAACCTCATCGACGATGCCGCCCCGGTTGAGCCGCGCCACGACCGTGCCCTCCGACGCGTCCACCTCGGTAATGCGGCCGAGGTACACGCGATCGCCCTCGCCCACCCGCTCAATGCCGCCGCCGGTTTCGAAGACGGCCTGCCCGTCAATGATGGAGATGAGCCGGGCCGACTCCACGTTCAGGCGGTCGTACTCGTTGGGCGGCACCTCCTCAAAGACGAGCGGATAGAACGGGTTGATCTCGGGGTCCGGATTGGGCATCACCCGCGCAGGAAGCGGCGGGGACGGGCTGCTCTGGGCCACCGGGAGCGCCTGCAACTGGCGCTCGTCGGTCGCCTCCCCCCGCTCCGTTCCGCCCACGAGCCCGTGAATGACCTCCAGGTCCATCTGAAACGACACGAGCACGTCCATCGACGTGCGTCCCGTTTCTTCGTCCGTGCTCCGCTCTTCCAGGTAGTTCAGATTCAGGTCCCGGACCCGATAGAACGGCCGGTTGTTCTCAATCGTCCAGACGAAGCGGTACAGACTGGAAAAGTAGGCTTCTCCCTCCGCCGTCACCGTGTAGGAGCTGTATCCGCTTTGCTCCTGCGTTCCCGAGGCGGCCACGTTAAACGTCTGGAACCCCGTTTGTGTGAGTTCGGTGAGGTAGCCCATCACCATCGGCGACGAAACGTGTTCGGGAACGATCTTATAGCGCGTCTCCCAGCGCTCGCGGGTCGACTCCAGGGTCTCCTCCGCGTCGGTCCGGTCCGTCTGCAGGGTCTGGATGCGCTCTTTCTCCTGCTGCGTCTCCTCAATCTGCTGGTCCAGCGACTCGAGGGTGTTTTGCTGATGGACATACGTGACGTAGGTGCCGGCCCCCATCACGAGGGCCAGACACGAAAGCAACAGGATCTGGTTGGTCCCAATGTTGAACATGATGGGCCGGGCGGTACCGGTGAGAAAACGGGCAGAGAATGCGGGGAGGACGAGCGGGGGGACGCTATCCGCGGGAGGCGTCCACGGACGGGTCATTCGACGCCGCAGCGGGGCGTATGGGGGCAGCCGTGCACTCGTGGATCCACGCCCCTTCGGGCAAATCGGGCTGCATGTCCTTGAGGGCCGCCAGGGCGTCGTCGAAGGACGAGAAAGCCCCCACCGACACACGATACCACCGATTTTTGGGGGCATGGCAGATCGTGACGTCGTGGGAGCGTCCCGACAGGGTGGACCGAACCCGGGCGTGGGCACTCATCGCCGAGTCTCGGCGCGCCAGAGAGGCCGCCACCACCGTCCAGAAGGGGGGTGTCGACTGCGGATCGGCGGAAGCAGTCGTGGCGGACGCCGACGCGGCCTCTTCTCGCGCCTCTTCTCCGACGGCCCCCGCCCGCTCAGTCGACTCGGCACGCGGTTGGGCCGATTGGGCGGATGGCGCCTCGGTACTCCCCGCAGTGGCCGCCGTCAGCCGCTGCTCGCGCCAGTACTCAATCGCCGCCGGCTTGGTGGTGTCGAGCGGCACCGTCACGTTAAAGTCGTAGAGCGAGGCGTCCCGCACCTCCGTGAATGTGAGGCTGTTGATGTCCGCCCCCAGTTCCTGCGCGAGGCGGACGACGCGGGGGCGCGAGGAGGCGCGGCCCGACACGGTGACCCGTGCATCCCCGGCCGGGCTCCATTCCGCGATCGACACCCCCTGCACGCTGTTCATCCGTCCGGTCACGGTGGCCAGGCCTTTGCTCCACTTGTTGCTGCCCTGGAGGAGCTCATCGAGCACATTGAGCCCCTGTGCGTACTGGGCGGCCGCCGACTCCAGGCTGTCGATGCGCCGCTCCAGGGCCTCAGGGTCGGCCTGCGCCACCTCCTGCTCCAGCGTGCGCAGTTGCGTGCGCCGCTCGCTGATGGCATTGGCGTTCGCGACGTAGTACCACACGAAGCCGAGGGTGGTCACGCCCAGCAGCACCAGCAGCACGGGCACCGACCAGCCCACCGGAATTCGGAACGGGCTGGGCCGACACGTCGCGGGCAGCAGGTCCACGTCCTGGAACGACGGCCCAAAATCCGGGTCGTCAATCTGACGGAGCGCCGCCCCCGTGGCCGCAAGGTCCTGGCTCGACTCCGCCTCCCCGTTCGGGAGGTGGGTGCGGAGAAGACGAACCTTCGAGCTCGCAAAGTACGACTTGAAGGCGTCGGCGAGCATCTCCTCGCTGTCCTCCGCGGCGAGGAGCAGGTGCTGCACATCGCCCATCCCGTACTCGTCCTGCAGCAGCAGCACGCGACTACAAATGGTTTCGGCCGGGTCCTCAACCGTCAACTCCGGCAGCTGCTCGGCCTGACGCAGCGTATTGCCCTCCATAAAGAGCACGAGCGTGTTGTCGGTACCCGCCCGCACCAGAATCGTCTTTTCGGCCGTGTCGGGCGGCAGCTGGAGCGCCGACCGGGCGAGGCCCAGGTACAGCGGCACCTCGGTGTCGAGGAACTGGGCGCGCGGACTGCGGGCGAGCGTCTGCTCCTGCATCTCCGACAACGTGGAGATCACCGAGCCGCCGGGCCGTGCAATGAGCGCCAGGACCCGCTGCCGACCGTCTCCGGTGCGGTGCATCGGCACGAACCCCACCCGCTCCGTCTCCACCGCGCCGTCGTACTGCTCCTCCAGCATTCCCAGGAGCGTCGAACGGGACGCCGGCAGCGGGAGGCCGGTGGGGCCCTCCTCGCCCGCCGGCCCGCTCTCGTCCGCCGGGAGGCGGAGCTCCACCTCGTCCACGTCGGAGGCGGACGTGCAAAATGCCACCTCCGGATCTTCGTACCCCCGGTCCTCACACTCCTCCAACAGGTCGTCGAGGGCCGACCGGAAGTTCCAGGTCTCCGGCTGGGGGTCCGCGGCAAAGTCGTCGCCTTCGTCCTCAAACTCATCGAACTCTCCTCCCAGGAACAGATCGTCCCCACCCCCCGAGTTCCCAAACTCAATCGTCACGTCGTCCGGCTCGTCGTCGATCCCCGGCGTCGACTCTTCCGGTTCGTCGAAGGGCAGATCGGTCGCCTCCGTCTCGCCCCGCGATCGGGTTCGCTGGAACCGCACGACGGTTTCCTCCTCTGTGCGTTCTAGCAGCACAGCGTGAAGGGTAGACGCCGACACCATGACGCCGAGTGCGTACGTGCTCATCCAAACGGGGGATATAGAGTGAACAGACGAGTTCCCGGTGGGGGGAGCGGACGACAGTCCCGGGGGGAACGCTCCGAGAGCATGAATCTCGGCGAACGACGCCCCGGGATCAAGCCTCGCTCTACATGAGGCGACGGAGACGCTTTTTGTTGTTCGCGTAGTCCATCGCCGTCTCCGGCTCAATTTTGCGCTTCCGCACCAGCTTATAGAGATCCTGTTCGAGGGTGGTCTGGCCCTGCTTTCCGCCCTGCCACATCATCTGGTAGACCTCTCCCACATTGTCGTTTTTGATGGCGGCCCGGGCCGAGGCGTCGACCCACAGGACCTCCTTCGCGAGCTGCCGCCCGCCTCCGATTTTCGGCAACAGCTTCTGGGACACGACGCAGCGGAGCACATCGGCTAGGCGGTGGCGCACGCGTTCCTGTTCGTCGGTGGGCACCTCGGCCACGATGCGGTCGATCGTTTCCATGGCCGAGGACGTGTGGAGGGTGGAGAAGACCTTGTGGCCGGAGTCCGTCACTTCGAGGGCCGCCTGGATCGTTTCCGGGTCCCGCATCTCCCCAATCACCACAATGTCAGGGTCCTGGCGCAGGGCCTGCGTGATGCCGTCCTTGAAGCTCACGACGTCCTTGCCCACCTCCCGGTGCCGCACGATCGACTCCTTCGGCTCGTGCATGTACTCGATGGGGTCGGCGATGACGACAATGTGCCCCGGGTAGTCCTCGTTGTTGGCGTCAATGATGGCGTCCAGGGTCGTGCTCTTTCCGGAGCCCGTGACCCCAGTGATGAGCGTGAGGCCGTCCCGCACGTGCCTGAACATCATGCCCTTCTGGATCTTCGGGTGGAAGCCCAGGGTGTCCAGCGGAAAAATCTCGTCCGAGATGGCGCGCATGTTGAGGGCGGCGTGGTCGTAGTCCGAGTACGCCGTGGCGCGGAAGCGGCGGGGCCGGTCGTTGTCCTCGACCTCCAGTCGGTAGGAGAAGTCGGTGGCGCCTTCCTCCAGAAATTCGCGGGTTTGTTTGTCGTTGAGGAGGTTGAGCACCAGCAGGTCGGTCTCCAACGGGTCGTACGTGCCCAGCTCCTCCTCCCGCCGCTTCTCCCCGTCGACACGGTACCACACGTTGCCGTCGCAGGCGCGGCCCCCGAGATCCATGTCGCTGGCGTCCAGCTCCAGCGTGCGGCGCACAAACTGATTCGCGCGTTCGCCCAGCACGTGGCTCTTCTCTTCCGGCAGTTCGTCCACCTGCTCGGCGAGGTACCGGAGGCGTCGTTGGCCGCGGTACGGGTCGGGGATCGAGTCGATGATCTGTTGGCAGACCGCTGGCAGCGATGCCGCGGCGGTCGTTTCCTGTCCGTTGGCCTGGCCCGGGGCGGAAACAGAATCGAGCGGGGATGAGGACATTATGCGGTTTGTCTTTGTGCGGGATGATGCTTCCAGCCTCAGTGTGACCGTCCTCTTTCCTGACAGGGCTCCAGTACGAGCCGTACATTCACGTCGCCGACCGGAGCGCCCTCCACCCGGACGCCCAGGAGCACAGGCTACCGGCAGGGAGTCGGCGCCTCCTGCCCAGCGGGAACCACTCCGCCGCATCGATCGGCGAGAACAACCCGCTCGGTTTGCACCGTGGGCAGGACGTCGATGAGATTCAATAGCTGGTCCGAGTTGTATTGAATCCGATTCCCTCCATTCATGCCCAGGCTCGCATCGCTCGCCATCAGAAGACCGCCATTGATGTTATCAGCATTTCCCCCTCCACTAATGGTGATGTCGGCGTCCCCATCTGCGAAAACAAGCCCATTCCACTGAGCATTTCCCTTGATCTCGAAGTCATCGTCTACGTAAAGAATGCCATCCCCTCCCCGATTCCCTTTCAGCTCACAGGAGAGTGTTACCCCCTCGCTGCCGCCTTTCCCTTTGCTCGGCCCCCCTCCTCTCTCCTCATCATCGTCTCCTTCAACAAGGTCATCATCGTCAACGCAGGCCGTTACCTTGTCCGAGTCCTCCTCGATTAGGGTTCTGATTGCCGTCGAGACCTTCTCAAACTCCTTCTTGACCCATTCCTCGGTCGACTCCCCCCGGCTGCTCACGTCACACCCACTTTCTTTCCCCTCCACTTTCTGACCAAAGATTTCGCAGACGTCCGCCTCGTCCTCCTGTGGATTTTCCAGCTCGGATAGACTGATGCCATGCCGGTCGTCTCTACCGCCGGCGTCAATTCCGGACACACAGGCGTCGCCACTGCACCCGGGCCCGTTGACATCAAACTCTGGCTCCTTTTCCGACGTGATGGCGTTAAACAAGGCGTTCACGGTCGCCTCGCGGGTTGCGACCCCCGAGATGTAGTAGGTGGCCTCTCGATCCCCTGCGTCAGCATCAGCCGGATAGGTGCCCCGGGCCGTCACGGCGACCTCACGCTCCCCTTCGTCGGTTGTGGACACCTCAAACATCAGCTCGTAGCTGCCATCCTCGTACGTGCCGCGGCGCGTCTCGCCATCGGTGATCGTGTCAAAGTTCCGCTTCACCTCGCTTACCCCATCGCTGAACGCAGACCGGGCCACCTGGCGAGCAAGAACGGCTTCCTGCCGCTCGGCCTGGTCCTCACTCGCAGCCGCCGAGGTTTGGCTGGTGTACTGGGTGAAATAGGTCGCCCCCAACAAGGCAGAGAACGTGAGAAGCAAAACGTACTTGCCCATGGAGTTGCGGGACCGAGTCAGAAGAGTGTTGGCAGAAACGGGAGATCATGGATCCGTACAACCACAATCATATTTTTGAGAGCTCAAAGATGGTGCCATCGGCCACTCCACTTCAATACGGACACAGGCTCCCGAAGGCCCGTACGATTTACTCTTCCGGGTGGAGGAATGTACACGGTGGCGCCCCCGTCTTCAGCAGCGTCCCGGACCTGCTTCCGGAGCACATGGCTTCGGGACTGGCGCCCCACCCCTATGATTCTCTTTTCTATCCTTGCGCCGGGGTGTACGGGACCACCACCATCCGATGTACTTCTCTCACGTCCGTCTGGTCGTTCTGAAACGGGGCGACCACGGAGAATTGCACCCGCACCGACTGGATCCGTCCCTCGTTGGATTCTGGATTCGGGACCACCTGCGCATTCCGATCCAGGAACCGAATATCGAAATAGCCGAGGCGCGAGGTCCTTCCGTCGCCCCCATTTCGTGTGAGGTCGTAGAGGGTTCGGGCCTCCGTCTCCCGCTCGGCGATCGAGTATTCGATCGTTGTTTCAGAGCCGCTGTCGTCCTCAAAGTGAAACGTGAAGTCGTCCAGCACCTTGCCGGTGGGCGACGCGTCCTGATTGGACCGCCCCCCAATCGAAAACACCTCGCCACTCCCCCGATTCCGCCCCATCCGCCCCAGATCGTCCTCCAGCCACGTGGCAAAGGTTTGCGCCTGGTTCAGGGCGGCCTTCCGACCGGCCTGGGTCACGCTGGATTTTGTCATCCGCATCTGGAGGGATGCAAGAATGAGGAGGACCGTCAGCCCCACGACCGTCGCCGTCAGGTTATCGTAAAGGAAAGGCATGGTGAGGTGTCCGTGCGATTCTGAAGGGACCTGCTGGCCCTTTTTGTCCTACGGGTACGTGATCACTTCTGAGTACTGGATTGGCCTGTACAGTCGGGGGGCAGCCCCATCGGCGGCAACGTCCTGCACCTGAACGACCACCTCCTTTCGGCTAGTGGGCGGTGTGCACCCCCCTTCGGACGCCCGCTCAAGGGTGTCGCACACGTAGTGCACCTCAATCTCCACGTCAAACGCAAACGTCCCGTCGGCAAGCTGGAAGGGCACCTCGCCCTCCGTCCCGTGAAACTCCTCAATCGCGGCGCAATCCGTCCCGCCCGCGTCCGGATGGATTCGGCAGTTTCCCTCCCCGCCGAATCCGTTGCTGTCGTCGCCGTCCGCTTCGCAGGACAGGTCGTCCTTGCAGGCAAAGTTGTCCTCTTTCGGATCGGCGTACGCTTCCGGCGGCAGGCCAAGAACCGCCCGGTCGAAGGCCCGGGCCCGCACCACCTCCATCGTTTGCATCGCGACGCCCAGCGCCATCTGTTCCAGCTCTCCCCGGAACGCCTGGTGCTGTCCCTGTATGCTGGACTGCTGCTGACTGAAACTCAGAAGCGTCACAATCAGAAGGGCCAGAAGAGAAAGAAGGGTCTGTTGCATCGGTCGAGGACGCGTGGAATCAAGAGGGCTCCCCGAATCTCGGAGATGAAGGGGGCCGTCTCTTTATGGACGCACAAGAATTGTGCCCCAGGCCGGCTACGTCGCCACCACGCGAATCATTTCCCGCACGGAGGTTTCTCCGTTGAGCACCACCTGGCGGGCCGAGGCCTGCAGCGAGCGCATGCCGTCTTTCGTCTCAGCGTGTTCTCGGATGGCGTCTTCATCTACCATCTCGTCCGCCTCCACAATCATGTGACGGATCTCCTGCGAGAAGTAAAGCGCCTCCGCAATGGCGCGTCGGCCGTCGTAGCCCGTCCCCGCGCAGCGACTACACGTTTCCTCGTCACTGGGCTGGTAGATCGTGTTGTTGGCGATTTCACTCTCCGAAAACCCCAACTGCTTCAATTTCACAGGGTCCGGGTCGGGGGTTGGCTGTTTACAGTTCGGGCACAGCGTACGAATCAGCCGCTGGGCCACCACTAGGTTGATGGCATACCCAATCAGAAAGGGCTCGATGCCCATCTTGTAGAGCCGGCTCACGGCGCTCGGCGCATCGTTGGTGTGGAGCGTCGAGAACGTGAGGTGCCCCGTGTTGGCGAGCTTGATGGCGAGCTCGGCCGTCTCCCGGTCCCGCATCTCGCCCACCATCACGGTGTCCGGGTCGTGGCGCAGAATGGACCGGATGGCGTCCTTGAGCTGCAGCTTGTCGCTCAGGCGCACCTGTCGCGCGCCCTCGATGATATATTCCACCGGGTCCTCGACCGTAAGTACGTTTTCCTCCGGCCCGATGACCTCGTGCAAGGCCGCCACGAGGGTCGTGCTCTTGCCGGAGCCGGTCGGTCCCGTCAGAATCACCATGCCGTAGGGCTGATTGATGGCGTGCTCGAACCGGTCGAGCGCCCGGGAATCAAGGCCTAACTTGGTCAGATCCGTAATCACCTTCCGGTCGTCGAGCACACGGATGACCACGCTCTCCGAATCGATGTCCTGGCTGGAGCTGGCGATCGGCATGATGGAGACGCGGTACCGGATGCGCGTGCCGTCCACCGTGCGCTGAATAAATCCGTCCTGCGCCGCGTCGCGCTCGAAACGGTCGACCTCCATCGAATTGTCCTTCACCACCGACAGGAGCGCCTCCGGATGCACCCGATCCTCGGTGTGCCAGTGGTTGAGCTGGCCGTTCATGCGGAAGTGGATTTCCACTTCTTTGTCGGAATTCGGGTAGATGTGAATGTCCGACGCGCCCTCGCGGACCGCCTCCACAAGGGTGGCCTCGAACAGGTTGATGAGGGTCGACCGGTTGATCTCCTCTTCCAGCTTCTCCTGGTCGACCAGGTCCTCTTCCTCCTCGAAGCTCTGTCCCAGGTTGACCGCGCTCTCTTCGTCGAGGCGCTGCAGGTACTCGTTGTCGCGGGGCAGTGCATCGGAAATCAGGTCCGTGACCCTGGACTCCGGCGCGTACTGCAGCTCAAACTGATTGAGGCCCAGCTTGCGCACCGCCCGGTGCACCTCGGGGCGCATGGGATCGTGGGTCAGGAAGTATACCTTTTCCTGCCCGCGCTTCACCGTCTCGCGCCGGTAGGGGACCACCTTAAGGTCCAGCAGCCGCTCCTGCTGGTCTTCGGTAAAGGACTCGACCGCGGACTTGATGTAATTGAGATCGGTTTCGTGGTCGTCCAGGTCCACCACTTCGAACGCGTAAATCCGCGCCGCCCGGCCGTATACGGCCTCCTTGTCCACCGCCTCGTGGGTCGCCAGTACCCGCCAGAGGGACGCGTCGGGGTGGTGTTCGTCCTGCTTCTTCTGCGCGCTCCACACGTGCTTCTCCTCCACTTCGCCGCGCCGGAGCAGCATCTCCACCACGCGGTCGCTGGTGCCCACCGACATCGACTTGTTCGACGCCATGCGGGAGGCGAACTCGTCGATCTGGTCGGCGTCGATCTGGGCCTCCAGGGCGTCGAGCTCCGGGATGTTGGACGCCGCCCCGTCCCCGTCCGGGCCGCCGTCGTCGCTCGGCGTCGGATTGCTGACATCTTCGGTGGGGAGCCCCTCGGTGGACAAATCCTCGTCGAAGGGAGAGCGGGCCTCGTCCGCGGCCTCCGCAGACGACTCGCTCGACGCTGCATCCGAGAGGGTCCGGGCCGGCAGGGCGTGGCTCAGCGCAAACGGCGGATTCGCGAAGCGCGGGGAATCGACCGGGCCGAGGTGCAGGTCGATCGGGTCGGGCACTCCGTCGCCGAAGCTCGGCTCAGCACTCGCGTCGGCGGCGGGCGGGCGAATGTCGGCGGCGTCGTTCATGGGACCGGGCGTCAACGAAAGGAGAGTGACGCGCTTGGATTAGGCGTGAATGCATCGAGAACGGCAGGTCCCACCGATGGTTCAGGAGCGTTACATGCCCATCATATCAGCCTGCGACGGCTGAATGAAGGCCATCTCCGCAGAAAGGATGGTGAGAAACAGGACCCCGATGGCGATGATAACCGACACGGCGGTCTGGATGCCCTGCACGGCAGCGTCCAGGCTCAGCTCCGTTTCTTTCTGGTAGTAGTCGGCCATCTGGCGGGCGCTGTTCCGCACGGTCCCGGTCTCCTGCCCGCTCTTAAAGCGCGTGACGGCCATGGACGTAAACACCCCGCTCGCCTTCATTGCGTCCACCAGACTCGCCCCCTGCGCGGCCATCATGGGAATGGTGACGTTCCGGATCTTGTACTCCATGTACTTATTGCCGCAGGCCTCCGCCGCCACCCGCATCACGCGCAGGTTGTCGCCACTGCCGGAGTAGAGAATGGCAAACACCCGACAGAAAATCTCGATGTTCAGCTTGTGCAGCAGCTTCCCGATCACCGGGACCTTGATCATGTACTTGTGGAGGTAAAACTTGCCCTGATCCGTACGGGCCCACGCCACAAAGCCGAGGAGGGGCACGACCGTCCCGATCAGCAACCAGAGCCAGTTCTGGTCCAGCCAGTCGGCCATGGAGAGCGACATCTGGGTGAGGGGCGGCATCGTGACGTCCATGCCTTCGAACAGTCCGGCCGTGGCCGGCACGATGTACCAGATGTACCAGATGAGCGCGCCGATGAGGCCCACCGTGGTCACCGCCGGCATAATCATGGAGCTGCGGATGCGGGACTTGAACTCGTCCTTGCGCTCCAGAAACTTCGCGGTGGCCTCGTAGATCTCCGCCATGTTCCCGCTTTTGGAGGCAATGCCCAGCATGTAGGCGGTAAACTTGCCGAGCTTGTCGCGGTGCTTGTTGAACGCCTTCTCGGGGTCCATCCCGCCCTTCAGGTCCGAGTTCAGGTCGCGGATCACCTGCCGCAGGCTCTTCGACGAGACGTCGTTCACCAGCAGTTCCAGCACCTCGTCGAACGGCATGTTCTCGCGGAGCAGGTTGGCCGCCAGCCGCACGAACATGATGAGGTCGGACTGCGGGGGCGACCACTCGAAGTCCAGCCACTTCCGCTGCACCCGAATCACTTCGAGGCCCATATTCTCCAGGGCTTCCTCCACCTCCTCCTGCGAGAAGGCCTTCTGCTCCCCCTTCTTCACGTTGCCCTTTTGCGTACGGACCTTGTAGAGGAAGGTGCGTCGCTTCTGCAGCTCGGACGGGTTAAACCCGTGCTCGTCGGCGAGCTCCTCGACCTTCTCACGGGCCGTGCTTTTCGAGGAGGCCATGACGGTGCCCTGCACGGGCTGCCCGCCCGGCGCGACGCCCTGAAATCGGAATTCACGAACGGCCATAACAGCGCGTGTGCTCGTGCTTCGGGATGCAGGCTCGACGTCTCCGGCCGGGAACGGGCCGGCGGAGTGTTTATTACATACAGGAATCGTGCCGAATGGCCCTTCGCTCCGCCTACTCGTCCGGGTGCAGTGGGGGAGTCGTGTCTCTGTAACGAAACGGCGTCTTCCTGCTCCCTGCAGGGTGTACCGCACGGCGTCGTGGCCGCGTCGTGGCGCGACACGGTGCGTCCGCCCGATCACATTTCGTAGCCCGGGTGGTAGGAGTTACGGACGCACTCGTTCCGGAAGGCGTCGGGGACGAGCAGGTGAGGTGGACTCAAACGGGCGTCACGGCCCGACATGAAAGCCGATGGGCAATACGGACGAGTCCGGACACGAGGAGCACGATCTGCTCTGTTCAAGGGGCACATAGATCCCGGATCTCCACTCCGTTCCGTCCGGGATGACGACGGGCATTTTCGGATGAGCGCGGCAGATCCATCCAAGAGAGGCCGTTGTCATCCCGGCGAAGCTCCGAACCGGTTCGGAGCGCCGAGCCGGGATCCATCAAACGTGCGCCTGCGGCACATGCCGATGGTCGGGCCCACCTGGTCAGCCGATGCAGTCAGGGAATCTCATTTTCCATCGCCGTATAGATTACTGACGTGAATTCGCTTCACTCATTTCCGGATCTCCGTTCGCTCGACTCCCGTCGTCCGGGATGACGGAGAGACGTTCTCGAGGGATACAGCCCATTCCGAATGAGGGCACCGATTCCGTCCGTCCACCAGCACATGTCATCCCGGCCAGGGAAGAGCCTCCGGCTCGACCGTTGAGCCGGGATCTATCAACCGTGCAATGCAGGCACAAGCAAAAAATCGGGCGCCCGGTCAGCCGGTCCAGACGGAGACCCCCACTTTCTACCGCCGTATGGATTACTGACGTGAGTTCGCTTCACTCATTTTTGAATCTCCGTTCACCCGTCCGTGTCTTTTCGGCGAGACGAGGCCCGGGTGGGACGGCTGGACACTCATTGCGTCTGGCCCGCCGTCAGGTCTTCCCCCGCGGGCCCCGCAATGGCGACGCACACGCTCACGTCGTGGGCCTCGTGGTAGGCGTGCACGGCGTGGACGCGCTCGCCCTCCGGGCAGGCTGACGCCGTGTAGCCATCTGGCAGTGCCTCGGGCCCGTCCAGGCTGTAGCGGGCGTCCTGCCGCGTGTAGGTCGCGCCCTCGGCGCCCCCCGCGGCCTCGTATTTGGACAGGTCCGAGAAGTCCGCGGTCAAAGCTTCCGACTCGGGGGCGTCGGACCGGAGGGGCGACGGGGCCTTGGCGTGTCGCTGGACGGCAATGGCGATGTTGAGAGCCGTCTGTGTCATGCGGTCGGCCGCTGCGCGCCGCTGGCCGTGCTCGTACGCCTCGATGCCGGCGGCCGTGGCCAGCGTGGCGATGGCGCCGCAGAGGGCGAGAAGAAGAAGTTGGTACTGCGCCATGGTGGGAGATCACGCCTGAGGAGGACGCCGTGCCTCCGGCCGCGGAGTGGGTCCTCATGCGGACGCGCCGGGGCGGGTGGGAACAGGTCGTAGCCCCGCGATCCGCTTTCGTTTCGCGGCGGGGCGGGTTCGTTGCGCCACGGGGCAAGAGGGATTGTCGGTCGGGACGTACCCACGTCCTCCGATGCATGCACGATGCCATCCCGGCCAAGGGAGAGCGTTTCGGTCGACTGTAGCCCAGCACGACTTCACCGCACGGCAGCAGTAGCTTCGCCTCCCGTCGCTGACGCTCAGGGCGCTGAGCCGGAACCGAGCGTACATGCTCCTGCAGGTACGGGGCCCCCGTGGCGAGGATACAGGCAAAAGGCGGGACGAAGCGGGACGTCGAAGCAGTGAGTGCAGCCCTTCGTCTCTCGATTGGATCGATGCCGGATCTCCACTCCGTTCTGTCCGGGATGACGGCAGGCATTTTCGGATGAGCGCGGCATATCCTATCCATCCGAGAGAGGCAGTTGTCATCCCGGCCACGCTCCGGACAGGTTCGGAGCACCGAGCTGGGATCTATCCACTGTCTAAAAGACAGATCGAACAGAAGAATGAAATGGGAAGAGGGAGACCGGGTCACATCCGAATTATTGCCACTGACACGCCACACCCAGAATACCCAGGAGAATCCAACTGGGGTTGTTTGTCGTCAACTCGTTTTCAGTCTGACCACCGAATGTTCAAAACAGGTCTTCTTCATAAGGTTGACGCCGGGCCCGATCGATGACGCTGGGATCTCGCACGCCGATATACCCCTGTATCCAGTACCGGGGCGAGTAGTAGCGGCGCTCTACTGCCTCTGCATATGCCGCTTGACGCTCTTCAATCGTCGAGAGGTCTTGTGCGCTTCGCAGCCCGACAATTCCGATTGCCATAACCAGAAGTCCGCACAAAAGGAAGTGAGACATTGTTGAGGAGCTCGTCACCGGAGATCCGGGATGATGATAGCGCCCCCAAGCCCACCCCCCAACGAGGACCAGCAGGATCTGACTCACCGGAGTCACAAGAATTCCGCTTATCATTGCATATGCACCTCCAGCGAGTACGGAGGCTACCAGGGCGATTCGAAGTGCACCCGGATCCTCTCCTCCCGCTTTTTCCGTTTGTTCCTGCTTTATCCACTGCCATCCCCCCCACATGGTAAGCCCGCTCATAATGAGAGTAGAAGGCAATCCCCATTCCCCGAGCCATTGCATAAATGCATTATGAGGGTGTGCTGCCGGCATAAAGTTGATCGGAGGCCAGGCATAGTGCATTGGACCTGCTCCCAATACCGGGTTGGCGACGACCATCTCCAAACAAATCCGCCAATGCTCAAGCCGTCCTACGACGCTCCGCGTTCCCTGGGCCTGCTGTACGAACGCGTCTCCTGCCCCTGGACTTGTCCAAAAGAGCATGTAGTACATTCCAGCCCCCAAGACCAGAGATGCCGCCTGAACAGTAAGAGTATTTCGAATGCGACGTCCGAACACAAGACTTGCTCCAGCAAAGGCGACCGCAAGCGAAAGAAATGTACCTCGCGCAACCGACGCAAAAAGCAGAGCCCACCAGAGACACAGAACGAGGAACGCAAATCCCCGAACGGCCCACCACTCGCGAGAAAGCGACAGCACGGGAACTGCGAGCAGAGGAAGCGTCCACGTCTGGTACTGATTAAAATGCCGAACATTAGAAAATCCCGTTACCGTGTCGCGCCCAATCTCCAATTCTGGGATAACAAGAAACGCTCCGCACCGCACTGCAAAGTATAAGGCATAGAGGATCCCGCTTACCGTAATTCCTCCAATTATGAGGTGCTGAGTTGTGTCTGACTCTTGCCGAACAGCCACTGCCAAAGCACCCGCTCCGACAAAGAGAAGCACAAAATGGGCGAACCCCAAAAATGCATATTCGGGAGCCGGAGCCACAGCGGCGGAGATAATCCCAAGTCCCAGTACGACTCCTATTCCCCAGCGCGCAACTCGGGGGAGTCTCAAAAATAGTGAGAGCCAGTTCTGTCGAGGAGCACTTGAGATAAGAAGTACACTCCCGATGACAAAAAAAACGGCGACTTGAAGAACCCGTTTCTCGTTATACGGAGTGAGTGGAGGAAACAGAGACAGACTCGGCACGACGAGAACGTATGCTCCGATCAGTCCAATAAGGAGTAACCAGTGAACTTTTCTTTTCACAAAACCCCATTATCTATTAACTCGTCGATTAAAGATAGATCATAGATACGCCCATGATTAAGTATATAGTAATTTTATAATAAGCTTAAAAAGGGTAAAATTCACCCTTTTAAAAGTTAAAGGGTGGCTCCCAGCTGGGAGCCACCCTTACCTGTTCTTTACAGAATCAGAATCTCTTCTGACATATCCAGATAGAGGTACACCTTAGCTGCCGACGTCTGTACCATTTATGCTTGTTACGGAAGGTCCACCGTCATCAACGGTAACCACAACAGCCTGGTTACCGTCCTGGTTTGATCCATTGTCATCATCGGTACAGGTAACCGTAATACCGCCCGATGCCGATCCACCAATATCGCAACCTGCGTCGTCCCCCGCACCATCAGCCGGAATACTTGTGCCATCCCCATCGCCAGACTCACCGTATCCTGCGGCAGCTGCAATAGTCGAATTATCACTCTCGTCTGAGGAGATACCTCCCATCTGAGTCGGTTGTTGCATAGCCCCGTATATATCACTACCAATTGTCAATGCACGCTGTGTAAGTGCATCCTGCGTGGCCTGCGTCTGGCCTTCATCAAACGCCTGAATCCCGGCCACCGTGGCGAGGCCCACGATTACCGTGGCGAGTACGAGAAGTAAGAGTTGTTGCTGTCCCATGAGTCTTGTGTGGTGCTATGAGTGGAAAAACGTCGCGGGCGGGGGCGAATGTCCCGGCACGCTGCCGGCCCACGGCCCCATCACCGGACCCGGCGCCCCGAGGCATTTGCACGTTCGCCCTATAACTAGACAGGAACCATGCCAACGACGGCCCAGCGCGGGGAAACCGCCCCACCTTGTCCCGTCCCGCCCCCATCAGGCCGTTGGGACGGGGCTCTTGACCTGAGATCTAAATCTATAGAGAGGATGTGCCGCCCGTCTCTTCGGGACCTCGCAGTTTCGACTGGTACGTTCTGTATCAGTATGGGTAAAAACGTCCGTCCACGTCGGCCCCCCGCCGTCTCCCATCGATCCGTAGTCACTGGGCCGACGGTGAGCGCCATTCGCTCTCCGTCGGGTGCGCCATCGGTACATCCATTCTTTGCACGGAGCAGCCGCAATCCGTGAGGAGGAAGCCCCCGGCTGGAATAGTCGTTGCGCCAGATCGAGTTGCACGCACGTCTATTTTCACCGCGGGGTTTGCCTCATGGCGTTCACCGGCCCGTCGATGCTCTCTCTCCTCGCCTCTGCCGCCACGCAGGAGCAGGCCCCGGCCGTACGGTCGGTGCTCACCGACGTGTTGCACACCAGCCTCCGGCAGTGCGGCGCGATTGGGCTGGTGGGCACCCTGCTGCACGTGGGCCTCAGCGCCCTGGGCCTGGGCTACAACGTCCGATGGACGTACGACACCCTGGCCGTCGCGGAGGCGAATCAGGTGGTGGTGCTCGGCACGCTGATCGTAGCCGCCCTCAGCGTGAGCGCGCTGGTCCTGGCGCAGATGCAGTGCCGCCTGCGCACCGGGCGGGGGTTCGGGGTCGTGGCGATCCTGCTCACCGCCACCGTCGCCATGTTCGAGGGCGGGCTGCGGGACACCTTCGGGACGGTCTACGTGGTGCCGGCCTACCTGGTGATTGTGGCGATCGTCCCGTTCCGCCCCCGTCAGGTACTCGGCGTGGGCGGGGCCGTGGCCCTCGTGGTGTACGCCTTCGGCCCAACCGGGCCGCTGTGGAGCGGGTCGGCCGCCGTCTCCCCGAGCATGGCGACCCACCTCGCGTTCGTGGGCGGCAGTGCAGTGCTCATCACGGCCACCAGCGCGGCCCTCTACCGGCGACACCTGTCCTTTGGCCGGGCGCAGGCCGAGCTCCAGCAGACTCGCGATCGGCTTCGTCGCGTGCAGGAGGTGGCCCGCGTGGGCGGGTGGGAGTACGATCCGGACACAGACACGGTGCACGCAACCACGTCCCTCCACCGCCTGCTCGGGGTGTCGTCGGATCGCGACATTAGCCGCGAGATTGGGCTGAGCGTGTACCCGCCCGAGACGCAAACCGAGGTGGCCGCCACCATCGACCGCTGCCTCACGGAGGGCGAGTCGTTCGACCTGGAGGTGCCCCTGGACGCCGCGGACGCCCCCCAGTGGGCCCGCATCCGCGGCCAGGCCCGCCGGCGCCCTGGGCGGTCGCCCCGTCTCACCGGCACACTGCAGGACATTACCCGACGGAAGCAGCGGGAGCAGGCCCTTCAGCGGGAGCGCGACCGCTTCGAGACGCTGTTCGAGCACCTGCCGACCCCCGTCGTCCACTGCCGCGTGGCAGACGGCGGGGGCACCATCCAGCGCGTGAACCAGGCCTTCGCGTCGGTCTTCGGGGCTGACACGGAGGACGCCGCGGGCGAGGACCTCTGCGGCCTCCTCGACCCCGACGACCCCGACAACATGGAGGCCCTCGTGGAGCGGGCCCTCACCACGCCCGTGCAGCAGATCGAGCTGTCGTGCCACACGTCGCAGGGGCCCCGCCACTTCGCCCTGCAGTTTGCGGTGCAGCGCCGGCCCGACGACGTCGTGGAGGGGTACGCGATGTTCGTGGACATCACTGAGCGGAAGCGGCGCGAGCACAAGCTCAAGCGGTCCAAGGAGGAGGCGGAAAGGCGGAACCGACAGAAGTCGACCTTCCTGGCCAACATGAGCCACGAAATCCGCACGCCGCTCACCTCGATTCTCGGGTTTTCGGAGGCGATTGAGGACGCCGTGACGGCCCCCGGCGAGCCCGACGTGCCCCTCGAGGACTTCAGCCGTCGCATCACGAAGGGCGGGGAGCGGCTGCTGGAAACGCTCGACTCGGTGCTCAACCTCTCCAAGCTGGAGGCCGAGGCCATCGATCTCCGCCTCCGCCCCGTCGACCTCACGACGGAAGCCGACGAGATGGTCGAGATGTACGAGCAGGAGGCGGACGCAGAGGGCATCACGCTCCAATCGGAGACGCCGGACGCCCCCGTGCACGTCCGGGCCAACCAGGGCGCCCTGCGCCGCGTGCAGCGCAACCTGCTGACCAACGCCCTCAAGTATACGGAGGACGGCGGCACGGTGCACGTCCGCGTCCGGTCGGGCCCGGACGCCGGCATCCTGGTAGTGGACGACACCGGCATCGGCATGGACCCGGACGAGGTCGACGATCTGTTTTCGCCGTTTCAGCAGGCCGCCTCCTCCCCCTCCCAGTCTTACGACGGGAGCGGGCTGGGACTGGCCGTGGTGCAGCGCCTCGTGGACCGGATGGACGGCACGATTGACGTGGCGACGGCGAAGGGTGAGGGCACGACCTTTACAATCCAGCTTCCCCACGCCGAGTCGTCTGCCCCCGGCACAGCGGCGCAGTCCTAGCCCGCGCGTCCGGTCGCCCGGGCCGCCGAACGGGCCGTGGCGGCATGCATTGAACCGGATGTCGCGCCTGTCTCACCGTCCGCTCGCTCCATGCCCTCTCCCGTCCCCGACGCGCCCTCCGTTGCGTACGACGACGTGGCCGCCGCGGCCCGCCGCCTCGACGGCGTGGCCCACCGCACACCCGTCATGACCTCCCGCACCGTCAACGACCACACCGGGGCCGAGGTGGTCTTCAAGTGCGAGAATCTGCAGCGCACCGGCGCCTTCAAGATCCGGGGCGGCTACAATGCCGTCTCGCAGCTCTCCGACGACGAGAAGGCGCGCGGCGTGATCACGTACTCGTCGGGCAACCACGCACAGGCGATCGCCCTGGCCGGGCGCGAGCTGGGGGTGGACGCGACCATCGTGATGCCGGAGGACGCGCCGCAGGTGAAGCTGGACGCCACCCGCGGCTACGGGGCCGAAATCGTGACGTACGACCCGGACACGACGACCCGCGAGACGCTCGGGCAGGACATCGCGGAGGAGCGCGGCCTGACCCTCGTCCCACCCTACGACCACCCGGACGTGGTGGCGGGGCAGGGCACCGTGGGCGATGAGCTGTTCGACCAGGCGGGTCCGCTCGATCGGCTGCTCGTATGCTGCGGGGGCGGCGGCCTGCTCTCGGGCTGCGCCCTGGCGGCCCGCCACCACGCCCCCGACTGCACCGTGATCGGCGTGGAGCCGGCCGCGGGCGACGACGCGACGCGCTCCTTCCACTCGGGCGAGCGGCAAACCGTCGAGAACCCCGACACGATTGCGGACGGGGCGCGCACCCCCTACCTGGGCGACGTCACGTTTCCGCTCGTGCTCGACTACGTCGACGACATGGTGACGGTCTCCGACGGCGCGCTTGTTCGCGCCATGCACCTGCTGTGGGAGCGGATGAAGCTGGTGGTGGAGCCGACGGGCGCGCTGGGGGCCGCCGCCCTGCTCGACGAGGTGGTGTCCGCCGAGGACGAGCGCGTGGGGGTCGTCATCAGCGGGGGGAACGTGGACCTGGGCCGGGCGGCCGCGCTGTTTGAGGCGCACGGGCTGGCATAGCCGGTGCTCCGCGCCACGGCCCGACTCGGCGCTCCCGGCCTCGGGCCGAGCATTCGAACTCCGGGACCGTCTCCGCGTCCAACCGCCCCGTTTCGATTCTGTGTAACCGCCCCGCCCTCGTCGACCGTGCCGTCCCTCGACGCTCTTCAGCAGTACCTCGACACCCTCGTCGACCGCTACGAGACGCCCGCGTTCATTGACGACGATCCCATTTCGATTCCCCACGCGTTCGACGACCCCCGCGACCAGGAAGTGATTGGACTGTACGCGGCGCTGCTGGCCTGGGGCCGCCGCGATGTGATGCTGCGCAAGCTCCAGGAGCTCTGCGAGCGGATGGACCACGCGCCGTTCGCCTTTGTCCGCTCCTTCGACCCGGCCGACGACGCCGAGGCGCTCGACGGCTTCGTGCACCGTACCTTCCAGCCGATCGACGCAGTGTGGCTCACGCGCAACCTGAGCGCCGTGCTCGACCGCTACGGGTCGGTGGAGGGCCTGGTCGACGCTCACCTGCCGGCGGCCGCTTCCGACGAGGAACCGGTCGCGGCGGGCCTGCAGGGACTGAGCACGACGCTGCTTACCATTCACGACGACACGCCGAAGCGCCTCCGCAAACACCTCGCGCGCCCCGCCGCCGGCAGCGCCTGCAAGCGGCTCAACATGTACCTGCGCTGGATGGTGCGGGACGGGCCCGTGGACCTCGGCCTGTGGTCCTGCCTCGCCCCGGGCGACCTGATGCTGCCCCTCGACGTGCACGCCGGCCGACAAGTGCGGGCGCTGGGGCTTCTGGATCGGAAGAGTACGGACTGGACGGCGGTCCGGCGCGTTACCGCTATCTGCCGCCAGTTTGCGCCCGCGGACCCCGCCCGGTACGACTTCGCGTTCTACGGCGTGGGCGCTCAGGACGACTCGCTCGACAGCCGCTTCACCGGGGAGAATTCCCTGGACGGAAGCTCGCTCCCGACGCCGTGATACCCGCTCTGATAATAGAGCACCGCGCCGTGGTCGGGGTGCTCCTCCATCCCCACCACCCGGCCCACGTACAGCTCATGGTCGCCGGCCACGAGGGAGTCCTCGGGCACGCAGTGAAAGACAGCCGTCACCCCATTGAGCACCGGTAGGCCGTGCGCGTCCTCGTGGTAGGGCACCGACTCGAACTGCTCCGCGCCCGTAAGGCCCGGAATGGCAAACCGCTTGGCGAGGTGCGCCTGCTCCTCCCCCAGCACGTGCACGGCGAAGCGGTCGCACGCCTCCATCACCTCGTGCATGCGGGCCCCGCAGCCTACATTGAAGCTGACAAGCGGGGGGTCGAGGGCCAGGCTCGTGAAGGAGCCGATGGTGATGCCGCGGGCTTCACGGGGCCCCTGCGCCGTGACCACCACGACGGGCGAGGGAACTCGGCGCATCACTGCGCGAAACGCGTCTCCCGGAACGGGATCGGGCATAGGGTCGGCAGGTTCAGTACGGGAATGGATGATCGTCGCGCCCTCGCTACAGACGTAACCGAACGCGACTGGGGATACGTTCGATACCGAGAGTGCCCCCGGCCGTTCGGCCGCTCCCGGATCCGTTACGAGAACACATCCGATACCCGCTCAAAGAACGACTTTTCGGTATTCGGTTCGGACGGCTGGGGCTGAAAATTCTCGCGGCCCCGAAGCTCCCGCATCATTTCCTCTTCCTCGTCGGTCAGCGTGCTGGGCGTCCACACGTGAATGCGGTTCATCTGATCGCCGCGGCCCGCCCCCTCCAGGTCCGGGATGCCTCGGTCGCGCATCCGGAGAATCTTGCCGCCCTGCACCCCCGGATCGATTTCGAGGCGCGCCCGTCCATCGAGCGTCGGGACCTCGACCTCCGTGCCGAGCGCCGCCTCGGGGATGGAGAGGTACACGTCGTGGTAGATGTCGAGGCCGTCCCGCACGAAGTCGTCGTGGGGCTTCTCCTCGATTTCGATGCGGAGGTCACCCGCGGGCCCGCCGCGCACCCCCGCGTTGCCGCCGCCGGAGAGCGTCAGGTAGTTGCCCTCCATCACGCCGGCCGGCACGTTCACCGAGATCGTCTCGTCGCGCTCCACGCGCCCGTCGCCGCCGCAGTCCCCACACGCGTCCTCAATGATGCGCCCGTCGCCGTCGCAGCGGGGGCACGCCTGCACGTTCACGAACTGCCCAAAGACGGAGCGCGACACCTGCCGCAGCTCGCCGGTGCCGTCGCACTTCGGGCACATGGCGTAGTTGTTGCCCGACATGCCACCCTCGGCGCCCGTGCCATCGCACGTCTCGCACTCGACGTACTTGCGGATCTTGAGCTCCTTCTCGGTGCCCTCCGCAATCTCTTCGAGCGTCAGGGGAAGGGTCACGCGAAGGTCGCTGCCGGGGCGGCCGCCCTGACGGCTCGACCGTCCGCGCCCGCCGCCCCCACGACGTGGAGGACATCTTCAGCGCC